>DATEGC010000105.1:0-26161 GCA_035280285.1 Candidatus Dormiibacterota bacterium | reverse complement strand
ATGAACGAAGACCTGATGTGGGAGCGGCTCAAGGACATCCAGCGCGAGGTGGAGAACTCCCGCATGCACTGGAACTCTCGGCCGAAGGCCGCTCATTTCCGGGCCTGGCTCGCCGGCCTGTTCGCGCGTCGGGCAGCCCCGGCGCCTGTCGAGATCGAGGACGAATCCACGATCTCAGACGTCGCTTAAGCCGCCAGCCGCCTGAGCACCGCCACCTGCTCGGCGTCGGGCCCGCCACCCGCGCCCGGCACCTCCAGGATGAAGGGCAGCCGGGCAAGCCGCGGTTCATGGAGGAGAGCACGAAAGCCCTCCTCGCCGATCTGACCCGCACCGATGTTGGCGTGCCGGTCGCGGTTCGAGCCGAGCCCGGTCACCGAGTCGTTGGCGTGGATCGCAAGGACGCGCTCGAGGCCGATCACGCGGTCGAGGTCGTCGATGGTTTTCTTCACCTCGGCGGAGGTGCGCTCGTCGTAACCCGACGCGAAAGCGTGGCAGGTGTCGTAACAGACCGCGACACGTGGATCGTTGTCGAGCGCGGTGAGCATCTGCTCGATTTCCTCGAATTTCGCGCCGACGCAGCCTCCCAGGCCTGCGTTGTTCTCGATCAGCAGCTTCGCCTCCTTGGGGTCTGCGCGCTCGAGAACGCGCCGGATGTGCTCCGTGATCGAGGGAAGTCGCGTCTCGAAACCTGCGCCTTTGTGCGAGCCGGTGTGAAAGATCACGCCGTCGATGCCCAGCTCATCGGCGGATCTGAGGTACCCGGTGAGCGTGCTCTCAGAGCGCTGGCGCAGCGTCGTGTCGTCGCCGGCGAGGTTGATCAGGTAGACGGCGTGAAAGTAGAAGGGTGGATGGCCGTGCCTGGCCGCGGCCTCCTTGAACGTCGCGATCCGGTTCTCGTCGAGCTTCGGCGACCCCCAGAACCCGGGCGGAGTAGGGTGGACCTGTATGGCATCCGCCCCCATGGCCTTGGCGCGCTCGAAGGCAAGGTGGAGTCCCCCGGACGAATCGACGTGAGCACCAAGAACCGGCATTCAAGAGAGAGTAAGCCGGGTCCCATCTGGCATGCTGAACCGCCTATGTCCGTGTTCGTGATGGGGGACCTGGACCTGGCGATTCGAGGCCGCACGTATCGCGAGCCCGAGGGGCCGCATTCGATGGTCGTCCGCGGCCGCGACCTCGATTCTGCTTTGCAGCACGTCGCGTCACGCAGTGATTGCCGCTCGCTCGCGGTCGTGGGCCTGCCGGAGCAGCTGGCGGACCTGTCGCCCTTGATCGGACGGCGTCTTCTCCTCGTCGACGGTGACAGCGGACGGCTGCGTGATTTCGCCGAGGTCGCGATTCGGGCTGGGATCGAGGTCGAGTGGATCCGCGCGGCGCGGCCGCCGTTCGAACGCCTGGCCGCGGCCCTGCTGCCGGTCGGAGGCATCGTCCTCGCCGCGGGCCGCAGTTCGCGAATGCCGGGCTCGCAGAAGCTGCTGCTCGACATCGATGGTGTGCCTATGGTCCGCCACGTGCTCGAGGCGGCGAGCGAGGGCGGCTGCCATCAGACGGTCGTCGTCTACGCGGAGGACGACGTGAAGCGCGCGATCAACAGCAGGGCTGAGGTCATCTACAACCCGAAGGCTAGTAGCGGTATGGCGTCTTCGCTGCAGGCAGGTTTGCGCGCGATGCGCCCTGAGATCGAGGCCGCCATGGTGCTGCTCGGCGACCAGCCGCTGGTCGGCTCGCGCACCGTGGCGACGCTGCTCAGAGCCTGGCGCCGCGAAGGTTCGCGACCCGCGGTCGCGGTCTCGCAGGGAGACGATGGATGGGCGCCGCCCGTGATCCTGTCCCGTGAGCTGTGGGGCGAGCTCCACGCGCTCAAGGGCGACGCCGGCGCGCGACAGGTGCTGCAGGGGCGGCCCGAGCTGCTCGACATCGTGCCCGCGCCCGGCCGGCACGACGACATCGACACGCCGGATGACTATGCCAAGATCGTCCGGCTCTTCCCGCGGAAGAAGCCCCGCCAGCACGCTTAAGCGCTGCGCTTATCGTCGGTTCCTAGGCCGCGGCATCTCTCGGCGACCGCCGACCTCGCATCGCAGCGACGCACTAGCATTAGTGCTAGTGATCGCTCTAGGAGTGATGACTTGAAAGATTCAGGCTGGGCTCGTTCCGGCGACTACAGCGACATCCTGTACGACACCTGGGATGGCGTCGCCAGGATCACGATCAACCGGCCCGACGTCCACAACGCCTTCCGGCCGCTGACCGTGGTCGAGATGTCGAAGGCGTTCGAGGCGGCCCGTGACGACCCGACAGTCGGCGTCGTCATCCTGACCGGAGCGGGGACCGAGGCATTCTGCTCCGGCGGCGACCAGCGGGTGCGCGGTGCCGACGGATACGTCGATGCTGGAGGCACCGGGCGTCTCAACGTGCTCGACTTGCAGGTTCAGATCCGCCGCCTGCCCAAGCCGGTGATCGCGATGGTCGCCGGATACGCGATAGGCGGCGGTCACGTGCTGCACGTGGTGTGCGACCTCACGATCGCAGCCGACAACGCGCTCTTCGGCCAGACTGGTCCGCGAGTCGGTAGCTTCGATGGAGGCTACGGTGCGGGCTTGCTCGCGCGCATCGTCGGGCAGAAGAAGGCGCGCGAGATCTGGTTCCTGTGCGAGCAGTACGACGCGCAGCAGGCGCTGGACATGGGGCTGGTCAACAAGGTGGTGCCGCTAGCCGACCTGGAGCCAGAGACCGTCAGGTGGTGCCGCCGCATCCTCGAACTGAGTCCACTGGCGCTGCGCCTGCTGAAAGCCGGCTTCAACGCGGCCGATGACGGGCTGGCCGGCATCCAGCAGCTTGCCGGCGATGCGACTCTCCTCTACTACATGAGCGAAGAGGCGCAGGAAGGCCGGGACGCGTACGTGCAGAAACGCAAACCCGACTTCACGAAGTTTCCAAAGCGACCCTGATGATCAGGGAAGCGCCCGCGGTCAGCGACGCACGCGTGTGGTGGTCCGCGGTGCGGCCGGCCACGCTGGCGGCGTCCGTCGCTCCGGTGCTCGCCGGCACGGCGGTGGCCATCCATCAAGGAGGCGCGCGCTGGTGGGCCGGGATCGCGGCCCTGATCGTCGCGCTTGGCATGCAGCTCGGCGTCAATTTCGCCAACGACTATTCGGACTTCGTGCGCGGCGCCGACAAGAACCGCGTTGGACCGATGCGCGCCGCGTCCTCGGGCGTGGTCGCGCCCGAACGTGTGCGATCAGCCGCGATCGCGGCCTTTGGAGTGGCGGCGATCGTCGGCTGCATCCTGAGTCTGGCGGTCGATTGGCGCCTCCTTATCGTCGGCGGGGCGAGCCTTCTCGCAGGCTGGCTGTACACGGGCGGGCCTCGCCCGTACGGCTATCTCGGGCTGGGCGAGGTCTTCGTCTTCGTTTTCTTCGGTTTGGTGGCGACGGTTGGTACCGCGTACGTCGAGACAGGCCACATGACGGTGCTCGGCGTACTGCTGGGATGCGGGATTGGATTTCTTGCCACCGCGATCCTGGTCCTCAACAACCTGCGCGACATCGACACCGACGCGGCGGCGGGCAAGGGCACGCTCGCGACGCGCCTTGGTCGGGAGCGCACGCGCCTCTTGCTGCTCGTACTCGTCGCGGCCGCGTTCGCGGTACCGATCGTCGTGTTCATGACAAAACTCGCCGGCGTGACCGTGATGGCGATGCACTTCGGCATTCCCATCGCATCGGCGCCCGTGCGGACCGCATTCGCGACGACTTCACCACCAGAGCTGGTCAAAGCGCTGAAGAGAATGGCGGTTGCGGAGCTTGCCTACGCGCTCCTTTTCACGCTGGGCATCCTGCTGTGAAGATCACGGCCCGGCGGCCCGAGGACGTGGCCGGCGAAGTGGAACTGTGCGTGCGCGAAGGATGTCGGGTGTTCGCTGTCGCGCGGATCGACCATGGTGGGATGCTCGACCGGGAGCGCCTGGGAGCCGCGCGATATGCGGCCGGGCTTCAGTCGACGGTCGAGCTGGAAGCCGAAACTCCCGCCGAAGCCGCCGCGGTGAGGTGAGAGGCGAGCACCCGGGCGAAGGCTTCGGGCCGCTCCTGGTGCACCGCATGTCCGGCCCGCGGCACGATATCGAAACGCCCGTTGGGCACGGCTGCGGCAAGGCGTCGCGCCGAGGCGACGTATCCGTGGTCGAGCTGACCCGCCACGAATGTGCAGGGGGCTTTGACGTGTCCGAGGTCGTCCCAAACGGGCTCCATGATTCCGGCGCCCATTCCGCGCAGCGAGCACGCGAGCCCGGTGACGTGGTTCTTCAGCCGCTCGGCCCGTATCTCGGCCAGGTACGAAGGGCCGCGCCGCTCCAGACCGGCGAACATGGGCAGGGCGCCCCAGTAGTCGACAAAAGACTCGAGTCCGTCCTTCTCAATCCGCTCGGCGAGGCCCTCGTCGCCTCGCTTCCGGCCCTCCCTCGCGTCCTCCTCGAGGCCCGCGTGCGCGCCGACCGTGAGCAACGACAGCAGGCGCTCGGGGCGCCGCGCCGCTACATGCAGAGCGAGCCGCCCGCCCATGGAGTAACCCACCAGGTGCGTCCGGCCGACGTCCATCTCCTCCCACATCGCCACCAGGTCGTTGGTGCAGCCGTCCATCGAGCACGGCGCGCCGCGCCGGGTCTGGGTTTCGCCATGGCCGCGGAGGTCGGGCACGATCCACCTCCAGCCATCCGGCATTCGGGCGATGACCTCGCGCCAGCTCTGGCCGCTCTGAGTGAAACCGTGCAGGAGCGTGACGGGCGAGCCGCTGCCAGCGACAAAGTAGCTCAGCTTGACGTCCTCACGCTCCAGAATCACGAGTCGATCCTATGGATGTAGCTCAGTCATTTGCCGCCACTTTCGTCGACGAGCTGGCGGTGCAGGGTGTCGAGTTTGCCTGCGTCTCGCCCGGATCACGTTCAGCGCCGATGGCCATGGCGCTGCAGCGACATCCGCGCATCAAGGTCATCGTCCATATCGACGAGAGATGTGGCTCTTTCTTTGCAGTTGGCCTCGGCAAGGCAACGGGCAGGCCCGCGGTCGTGCTGACGACGTCTGGCACGGCGGCAGCCGAGGTGCATCCCGCGGTCGTCGAGGCCGCATACTCGCGCACGCCGCTGATCGTGGTCACGGCCGATCGCCCGCCGGAGCTGCAGGGTGTCGGCGCCAACCAGGCGATTGATCAACAGCACCTGTTCGGCAGCGCCCCTCGCTGGTTCTTCGATCCAGGTGTTCCGGTCGAACTGCCAAACGCGGCCAGGTTGTGGCGCCGGCTCGCGGCGCGCGCGGTGGCCGAAGCGGAGGCCGGTCCGGTGCACCTGAACCTTCCCTTTCGGGAGCCGCTGGTGCCGCCACCGGGCCAGATTCCGGTCGCCGAACCCGCGCCCCCTCAGTCGCTGACCGAGGGGCGGCTCCTTCCCAACCAGGCGCAGGTCGCTTCTCTGGCGTCGGCCCTGCAGCGGGCGCAGCGCCCCTTGGTCGTGGCCGGAGAGATGCGTGACGGGAGCCGGCTCGCACCCGCGCTGCAGCGTCTCGGCCTGCCTCTGCTGGCCGAACCAACCTCCCAGCTGAGACGAAACGGGGCCGGCGCCGTCGTCGAGTCCTACGAGGCGCTGCTTCGGGCCGGCTGGTCGCTGCAGCACGGGCCAGACCTGGTCATCCGCCTCGGCGCGGCGCCGACGTCACGCGTCTTGAACCGATGGCTCGCCGCGGCCGCCGCGCCGACGTTTCTCATCGATCCGGACCATGCCTGGCGCGATCAGGACCACGTCGCCACCAGTGTCATCGCCTGCGACGCGCAGCCGCTGCTCGAGGCCCTGACCCCTGCCGACCGGTCGGCCTGGCGAGAGCAGTGGATCAGTGCCGGCAAGCGGGCGACCGCCGCGATCGCCGCCACCCTCGTCTCAACTCCGCTCCACGAGGGCCATGTGGTGCGCGCGCTGAGTGCAAGGATGCCTGACCCCGGTCAGGTCTTCATCGGCTCGAGCATGCCGATCCGCGCGGCGGACAGCTTTTGGCCTCCCTCGAGGCCGCAGCAGCGCTTTTTCGGCAACCGCGGCGCTAGCGGGATCGACGGCCTGGTTTCGAGTGGCCTCGGTGTGGCCACTGGCCGCGACAACGTGCCGACGGTCCTGCTGCTGGGCGACCTGTCGCTGTATCACGACATGAACGGATTGTGGGCGCTGCAGAGGCACGGGATCAGGGCGACGCTCGTGGTGTGCGACAACAACGGCGGCGGCGTCTTCAACTTCTTGCCGCAGGCCGAGCACCAGGATGTCTTCGAGGAGATATTTGCGACGCCGCTCGGCCTCGACCTGTCGCAGGTGGCGCGCCTGTACGGTTTGGTCTACAGCCCGGTTTCGGATCGTTCCGGATTGGAGCCCGCGATCGCCGACGCCATCGCCGCGCCCACGCCGACAATGGTCGTCGTGCGCTTCAAGCGCGAGGACTCCGTGAGCGGACATCGCCTGTGCTGGGAAGCCGCCGCCTCAGCGCTGAAGAGCTGATCGCCGCCGGCGCGCCGTGGAGCGTCGTCTCCATCAGACGAGCGCGGTCTTCAGTGCATTGAACTTCAGCTCGGTCTCTTCGAGCTCACGCGCCGGGTCCGAGTCCGGCATCACGCCAACGCCCGCGTAGAGCCGGGCGCCGTCTTCCCACAGCAGGCCGCAGCGCAGCGCCACCGCGAGCTCACCATCGCCGTATCCATCGATCCAACCGACCGCGCCGGCGTACCAGCCGCGCTCCATGCCTTCGAGTTCGTCGATCAACCTGTCCGCCGCCTCACGTGGCCAGCCGCCGACCGCGGGCGTGGGGTGGAGCGCCGCCGCGAGAGTGAGCGCGTCGGCCGGCGGGTCATTCAAGTCGACAGCCACGCTCGTGGCCAGGTGCTGGATGTTGGTGAACCGCACGACCTCAGGGCCGATCGCGCTGACGTTGCGTGCGAAGGGTCGCAACGCATCGACAACAAATTTCGACACGACGCGATGCTCGGCCGTGTCCTTGCCGCTTTCGATCAGCTGGCGAGCAAGGCGTTCGTCTTCGGCGTCCGTCGCACCACGGGCGACCGAACCTCCCATCGGCTGTGCGAATGCGCGCTCGCCAGCACGGCGCATGAGGAGCTCCGGCGACGCCCCCGCGAAGGCCGTGCCGTCCGCGCCGGTGACCAGATAGATGAAGCACGACGGGTAAGCGGCGCGGAGCCCACGCAAAACCATCCCCGCCGACACGACACCATCACCGCGCGCCAGCACCTCGCGCGCGAGGACCACCTTCTCGGCGTCGCCCGCTCGCAATCGAGCGGCCGCGTTTTCGACCGCAGCGGTCCAGGCCAGCGGATTGCGGATCGGGGCGATCTCGAGATGGCGTGCTCCTGGTGCGCGCACCGTGTTCGGCACGAGATCCAGCAGTTCCTCGGCGTCAGGGGCAATGTACGTTGCGAACGTGTGACCTCGCTTCCGCATGACGGCCAGCGCCGGGATGCGAAACAGCAGCGCGGGAAACCCGGACCACGCGCCCGCGGGCTCGCGGTCGGGCCGGTAGGCGAAGCCCCCTACGGCGACCGCGCCGGTCGCCAGGCCCGTGCGGCGCCAGAGGCGTGATGCGGCGAGGGGGCGATTCTCTCCGGGCTCGAAGTCGATCGCACCGCCTTCCGCATTCTCGAGCGCGATCCCACCAGGCGCGGACACGATGTCAAAGACGCGTCCGATGGCCGCCACGCTGACCGCATCAGGCATCGGTCGCTCGAAAAGCATCACCTCGTGTCCGGCGTCGCGGGCCGCGGTGACGAGGTCGACCAGGTCAGGATTGCGATCGAGCTCGCGGCCGCGGATCCCGGTCGCTGCGATCATCCGCGCTTCTCGATGTGCTCCCGCGCTGCGCGGAGCAGCGTCCGCTGGAAGTGGTGACGGACCAGCGTGCCGCTCGCCTCGAGCAGGTCGTTGAACGTCTGCAGCAGCTTGCGCTCCGCGGCCTCGGTCTCGCCACCCTCCGCCTGAATGCGCTCACGCACGTACTTGTCGAACAGGTCGACCGCCTGCCGCGCCGTCCGGTCGACAGCGGCGGCGTGCTCCTTACCAAGCTCGAGCAGCGAGCCGATCGGCACCCCCGCCGTGATGAGCTTCATTCCCGCCGCGATCGCGTCCAGGTCGTCGGCCGGGTAAAGTGGCTCTTCAGTGCCGTCGAGCGGTACCAGCAAACCGGCCTGCTCGAGGCTCCTCAGCAGAGGTTCGGCGACACCGCTTCGCTCCGCCAGCTCGGCGAGCGTCAGCGTCTGCGGCGCGGATGGCCGCGTGACCGCCGCGACGAGCGCCTCATCCGACGCTTCGAGCTCACCCGCCAGGAAGCGCTGGATCACCGTCAGGGTGAAGCCCTGCTGCTGGAGCTCCTTGATCCTCTTCAGCCGCTCGACGTGAGCCTGCCCGTACCAGGTCACGCGGCCTTCCCGGCGAGGCGCGTCGAGCAAGCCTTTGCCCTGGTAGAAGCGGATCGTGTCCACGGCCACGCCCGCAGCCCGGGCCAATTGTTCGATCCGGTACTCCATGAGTACTTACTCTAACGATCCCGGCGAGCCGAGCCGGGAGTCTAGCCGAATGTGTCCCAGTAGTACATGCGGTCGAGCCAGCCGGGGTTCGCGCGGTAGGCGCGAGCAAACGTTTCCACCGCGTCGACGTAGTCGTAGTCGAGGTTGTAGTGCCAGATGGCCTGGCGCATGTTGTACGGCGCTCCGTAGTGGGTCAGGTACCGCGCGGCGGCCAGGATCGAGTCGTGCGGGTCCATGATGTTGCCACCCTGCCCGTAGTTCGCCCACGTCCCGGGTAAGAACTGCATCGGTCCCATCGCGCCGGCTGACGAGGGACCGTTGACGCGTCCGAACTTGCTCTCGATGAAGTTGATCGAGGCGAGGTAGCTGGCGTCGACCCCGTATCGCCGCTGCGCCTCCAGGTAATACGTGCGCAACGAGCTGAGCGGGGAAGCGTCGGAGTAAGCAAGGGTGAAGTGCGGGTTGACGAGGTAGTACTGGTCGATGCCGGCGAGGATGTACAGCGAGTGGAGCGCCGAGATCGATTGCTGAAATGAGCTCCGAACCTCCACCGGGAGCAAGGGGACTACAGCCGACTCCACGCTCCCATAGCCCGCGACCTCGTAGACGCGGAGCTGTTCCTGCCGCGCCGCCTGGCGGAACTGGTAGGTGGCGGCGGAAACGGCGAGCTGGTGCCGCACGCTGTCGGCGACTCCGACGGGTTTCTCGGCGGCGAGCGCGGTCAGCCGGCGCGTTGCATCCTGCATGGCCAGCTCGGCCGCGACGATCTTCGCCGCCACGTGATTTGGAGTCGGGCCGGCGCCTGGGTCGCGGGCCAGTACAGTGTTCGGCAACAAGGCCAGAAACACCGAGGCCACCAGGGCCGACTCTCGGAGTCGGATCAGGCCGTTCCCTCGATCGTTCTCAGCGACACCTTGTCGTCCGGGACGGACGGCATGTCTTCCGGATAGGCGTCGGAGGCGGTCGGCAGTCGGAGGCCTACCGAGTCCAGCAGACCCGTGATCTCATCGCCCATCAGCTCACCGCCCTGCTTGATCAGCGCCTCCGCGGCCAGGTCGATGGCTTCCTTGTTGACGTACATCAGGCGCCAGTCGTCGATGTATGCGGCACCCAGAATCTGGGCCACGACTCGCCGTCCCCTCGGGTTGTGCAGAACGGCGCCTTCCCAGGTCGACTCGCCGTGAATGCCCTGCGTCACCTCCGAGACGGAGATCAGGTGCTCCCCGATGTTCGCCGCCTTTGCCGACATCACCGGGTCCAGCCGATCAGCACCCATACCGATGGTGCCCACCATCCTGCAGGCCATCGCGGTCGCGCTTCTCAGGTCTCCGAAGACACCGGCCGAGTTCTCGCCGTAGAAGACATGCTCACACGCGATCGAGCCGAGGCCGTGCCGGATGTCCGCCGCGAGCTGAGAGCGGAAGCGCGAACCGCCGTACTGCTCTTCGGTGGGCAGCGCGAGGTGATAACCGCCGATCTCACCCTGTGCGCTTGCGCGTCGCCGAATGGACAGTCGAACGTGCGCGTGATCGGGGTGGAAGAAGTGTGAAGCGACGGCGTGTCCAAGCTCATGGCGGGCGACGGCAATCTTGTCCTTCTCGTTGTACTCGACCGGGATTGCGAGGCCGGCCTCAACATTGCCCATAGCCTCGCGGACGTCTGGCCAGGTGAATACTTCGCGTCCGTCTTCGAACGCGTAAAGCAAAGCAAGTGAGAGAACCTGCTCGATGTCGGCCGGCGAGTAGTTTTCTGTGATGCGGGCGAACTCTTCGCGCTTGCTCGGTGTGTCGAGCGTGGTGTCATGGGCCTTCTTGTCGAAATAGAGAGCTGCGATGTCCTTGCGTGATTCGCGGTCGGGAAGGCGGAAGACGATCTGTCTTCCAAATCGCCCAGGCCTCGTCAGCGCCTCGTCGAGAACTGCAGGCCTGTTGGTGGCGCCAATGAAGAGGATGTTGAAGCTGGGCGCCTTGAGCGGAGGGATACGCAACGACAGCCTGTTGCCGTTGAAAGCGATCACTCGCGGGATGAAAACTCCGTCGAGCGAGAGATTGACCAGGCCGCGCAGCTGACGGACTATCCAGCCGGGATTGTCAATGCCGTCCATCAGGACCAGCAGCATGTTCAGGCCTAGCATTCCGCCGCCGAACATTCCGCCCATCCCGCCCATCATGCCGCCCTGCTGACCGGAGCGCCTCATCCCAAGCGCGTCGATCTCGTCGATGAAGACGACGCAGCCGCCCCAGACCTTGGCCCGCTTTCGAGCCGCGCGCACCATCAGGTACACGCTCAGTGCGTCGATGCCGAGAAACATGCCGGCGAACGATCCACCGTTCGCTATGTAGATCGGAGTGTGAAGGGATGAGGCGATCGCTTTGGCGAGCATCGTCTTGCCTGTTCCTGGCGGGCCGACCATCAAGACTCCGCGCTCTCGCTTGCCGCCGGCCTTGACGAACAGACGGCCGTGCTCGATCAGTTTGAGGATCCGCTTCATCTCGGTGACGGCTGCCTTCTGCCCGCGGACATCCTCGATGTCCACCCCGAAGTTCGCGTCGTCGGGGTTGATCATCGTCTTGCCGATGCGGGTGTAGAGATAGAAAGGCCCGAAGAAGAGCATGAAGTTGGCTGCGAGCAGGAACAGCAAGTAGATCAGTTGCGTGAACAGCGACTGGAGCAGCTGCGGCAGCACGACGAGCGCTTCATCCGGGACGAGGCCGAAGACGAAGTACATGACCGCGAAATACAGAGCCGGCAGTGCGGCGGCGACCAGCGCTCGCTTCCAGAAGACCGCCCGATTCGTCTCCACCGTCCGCTGCAGGACGTCGGTCTCCGGCGCCATGCGTTCGCGGACGATGAGCGCGCGCCGGACTATGGTCAGGATGCCGCGGGCCGCGAGCATCGCGACCACCGCGTAAATGAGCGACCACGCGAAGCCGAGCTGAAGCGCGATATCGGCGAACGCGAAGGCCGAAGCGCCGACGAAGAGCGTGAAAATCCAGAAGATGATCACGGCGGGGTCAATCCACTATACGGGCTGGGGTCGCGGTCGCGATGAACACGGTGACAGCCAGGCCGATCGCGATCAACACGTCGCCGGGACTGTAAACCTCGGCCGAGGGGTAGAGCCGGATCCAGTCGGCCAGGAGGTTCAGGTGCGTGTCTGGCCCCATCGCCCTGTACTGCCCCAAGGTGCCATGGCTCAAGATCGGACCCGCCAACTCGGCCGCGACCGGCATCCGGGCTCCGTTGACGACGATCACGAGCAGGTTCATTGCCGAACCCACCGTGACGAGCCAGATCGCGCGCAGCCGGCTGAAGTGCCAGATCGTCCAGGCCAGGATCGAGGCAAGGGCAAGGACGTATGCGTATTGCGCGCCCTCGACCTGGCTCAGCGGGGTGCGGACGATCGCCTCTCTCACGACCAGCGCTCCCAGGATCAGCCAGGGCCAGCGAAAGCGCAGCCTGGCGAGGTTGCCGATCCGCCCGCCTGTGAGCAGGCCGAAGCCCAGGCCAAGCACGATCGCGAAGAGAAACAGCAATCGCTATTGGGCGGCCAGTCGAGAGGCGGCCCCGGCGAGCACCTTGACGCCCACAGGCAAGGCCGATTCGTCGATGCGAAATCCTGGTGAATGATGCGCCGGTGGCGTGTCGCCCTCGGGCCGCGCGCCGAGCATGAAGTAGCACCCCGGGATGCGGGTCAGGAACTCGGCGAAGTCGTCGCTGACGGTCAGCGGCCGGCCGAGCAGGCTTGCTCTGTCACCGATCAGCTCGCGCCCGACATCCAGCACGGTGCGCGTCACGTTGGGTTCGTTCATGAGCGGCACGGTGCCATGCACAAGGTCGAGCTTCGTCTTCACCTCGAACTCGCTCTGCGTCTCGCGCAGCAGGTCGCGCAGTCGGTCCAGCGCATGTTCGCGCAGGTCGTCGTTGAAAGTGCGAAGGCTGCCCTGCACCAGCACGCCGCGCGGCACGATATTCCAGGCGCCGTCGCTCGCGATGTTGCCCACCGTGGTGTGGCACTGCACGCCTTCGTGCTCGAGTCCCTCCACGATCGTGTGGAGGCGCTCGACGAAGAAGGCCTGAGCCGCCAGCACGTTGCCCCGGCGGCCCATCATTCCGCCGTGCCCGCCCGGCCCTAAAAAAGAGATATCGAACGCGTCCGAGCCAGACCACATCAGACCTGGTCGCGAGATCACGGTGCCCGACTCCATGAAGCTCACTATGTGGAGACCGACCACCACGTCCGGCCGATGCTCGTCGAGCAGCCCGCGCGCGATCATCGCCTTCGCGCCCTCGACGATCTCCTCCGCGGGCTGAAATACAAACATGTACTTGCCGCCGACGTCCCAGATGCGGTCGATCAGGGTGCGCGCGACGCCGATCATGATCGCCATATGCGCGTCGTGTCCGCATGCGTGCATCCGGCCGTCGATCCGCGAGGCAAAGTCCAGACCCGACTCTTCGTGAATTGGGAGCGCGTCGATATCCGCGCGCAGCATCACCGTCTTGCCTGGCCGTCCCGTGTCCAGCAGGGCTACTGCGCCCGTCTCCGTCGGTGACGTCTCGATGTCGAGACCGAGCTCGCGCAGCCTGTTGGTCAGGTAGGCGGTTGTTTCGTGCTCGCTGAAGCTGACCTCGGGGTGCTTGTGGAAGTACCGCCGGAGATCGATCACCTCGTCGAGCACCGACTTGCTCGGCAGCGGAGTGGTGGCGTGGTCTTCAGTCATGCACTGCCACCAGGCTGTAACCGCGCGCCGAAGCGTGCACGAACGTCGCGCCGAGCCCAGTCTCGAGCTCGTCGAGGCGGCGCCGCAATGTGAGAAGCGCGGAGTGAACGGTCGAATGCGCGGCGTTGCTGCGAAACAGGCCGGCCTGGATGAGGTCGCGCGCGGTGGCCGGTTTCGAACCCTGGGCGAGGAACAGCACCAGCGCCGTCTGCTGCTGCGTCAGGCGGACGTCTTTGTCGCCAAGCTTCACCGAGCGTCGCGTCGGGTCGAATTCGAGCCTGCCGAATCGATACGTACCCGGCCGGCCGGTGCCTCGCTCAACGAGACGCGCCGCCAGGTCGGAGTAGATGTGCGCCATCGGCACGTTGCCCTTGACGAAGTACGAGCTCGCGCCGAGCTCGTAGGCGCGGCGGATGGAAGCCGAGTTGACCTGAGCCGCCGAGAGGACGATCACCGGAAGGCCCGGATGATGCTGGCGGATCCAGGTCAGGAGCTCGAAGCCGGAATCCTCGCGCTCGTCGAGCACAAGGTCGAGCAGAACCGCGGCTACCCGCTCGTGCTCGAGGATGTTGCGAGCCTCGTGCACGGTCGCCGCCACCGACGCCCGGTAACCGAGGTCGTGGAGGTCGATCCGCAGCTGCTGGAGCATCGCCGCCTCGTCCTCCACGACCAGGACAAGGGAGCCGAGCACATCCGCTGGACGGTAGACTTCGAGCCCAGGTGGGAGGGGCGGCAGCCGGATCTCACGACGAGCGCCGTTGGCCGATCCACGCCGAATGGTTCGATTTTCCAAGACTACCTCTACAGAATTATTAACGAAGATTGACTATGCTTGAACGAGCAAATACAACCGGGCCACGTCATACTTTTGGCCGGACAGGGCCTAGTTGGAAAAACAAAGGGGTATATTGGGGATGACGTGGAGACTCAAGGTCCAAGGTGTGGTCTTCGCACTGGTAGTGCTGGGTGCACTCGCTCTCGCCACCGGGTCGCAGTGGACTGACGCGTTGTCGGCCCTCGACTGGGCTGGCTGGTAAACATCTAGGGTTCTGAGTTTCGGCGCTCACGGGAGCGCCGGATTGCGACTGGTAGGAGGGCATACAGGTCCGCCCGGTCGACGGCTTTGCTCATGTAGCCGACGACGTCGGGATCGTCGGTTCCCGATGGGAAGACGGGGTAAGCGGTATAGAAGATCACCGGCACCTTTTGCCCTCGCACGCGCAGCTCGTTGAGCAGCCCCCAGCCGTCCATCGGCTCGGGCAACATGAGGTCGATGATCGCCACCTCGGGCTTGTCCGCCTGTGCGCGGATCAAAGCCTGGTCGGCGTCCTCCGCCATGGAGACCTTGTAGCCAAGCATCTTCAAGTCCGTTTCGAGAATCACGCGCCATGCACGTTCGTCATCGACCACCAGCACGGTCGAACCCCGTAGTTCTTCAGGAGTGGGCGCGATCGGCTTGGGAGGTGTGAACGGCATCGCGCTAGTGGCGCAGTATATCCGTGCGCAATGGCCACTCCCGCCCGCCGAAACAGCAGGTCGCATGCGATGTCCCGGGCGGTAAAGCGGACGGTGCGAAGGCCGAAAGCCGCCCCTCGCGCCAGCGTTCCCTCCAAGAACGGCCGCAGTCCATCGGCGGCCGCGCTGGTTCAGGAGTTGGGTACCTGCGTCACAGAGGCCGATCTCCTGCAGGTCCTGTACCGCGGGCTCCAGGGCAAGTTCGGATACGACGCCATCAACCTGCAGGTGCTCGAGCGAGAAGGTTGGTACCACTCGCTGCCCATGGACGCAGGCGTGCTGCAGGACGTGCGGCGGCGGCCGGTTCGCGAATCCACCTATGCGCGCCAGTTCGCGAACCCGAAGACGACGGTGGCCCCTATCCAGTCCGACCGTCCGCTGGAGAAAGGCAAAGGACCGGGCGTCCGTGTGCGCAGCAAAGTCGCGATCTGGGTACCCGTGATGCATCAGGGCGAGCTGATCGGCAGCGTCATCTACCACACGTATCGCAAGCGACGGGTGCCGCCTGCCGAGGTGGAGTTTCTGGAGGACGTGCACAAGCGGCTTGGCGTCCTTCTCGCCAACGCCTCGCTGAACGAGCTGACCCGCAACCAGTCTCGCCGCCTGGAGGCTCTCAACAGCATCGCGCGAGCCATGACCTCGACCCTGGACGAGACGAGCGTGCTCACCGGCCTGTACGGGACGCTGCGCGAGCTGCTGCCGGTCGACTCGCTGGAGATGGTGACACTGCAGGGCGGCAGCGAGCAGGTCCGCCACCTTCATATGGAAGGCGACTCCGAGCCGAGCTCGCGATGGCTGCCGGCGAAGGCCCCCCTCGCCGCCACCGCGCGTGACGTGGTTGCCAACGGCAAGCCGGTGATCGTCCACTCTCCGCATTCCTCGCTGTGGGTGCCGCTAAAAGAGGGCGGTGCCGCGCGGGGCGCACTCGGCATCAAGTGCTCACGGCCCTACGCCTACGAAGACTCGACCGCGGCGTTTCTCGAGCTGGTGTCGGACGAGGTCACGCTGGCCGTGCGCAACGCCCGCAGCTACGAGGCGATCGAAGACCAGAGGCGGAGGCTGGAGGTCGTCAACGCCATCGGCCGCCGGCTCGCGTCGAGTCTCGACCGCTGGTCGATCATGCGTACGCTGCGCGAAGAGCTGTCCGCGAACCTCAGTTTCGACGGGTTCATCCTCGCCACCATCACCCAGACCGCGGAGGGTCCGCTGGCCGAGGGTTACCAGTACGTGGGTGGTGTCGAGGAAGTGGTGCCGCCAGTCGCCCTGGCCGTGACCGGTCCCTCGCGGGAGGCCTACGAAACGGGCAAGCCCGTCCTGGTCCGCCGCTCCCCCTGGGCGCGCACCTTCGAGGGTAAGGAGCTCGAGCGCGAGGTCTGGACCGTAGGCCAGGGTGCCGCCATCTTCGTGTCGGGTCCTCCGGGCGATAGGCGAAGAGTTTCCCGCTCGTTCGTCTGGGTACCGGTTTTGAGCGGCGACCGGATCACCGCCATGCTTTCACTCCAGTCGTACTCGGAGGATGCGTTCGACGACTGGCACGTCAGGCTGCTCCAGGACGTCGCCGCGCACGTCAGCCTCGCCCTGGCGAACGCCGAGCACTTTGCCCAGGCCCAGACCGAGCGAGCGCGCCTGGAGGCCCTGCACAACCTCGAGATGGGCGTTGCCGGCGCCTCGGATGAGCGGCAGCTGTCCGAAGCCGTGTTCTCGGTCGTCGCCGATTACCTCGGGGCCACGCACATGGTGCTCGCATACGTCGACGTGGCAGGTCTGGTGGCCGGTTTCGCCGGTGCGCACAACGAAGCGATGAGCACGATCGGTCCGATCGCGATCGAGGGCGCGCCGTTCTTCCGCCGCATGATCGAAAGCGGATCGCGTGTTCTCGATGCGGTGACGCCGGCGGCGGCAGACCTCGAAGGACCGATTGGCAGCTACATCTTCTCGCGCTCGCCGAGTCACGTCGCGTGGGCGCCGATCACCCAGGACGACCGCGTCGTGGCAGGCCTGGTCGCCATGCGCAACGACGGCGGGCGCTTCCACGCGACCCATCTGAAGCTGCTCGAATCGGCGATGCCCGTGGTGGGCATCGCGCTGCGAACCATGCGCCTCCACCACGCCAACGAGCTTGCCCTCGCGCAGTCGGTTCGCATCCAGGAGCTCGCGGCCCTCGCCGGTCACGAGCTGATGAGCGTGCTCGCCAACATCGCCGACCAGGCTCGGACCATGCTCGAATGCGCGGGGGCGGCGTGTTGGGCCTTCGACACCGAAGGCCGCGTCACCGCGACCCGCTCGAGCGGCGAGCTTGCGGCCGAGGAGGTGCTGGCGTGGGCCGGCTTGAGCTCCGACGACCGCGTGCCGCCGCCGGTCATCGTCAGCGGCACCAGCCATGACTATGCATGGAACCTGATCCCGCTGTGGTACGGCGACCGGCTCGTCGGTGCGATCGGCGCGGTGCACGGATCCACGCTTGTCCCGGAACCCACGACAGCCGCGCTCGACTTCGCCCGCCATGCGGCAGTGGCAATCGAGAACGCTCGCCTGGTGGCGGAGACCCGCGGCCGCATCCGCACCCTGGAAGCGGTGGCCGCATTCACCGAGCTGACGCCGACCGAGCCTGACCGCGCGCGGTCTGAGATGGCCCGGCTCGTCAGTCGCGCCCTCGCCGGATCGCAGGGTGAGTTATGGCTCCTCGAGGACGGCGAGCTCGTCCGGCGCTCGGACAACGGCGACGACTCGCCCAAGGTGCCGGTCGACGACAGCGTGCAGCTACTGCGGGCATTGAGCTCATCCACGGGCGGACGGCGCTTGCGCGCGCTGCTCGACCTGCTGGGCGCTCCACACGACGCGTTCGCGATTCCGATCCAGGTCGAAGGCCGGCTGGCGGGATTGCTGGTGGCCCGCATGACGGCGGGCGCTGCGGAGACGCGAAGGCTGGCCGCGGTCCTGGCCGGCCAGGCGTCAGTCCTGCTGGGTCAGCTCGAGCTCGTCGACGCGCTCGATCGCGAGCGCCGAATGATGAACGCCATCCTCCGCCACTCGCCGGTGGGAGTGATGCTGGAAGACGCCGGCGGCCGCATCGTCTACGCCAACCCGGAGATCGAATCGATCTACAGCCTTCAAGCTGCTGAGATGCCCGGACGCACGCCTACTGAGATCTATGCCGCCGCCGGTGCGACGCCCGCCGAGGACGGGGAGGCCGATGACACGCTCGAGCTGCGTATGAAAGACCCCGACCGCACCGTCCACGTGCGGCGGGTCATCATTCCCGGCCTCGAAGGTGAGCCGGCGGGCGTGCTCACCCTGCACGAGGACGTTACCGCGCAGCGGCAAGCGCTGGAAGCGAAAGACCTGATGCTGCGCGCCATCGGGCACGAGGTCCGCAGCCCGGCTGCGGCCATGAAGAACACTCTCGCCGGCATCATGCAGTGGGAAGAGACGATCGACTCGACCGGGCGGAGGACGCTGCTGCAGGAGGCTTACGAGTCGTCCGACCGCCTGCTCAGCCTGGTGGAGAGTCAGCTGATCATCGCCAAGCTGGAGACCCGCCACTTCGAACCGACCCCTGAACCGCTTGATCTCGCCTCGGCCCTCAGCGGCGTCATCACGGTGCTCAACCACCGGTATGCCGAACGGACGTCAGCGATCGACGTCCGCCTGCCGGAGGGGCTTCCGCCGGCCTTCTGCGAGCCCGCCCACCTGGCCCAGGTGCTGACCAACCTGCTCGGCAACGCGCTCGAGTACACGACGGGGCCCGTGGAGGTGGAGGCGCGCCAGGTGCAGCGGGGATGGCTCGAAGTGACGGTGGCGGACAGCGGCCAGGGTTTACCGCCGGCGACACTCGAAACCTTGTTCGAGAAGACGGGCCCCGCCGGCCGCAGCCGGTCGCAAGGGGGCCTCGGGCTTGGCCTGTACCTGTGCCGCCTCGTGGTCGAGCGTTCGTTCGGCGGCCGGATCTGGGTTGCGGCCAGCGACAGGCGCGGCACCACGTTCAGATTCACGGTGCCTGCCAGGATTCGCACCTAGTTCTCCGTTAGACAGGTCAATGAGCGTCGCGCCGATGTGGGTTCGCGTCGGTGGCGGACTGGAGTCGGTCCCCGATCACAGCCGGCATGGGCCAGCCGATATCGAGTTCCCGCCGCCGGGTGGGCCCTGGGAGGCGCTCGTACTCAACGGGCGCCTGGTCGGGTGGGCCGAGCGGGGAGGGCTGCGGGCGGCGCGCCGGTGCGCCGAGGTGGGCCAGCGACTTGTGGATGAGGAGCGCGCCTACCTGCTCGGGCGGCTCGGCCACAAGCTGCGTTCGTCGGTGCTGGCCCTCCAGGAGTCGGCCCGGCAGGCCGCGTTCGGCCGGCCGGAGCTGCTCGAAGGGCTGTTCGAGCAGGCCCAGGAGGTCGGCCGGCGCGCGGCGGGTCTCGAGGCGGCGGCAGTCGAGCCGAAGGACGCGGTGCGCGGGGTCGTCCTCGGCGCTGTGCTGAACCTGGCTCTACCCACAGCCACGCGTGACGTTCCCGAGGAAGCCGCCGTGATCGGTTCTGAGTCCTTGCTGGTCGAAGCCTTCACGCGGATGCGCGAATGGCTGAACGGCAGTTCGCTGAGCGTGGTCGCCGAACCCAAGGGTGCGTGGTGGAGGGTGTGCGCAACCGCGACCGGCGATCGAAAGCCGCTGCCGGTGCCGGAGCTTGGTGAGCCGCTCGTCCGCTTGATCGTAGACACCCACCTCGAAGGCTGGCTCGATTCGAGCCGGCCTGATGGAGCCGACGTGTACCTGCCGGCGTATCACCCTCGTTGACCGCCGTATCTCGAGTCGTAGCCCCCAACCCGGGGCCGTACACCGGACCGGGGACCAACACATGGATCCTCGAAGCAGGTCCCGTTGTTGCCGTGGTCGATCCGGGTCCGGACGATGACGTCCACCTCGCCGCGCTGCGCAGGCGGCTGGCCGGCAAGACAGTCGGGGTCGTGCTCGTCACTCATTCGCACCCGGACCACCTTCCACTCGCGGAGCGTTTCGCGACGCCGTACCACGCCTCAGTGCTGCGCCACCCGGAGCTGGCCGACGGTGACGTGGTCCGCGTCGGCATGCTCAACATCACCGCGCTGTACACGCCCGGGCACAGCGCGGATCACCTGTGTTTCCTGATCGCCGAGGATCGCGCTGTTTTCACAGGCGACCTGATCCTCGGCCAGGGCAGCTCGATGGTCACATATCCCGAAGGCGACGTGGCAGCTTACCTGCGCTCGCTGGATCGCATCGCGGCCCTCGAACCGTCAATCCTATTTCCCGGCCATTGGGACCCGGTGACGGACGCGGTGGCGAAGATCGCCGACTACCGGCAGCACCGGCTCGAGCGCGAGGCCCAGGTGCTGGCGGAGCTGAGGCGGGGAAGGGGCACCGCGGCCCAGCTGACCCGACGCGTGTACGGCCAGCTCGAAGACAAACTGATGCTCGCGGCCGAGATGACGCTCCGCGCGCACCTGCACAAGCTGGTCGATGAGGGTGCTGTGGTAGAGAGCGAGGAGGTGTACGAGGCGCCGGTAATCTAGCGCCGTGACGCCGATTCTGTCCCTGTCCGCGGCCGAGCTCGAGCAGTGGCTGGCCGAACACGACGCGCCCCCCTACAGGCGCACCCAGATATGGGCGTGGCTGGCCCGCGGCGTGACCTCATTCGATGCGATGAACGATGTGCCCAAGGCATTGCGCATCGCCCTCGAGCACGACTTTCGCGTGACCTCGCTGCGCCCGATCGCGATCTCGCAGGCGGACCGCGGCCTCACCACCAAAACCCTCTTTGAGCTGGAAGGAGGCCATTCCGTCGAGGCGGTTGTGATGCGGTACACAGACCGCTCGACGCTGTGCATCTCCTCGCAGGCCGGGTGTCCGATCGGTTGTCCGTTCTGCGCCACTGGCAAGTTTCCTTTCGGGCGCAACCTCAAGGCGCACGAGATCGTGGAGCAGGCTCTGGACGCGGAGCGCGTCCTCGCTGCGGAAGGACGGCGGCTTAGCCACGTCGTTTTCATGGGCATGGGCGAGCCAATGGCGAACTATCGCGCCGTGGTCACATCTGTCCGTCAGCTCTCAGACCCCGAGCTACTCGGCATCAGCCCGCGGCGCATCGTCGTCTCGACCAGCGGTCTCATCCCGCGCATCGCGCAGCTCAGCGAGGAAGAGATTCCGGTCACGCTCGCCATCTCTCTGCACGCCGCGCGCGATGAGCTGCGGGACGTGCTCGTGCCGATCAACCGCAAGTACCCGGTGCGCGACCTGGTCGACTCGGCGCAGGCTTACGCCGGCAAGACGAAGAGGCGAGTCAGCTACGAGTGGGTGATGCTGGCGGGAGTCAACGACACCGCCCGCGACGCGAAGGAGCTGGGTGCGCTTTTGCACGGCAAGCTCGCGCACGTGAACCTGATCCCTTTCAACCCTGTCGACGACACGCCCTACCGCGCGCCGGATCGGGCGTCGATCCGCGCCTTCAAGGAGGCGATTCAGGCCAAGGGTCTGAACGTCACCGTCCGTGACACGCGAGGTCGGGAGGCGGATGCGGCCTGCGGTCAGCTGCATGAGCGGGTCATGCGCGGGGCGACCAACCTGCAACCAACCGAGGTAGGCTGACGCTCTACACCGGCACCTCCGGCTTCAGCTATGCGAGCTGGAAGGGCAAGTTCTATCCGGCCGCGCTGCCGGCTTCGAAGATGCTCGCGTTCTACGCCGAGCGGCTCAGCGGCGTCGAGCTGAACGGCAGCTTCTACCGCACGCCACCTGAGTCGACGCTGCTCAAGTGGGCCGCCCAGACTCCGGCGAGCTTTCGCTTCTGCATGAAGGCCAACCGCGGACTCACCTACTCGGCCGAAGGCTTCGACCGCGTCGGCCTGGCGCGCATCTTCACGGCGCGCATCGCGGTCCTTGCTCCAAGGCTTGGCCCGGTGCTGCTCCAGTTCCCGCCCGCGCGCCAGAAAAACGTCGCATTGCTCGATTCGCTCCTTACCGCCCTGGACCGACAGGCCGCTGCGGAGTTCCGGCACGAGTCGTGGTTCGCCGATGACACGTACAGCGTGCTGCGCCAGCACGGTGGAACGCTGGTGGTCACCGATGAGGAGAAGTGGCCGCGCGCGCCACTTGTCGATCTCAGCGCGGTCGCTTACTTCCGCTTGCGGCGCGGCTACGGCGGCGCTTCCTTGCGTTCGTGGATCGCCGAGGTGCGCGCCGCGCTGGCTGCTCACGAGCAGGTTCACGTGTACTTTCGACATCTGCCGGAGTCACCGGCGCTGGCACGGCGACTGCTGCAGCTCGCTGCAAGATAGCCGGCACGGCGATGACCGCGATCGCGACCATCAGTCCCGATGCGATCTGCGCCTGGCGCAAGCCGAGGAACACGCCCGGGTCGGTGCGCAGGAAGCTGAGGAAGAACCGGCCCGCCGCATAGACCCCGAAGTAGACGAGGCCGAGCACGCCATCGGGCAATCGTGCCTTCAATCTCTGGTGGAACGGCAGGAGCGCCGCGAGGATGAGAAGGCTCAGGACCATCTCATACGCGACCTCTGGGTGCACCACCTTGCCCGGCTCGCCCAGCGTCTGCGGGTTGACGTACTCGACACCCCACGGCAGGCTGGTCGGCGTGCCGTGGTGCTCACCGTTGATGACGTCGCCGATGCGCCCGATCGCGAGGCCGATCATGGCCGCCGGCGCGCCCGCGTCGACCAACTTCCAGTAAGAGATCTTCGCCCGGCGCGCCCAGATGTACCCGCCGATCATCGCTCCGAAGAGACCACCCCACTGACTGATGCCACCTTCAGTGAGGGCGAACACGCGCAGGATCTGGCCGTTGGCGAAGATCCGGAAGTTCTCCCACACATATAAGAGACGCGCCCCGATGAGCCCAAACACGACCAGCCAGGCCAGCGCGTCGCCCTCGCCCTTCAGGTCGGGGACGTTCTTGCCCAGCAGCCAGAACCCCAGGCGCGCGGCGGCGATGATGCCGAGGACCGAGAAAACGCCGTGCCACGTGATCAGCAGCGGCCCGAGGCGGAGGATATTGGGGTTGAGGTCGATGACGATCGTCAGCAACATCAGACGCGCACGTTCACGGCTCGCTGCAGGCGCTGAAGGGCGAACTCCTTGGGCAGCAGCTGGAGCGTGTAATGGATCGGCAGCGAGACTTTCTTACCGGTCAGGATGTCACGGAGCGGCGTGTAGAACTTGCCCTTGCTGACGCCAGACTCCGCGACCGTGCGCTCGAGTGCGGCTTCGATCGCGTCGGCCTCCCAGGGCACGCCCTTCAGCGCGTCGATCGCCGATTTGACCCGTCCGACCGTCTCAGCGTCGAGGGTGGGTGGGGCTGTGTCGGTCCACAGGTAGTCCAGGTAGTCGATCGCCTGCGACAGTTTGTTCATCCGAGTCCGCAGCGGCGGGATGGCGCGCCGGATCGTGCTCTCGTCGACATGCGGCAGGAAGACTCGCAAGCGTCCGGTCAACTCGTCGTCGCTGAGCCTGCGGATGTACTCCCCGTCGATCCAGTTGATCTTTTCCCAGTCGAATCGCGCGCCGCCGTGCTGCACGCGCTCGAACGAAAACGCCTGCACCAGCTCGTGGAAGGTGAAGATCTCTTGCGAGGTGCCCGGGTTCCAACCGAGCAGCGCGAGATAGTTGAGCAGCGCCTCGGGCAGATAGCCCTGCTCGCGGTAGACAGTGAGGTTCAGCTCTGGGTGCTTGCGTTTCGACATCTTCGAGCCATCCTTGGCAAGGATCAGCGGCATGTGCGCGTATGCGACCGGTCGCTGATAGCCGAGCGCGTCCACGAGCATCAACTGATAGGGGGTGTTCGAGAGATGTTCCTCGCCGCGGATGACGTGCGTGATCTTCATGAGCGCGTCGTCGACCGGGCTGGCGAACTGATAGGTCGGATAGCCGTCCGACTTGATGATGATGAAATCGCCGATCAGGTTGGCGTCGAACTTCATCTCTCCGCGGACCATGTCGGTGAACGTGACCTCGCCGCCGGGCACCTTGAAGCGCACGGCGAAGAGCGAGCGACCCTGCGGCGGGTTGGTGAGGCAGCGACGCGAGTATTTGTACGCGCGCTTCTCGAGCTGCGCCTGCCGGCGCTCGGCCTCCAGCTCTTCGGGCGTGCAGTAGCAGCGATACGCCTTGCCGTCTTTGATCAAGCGCGCGGCCTCTTCCTTGTACATGTCGACGCGCTCTGACTGCCGGTACGGGGCGAACCGACCACCCACGTCCGGACCCTCGTCCCAGTCGAAGCCGAGCCAGCGCAGGCTCTCGTAGATCAGCGCCTCGTATTCGGGCCGATTCCGCTCCATGTCCGTGTCATCGATGCGGAGTACGAACGTGCCGTTGTTCTGGCGCGCGAACAGCACGTTGTAGAGGGCGGTGCTGGCGGTGCCGAGGTGCGCAAAGCCGGTGGGGCTGGGCGCGATGCGAACCCGGACCGGGTCTGACACCGCCACATACTACGGACGTGCCCCCGAGCCATGAGGGTCTGCTGGCGCTCGTCGGGGGGGACGAGTTCAAGCCGGGCAACGAGGAGCAGGACCGCATGCTGGCTGCGGCCGCGACGCGCGGACGACTGGCATTCGTGGTGCCCACCGCTGCTGCCCGTCAAGGTCCTGAGCAAGCGACCACGCGCGCGACGGAGTGGTTCGAGCAGTTCGGCCTCGCGCTGGAGGAGCTGCCCGTTCTCAAGCGGGGCGACGCCAACTCCAGAGAGGTCGCCGTAACCGCGCGCGACGGTGGCTTCTTCTACCTGGTCGGCGGCGATCCCGGTCTGGTGGTGCAGGTACTGCAGGGGACTCGCGTCTGGGGGGCGATCTGCGAGGCTTGGTTGGACGGCGCGTCCCTGGCGGGCTCGTCCGCCGGCGCGATGGCGCTGTGCAGCCACACTCTGGTCCGAGCCGGTTGGCCCGACCGTTCCAACCGGCGCCCGGTCGACGCACTCGGTGTGGTCCCGAACACCGCGGTCGCTCCGCACTTCGACACCTTCGGCCACCGCTGGGTCGACTCTGCGCGGCGCGAGCTGCTGGGGGTGACGCTGCTGGGCATCGATGAGAGGAGCGCCGCGGTCTGGCACGACGGCGACTGGCGAGCCACTGGACCGGGAGCGATCACGGTCATCGACGGCGAGTCCACCGCGACGTTTCGGAGCGGCGCCAAAATCCTCGGGCTGTCGGAGCCGATCCGTATGCTTCCGACCGAATGATCGCGCCCAAGTCGAAGACGCTACATTCCGGCTTCGTCGACCTTGGCTCGCTGCGCGCGCACCACACGTACGGCGGCCGCGGTTCGCCGGTCGTCTTCATCCATGGGCTGGGCTCGTCCGGCTACCTGGAGTGGCGGCAGAACCTGGAATCCGTCGCCGGGAAACATCGAGTCTTCGCGCCGGACCTGCCTGGATTCGGCCGCAGCGACAAGCCCCGCGCGCGCTACACCATCCCTTTTTTCGCTCGGTTCGTCCGCCGCTACATGAAAGATCGCGGACTGCGCTCGGCCGCGCTCGTCGGCACTTCCCTGGGTGGTCGCGTCGCTCTCGAAGTTGCGCTGGAGGAGCCGAGTCTCGTGCGCAAGCTCGTCCTGGTCAACACACTTGGCCTCGGCAGGCCGCAGGTGCGCGGACCTCAGATCGCTTATGGGCTTGTCACGCTGCCACGGATCGGCGAGGTGGTGATGAAGGCGACCCGCGACGCACTGCGCTGGGCGCCTCCGCGTTTCATCCGGAGGGTGGCGGGCCGCTACGCGGGAATGAGCACCGATCTCGAGCGGACGATGGACGACGATTACCTGAACGACCTCCGCGAGATGTATGGCGCTCAAGGCTTCCGTGAGGCATACCTCTCCACCATTCGTTCGCTCGTCAACCCGCGCGCCTTGTTCAGCGGCCACCATGACGTGACCAGGCGCTTAGAGGAACTCAAGATTCCCGTGCAGATCGTCTGGGGCGCCGACGACCCGCTGTTCCCGCTCGACCACGCCTCGCGCGCGCATTCGCTCATCAAAGGGGCGAAGCTCGCTGTGATCGATGGGGCCGGTCACACGCCGCAGGCCGAAAGGCCAGAGGAGTTCAATCGCGCCCTCCACGACTTCCTCGGCTGAAGGCCCGCGGGAACGAGATCGTTACAGAAGTCCCGAGTACCGGGCGCTGGTCGATGCACCGCTCGACCCGCTCGTCCACCCCGCCCCGCTAAACCCGCCCCGTCTATATCGCTTCGTGCGACGCGTGGTCTTGTGGCTCGTGACGCATCTGTTCCGAGTCAGCGCCACCGGTCAGGAGAACATCCCTCAGCCGCCATACATCATCGCGGCCAACCACCAGGCCTGGTTCGACCCCGCGTTCATCATCCCGTTCTTCCCGGAGCGGCCCCTC
>DATEGC010000104.1:0-6089 GCA_035280285.1 Candidatus Dormiibacterota bacterium | reverse complement strand
GCCGCGACGTGGACGCCGAGAGAGCGCGCAGCGTCCTCGTCGTCGCGAATCGCCTGGAGCGAGGCGCCCAGCGGGGAGCGCAGAAGGAGAAAGAGGGCCCCCAGGAATATCACAACGAATGCAAGCGAGAGCCAGAACGTGTAGGCCTGACGGAAGTTGGGCGCGTACTGGTTCAGCTCGATGAGCGAGATGCCGGTGCCGGCGCCGAGGTTCTGGTCGAGACGAACAATGATCGAGATCACTTCCGCGATGACCCACATCCCGATCGCAAATTGGGCGGCGCGCAGGCGGAGGGCGAACAGCGAGATCGGCACCGACACCGCACCGGCGAGCAGGACAGCCATCACCATGGCCACGTACGGCGCCACGCCTAGCTTGGCGAAAAAGACCGTGCCGTAGGCACCGATGCCGATGAACGCCTGCTGGCCCACCGACAGCATGCCCCCGTAGCCGGCGAGGGCGTTCCACATAGCTGCGAGCAGGACGAGGATCAACAACGTCGTCAGCTTCTGCACCGCATCCGGTTCGAGGATGAGCGGGACCGAAGCCAGCACGATAACCAGCGCGCCGATGCCGACCATGAAGAGCCTGGACGTGCGTGTCCATCGCTCGACCCTCATCATCGTGCCGTCCTCAATACGAGACGGCCGCCGCCGAACCTCGCGATCAGCACGACGAGGAACAGCAGGTGCCCGGCCATCACCGCGAACTGGGGATGGATCTGCGCGCCGAGCGTTTGCGCCACCCCCAGCGCGAGGCCGCCGAGCAGCGTGCCCCACAGGGAGCCCATACCGCCGATCACGACCGCCTCAAACGCGAAGATGAGCTGAGTCGGTCCGCTCACCGGATCAAATACGGACCGGATACCCAGAAACAGACCGCCGAGAGCAGCGATGGCGACGGCCAGGGCGGTCGCCCGTGCGTAGACGCCGCGACTGTTGATTCCAACCAGTTCCGCGGCGTCGGCGTCCTCCGCAGTTGCGCGCATCGTCCAGCCGGCGCGGGTGCGGGCAAGAAAGACCTGCAGCACCCCGAATACGACCGCGGCGACCACCAGGACCGTCACACCCAGAGCCGAAACCGACAGGCCGCTTGTGACCTGCCAGCTGGACGTTGTCAGCGCGCCGGCGCTGCCGCCGAGCGAGTGGACGTCTGGCGAGAAGGCCAGCTGAAGCAGGTTCTGGATGACGATCGAAAGGCCGAACGTCGCCAGCAGGGGCGTCAGGATGCCGGCCTTCAAAGCCCGCTCCAGAACTGTCAGCTGCAGCGCGTAGCCGAGCACGATCATCACCGGCAGCGCAATTGCGAACGCAATAAACGCCGAAGCGCCGGTGCGCTCGACGATTACGAAGACGATGTACGCGCCCAGCACCGCAACGTCGCCGTGCGCCAGGTTGATGATCCGCATCACGCCGAACATGATCGAGAGACCGCAGGCGAGGACGGCGTAAAACGCGCCGAGGAAGATGCCCTG
The DNA here is from genome assembly GCA_035280285.1 of Candidatus Dormiibacterota bacterium. Classification (GTDB taxonomy): domain Bacteria; phylum Chloroflexota; class Dormibacteria; order Dormibacterales; family Dormibacteraceae; genus 40CM-4-65-16. The sequence continues at coordinate 4,615 of DATEGC010000104.1, read as the reverse complement.
CAGGACAGCGTTGGCGACCGTCATGCGGATCGCCTGAGTCCGAAATAGGCGCTGACGACGCGGTCGCGGTCGAGCGAGGCAGCCTCCCCTTCGAGCACGACGCTTCCCTCGAGCATGCAGATCACGCGACCGGCAACCTGAAGTGCCCGCGTCAGGTCCTGCTCGACCAGCATTACAGTCGTGCCTTCCTCGATCACGTCCACGAGCGACCGGTAGACGGCGTCGACCACGATCGGGGCGAGCCCCAGGGAGACCTCGTCCAGAAGAAGCAAGCGTGGGTTGCTCATCAGCGCGCGGCCGATGGCGACGGCTTGCTGCTCCCCGCCCGAGAGCGTTGCAGCCGGTTGTTTGCGGTGAGCCTGCAGCATCGGGAATAAGTCGATCACCGACTGCACCGTCCACCGACCGCGCCGCCGCGTTGCCGCCACCCGGAGGTTCTCCTCTACGGTCAGTCCGCCAAAAAGGCGTCTGCCTTCAGGCACAAGCGCGATGCCAAGCGAGACGCGACGGTGGGCGCGAAGGCGCGTGATGTCAGTGCCATCGAGGACGACGCCGCCGCCGTGCGGCTGGTGCGCTCCCGCGACAGCGCGCAGCAGGGTGGTCTTGCCTGCGCCGTTGGCGCCGATGAGGGCAACGATCTCGCCCGGAGCAATCTCGAACGAGACGCCGCGCACCGCCTGCAGCAATCCGTACCTGCAATCGAGATCCTCGACCTTCAGGAGGCTCATGCGCGACCGCCGCGAGTGCCCAGATAGGCATCGATCACGGCCGCTTGCGAGACGACCTCCGCAGGCGGTCCCTCCGCGATGATCCGGCCCGCATCCATGCAGATGAGGCGCCCGACGACCTGCATGAGGACGTGGACGATGTGCTCAATCCAGAGCACTGCGATGCCGCCCGCGCACAGGGCCCCGACCGTCTTGACGAGCGCAGCTGATTCGGCGTCTGTCAGGCCTCCGCCGATCTCGTCGAGCAGGAGCACGGACGGCTCGACGGCAAGCGCACGCGCGAGCTCCAGGCGCTTGCGCTGGAGCAGTCCGAGCCCTTCCGCGCGGCGGTTGGCGACCCGACTCAGCCCGCACTGGTCGAGTACGTGAAGAGAGAGCTCGTAGGCGGCGGCGCCCCGGCGCTTGCCGCCCGCGGTGGCGCCGACGAGCACATTCTCGAAAACCGTCATGCCGATGAACGGACGCGGTACCTGGTGCGTGCGTGCGATGCCGAGCCGGCAGCGATCGGCCGCGCCTCTGGACGTGACGTCACGGCCGCGAAACTCGATGCCTCCCACGTCCGGCGCAAGCGAGCCGGAGAGGACGTTAAGCAGCGTTGTTTTGCCGGCTCCGTTCGGGCCGACGACGCCGACCGCCTCGCCCTGGCTCAGGGTTAGATTGACCCCGTCCAGCACGGCCAGCGCGCCGAAACGCTTCCGCACACCGACGGCGGCGAGAACCGCCGCTTCCACTACCTAGCCAGCGTAAGGCTGAAGCTGCGACGCGATCGGCACGTTGCTGTCGGCCGAGTTCTCACAGATCACGAAGTCAATCGGCCATTTCGAGACGCCTTGCTTCCACTGGCCGCCGATGATCGGGGTGCTCACGACGTTCGGCACAGCAGTGGTACCGGGACCGAAATTGGGATTTTTGCTCCAGTCGAGGTTGCCGACCGGAGTCTCGACCGTAAGCGTCTTCATCGCGTCCGCGATCTTCTGTTTGTTCTTAGGATCGCCGCTCGCTTTCAGCGCCGCAGCCGCAACGTCAAACAACGAGAGGCTCGCGCCGAGCTGCTGATTCCACTGCTTGTTTGTCGATGACTCGTAGCCATCGCCGAGCTGCTTGCTGGTGATCCCGGTAAGTGAGGACTTGTACGGCCAGGTCGGCGCCCAGTACACGCCGGAGGCAAGTCCGTTGCCGATGCCGCCGAGCGCCGTCACCTGAGACGGAAACAGGCCGGTCTTGGCGATCTGGCCGATCTTCACGTGCTTCGTGTATCCCTGCTGGGCCGCCTGGCGCCAGAAGGTGGCGAAGTCCGGAGGGATCGGGAACGTGTTGAAGATCTGGCAGTCGTCCTGGATGAACTTCTGGATCTGGGCGGTGTAATCGTTGGTGCCGTCCTCGTACGGTCCTGGGTCGACGATCGTATAGCCGGCACTCTTCAGCAGCGGGCCAAGCGCCCCACGGATTGCGTTGCCGTCCGCGTCGTTCGGCCACATCACGCCGACCTTCTTGTTGGTCGGCACCTGCGGCCACAGGTGCGTGTAGGCGAGGAAGAACTGAAAGACGCCGAAGCAATAGTGGAACGTCCATTTGAAAGGCGAGGGCTGACCGATCTTGCCGCCGCGCCCGAGGTACCAGGCCTCCCACGGCACCACCGTGGAGATACAAGGTAGGCCCGCCGCCTCGCACGCGTCGGATACCGGATTTACTGTCTCAGGCGTGGAGGTGGCGAGCATGAGGTCGACCTTCTGGTTCTGGATCAGGTCGCTGGCGACCTGCGCGCCGACCGAAGGAGTGGACTGGCCGTCGCGCGACACGATCTCGACCGAGTAGTTGGTGCCGCCGATTGTCAGCCCGCTCTTGAAGGCGTTGCGGGCAAGGCTGATCGCGTATGCGTCAGGCTCGCCGAATCCTGAGGCGGGGCCAGTGATCGGGCTGACGTAACCGATCTTGATGCTGCCTGACGGCGTCGAGCTTGTCGAGGTGAGGCACGACTCCAGGACCCCGGGCACAGCCAATCCACCGAGGACCAGACCTGTGCTTTTGAGCATCTCGCGGCGGGTGATGGCCACCTGACTTCTCCTCCTTAGTCAAGGGCGCGGCGGCAAATGCTCCGTGTACCGACGATCGGAGGTTGCGCCAGTTCATAATGGCCGTCGAGGGCCGTGAACGACGACGAGTTCGAGCCGCCCTACTTCCATCCCGCCTATCGCGCGACGGTGTTGCGCGCGCCGAGGCACCCGCCGGTGCGCCTGCCGGCGGAGTGGTTTCACCACGCCGGCGGGCCGGCGTTCGGGCAGATCCCGGTCCGACCCGAGGACGCGGACCTGACGCGCCAACACTCTGGCGCCCCCCTCGGCGAGCGGATCGTGATCAGCGGCGACGTGAAGGATTCCGACGGCCGCCCGGTGCGGAACACGCTGGTTGAGATCTGGCAGGCAAACGCCGCAGGGCGGTACATCGACCCGGTCGACGACCACCCCGCGCCGCTGGACCCGAACTTCACCGGCGCCGGCCGCTGCCTGACCGACGAGGAAGGTCGTTATCGCTTCGTCACGATCAAGCCCGGTGCCTATCCGTGGCAGAACCATGCCAATGCCTGGCGTCCCGCTCACGTCCACTTCTCGCTGTTCGGTCCATCGTTGGCGAGCCGGCTTGTGACGCAGATGTACTTCCCGGGCGACCCGTTGCTACCTCTCGACCCGATCCTCAACTCGATCCCAGACCCACGCGGTCGCCAGCTGCTCGTCTCGGAGTTGGACCTCGACGCGACCATTCCTGAGTGGGCGCTCGGCTATCGGTGGGACATCGTCGTGCGGGGCCGTGGCGCGACGCCCGTCGACCCGTGACGCCGACGCCGTCGCAGACCGTCGGGCCGTTCTTCGGCGTGGGGCTTTTACCGGTCAACGGACCGGATGGCGTTCGCATCGAAGGCCGGGTGCTTGACGGGGCCGGTGAACCGGTCGCGGATGCGCTGCTCGAGGCATGGCACGGTGACCAGTTCGCCCGCTGCCGAACCGATGATGAAGGCGCGTTTCATTTCACGATTCGCAGTGCCCCCTTCCTCAACATCACAGTCTTTGCGCGCGGGTTGCTGCGCCATCTGAACACGCGCATGTACTTTCCGGATTCGGCTGAAGACGCCGTGCTTTCGCTGGTCGACCCGCCACGCAGGCACACCCTGATTGCAAAGCAGGACCGCGACGTGCTGCGCTTCGACGTCAGCCTGCAGGGCGAGGACGAAACGGTCTTCTTCGCCTGAGATAGGGACTCTAACCTTCAGAAACCTCAGTCTCAAACCTGCGATTCTGAGATTTCTCTAAGCTATTGCGATGCCCAGTTGGCTGAGCCTCGATGAAGCCGCCAGGCGCCTGAGCGTCCACCCCGCCACCCTGCGGGAGTGGGCGGACAAGGGTCGGATCCAGACCTTCCGCACGCCGGGGGGCCATCGGCGTTTCAACGAGTCAGACGTGACCGCGCTGGAGACCCACACCAAGCCGGACCTCTCGCTGCTCATGCACGCGACTGTCGGACACGCGCGGATCGCGACCAGCCGCGGACGACTGGACGCGGAAGCTTGGTACGGGCGCTTCGACGACGCTGCCAAGCAGCGCCAGCGCGAGCTAGGCGTGGAGCTGGTGCAGGTGCTCGTCGAATTCCTGGCTGACGCAGAGGCTGACTGGAGCAGTCGAATCAAGGAGCTCGGCGGGAGGTATGCGGAGCTGGCGGGCAGCGTCGGACTTTCGCCTGGCGATGCGTTGCGTGCCTTTCATCTCTTCGAGGAGATCGTGCGCTCGAGCGTGGACGAACTTGCCGCGGCAAAGGTGGGGCGGTCGGACCTTGAAGAAAACGTCGGCTGGTTTTTGAATGAGGTGAGGGTGGCGATGGTGGAGTCGTTCGCATGA
>DATEGC010000103.1:0-6320 GCA_035280285.1 Candidatus Dormiibacterota bacterium | reverse complement strand
TCCGGTATCGGGAAAAGCTGGAGCTGATCGAGGCCCAACCGCTGGAGAGGTATGTCGAGCCTGAGGACCGACTGCGCCTGATGTTCGTCTCCTGCCACCCCGCGCTCAGCCGCGACGTGCAGGTCGCGCTCACGCTGCGAGCTGTCGTGGGGCTGACGACGGCGGAAATTGCTCGGGCGCTGCTCAGCACCGAGGACGCGATTGCCCAGCGCATCGTCCGAGCCAAGCGAAAGATCGTCGAGGCGGGGATTCCGTTTCGGCTTCCGGACGACTCCGAGCTGGTCGAGCGCCTGGAGCACCTCATGGCGGTCATCTACCTGCTCTTCAACGAGGGCTACCTGACGACAGGTGGACCGGAGCCCGCGCGACGCGACCTCGCCGAGGACGCTGAGTGGCTTGCCGCCCTCCTGACGAGATTGCTGCCTACCCAACCCGAGCCGCTGGGGCTGCTCGCCCTGATCCGGCTGCACCTCGCGAGGGCGGCGGCACGTTTCGACGCGGCCGGCGACATCGTCCTCTTCGAGGACCAGGACCGTTCGCTTTGGGATCGCGAGGCGATCGCCGCCGCGATCAAGCTCCTCGAGCGGGCGGCGACCTTCAAACAGCCGGGGCCGTACCAGGTCCAGGCCGCCATCGCGGCTCTCTACGAGGAGGCGCCCACATGGGCACAGACCGATTGGGTGCAGGCGCTCGCCTTGTACGACCTTCTGGTCCGGCTGGACATGTCACCCGTCGCGCGCCTCAACCGGGCAATCGCGCTGGAGCGCGTGGCAGGCGCAGCCGTGGCGCTCGACGCAGTCAACGATCTGAAGGCGGAGCTCGACCCGTATCACCTCTTTCACGCCACGCGGGGCCGCCTGCTCGAGCAGCTGGGCCGTGAGTCCGAAGCGGCTAGCGAATATCAGACGGCGCTGGCGCAGACGTCGAATCCGGCGGAACGCGGGCTTCTCGAACGCCGGCTTGAACCGCTTCAACACCAACGAGCAGTAGCCAGGCCCCGGAAACCATGAAGACGAAAGACGCCATCATCCCCAGTCCCACGAAGTAAAGGCCCCAGATCCCGCCCAGAAACAGGATCACGGCGCCCAACTGCTCGACCACGAGCGTGGCAAAGCTGCCGACTGCGCGCAGGAGCACGATGCGGTCTGCAGCCAGGAAGGCGTCTCTTGTACTGCGATAGAGAATCACCTCGACTACCACGAGCACTGCGATGAGCTCCAGCGCCACGGCCTGCCTCGACTGACCGCCCATCAGGACCAGGCCGCAGCGAATGAACACTGCTGTCAGCCCGGTCAGGATCGTCCGGGCTCGGTGTCGGTGCACTGGATGACTCACGATGTCGTCGAGGTGCAAGGTCATCGCGACGAACACGAGACCGGCGAGCGTCGCCGCGCCCGCACCCACCATCACGAAGTAGTCGCGCCAGATCGAGGCGTCGTACATTCCGACCTCTACGTGCGCTGACTCATCGGGAGGCCCTTCGCCACCTGCATCCACGTGGCCCACTTATGTCTCAGGAAGGCAGCGCCGATCGCGGCCGCAGCCACCGTGCCGATGAGGATCGCGCCCAGGGATTCAGCTCCGAGGGCAAACACTGTAGTAAACGCGATGAATACTCCGCCGACAACCGAGTTCACGATCGCGATCATCGCCGCCGACGACAGGAATTGCGGCCACCACAGCTTGACGAGGACCAGCCCCGCAAGGCCGACGTGGTCGATCGGGCTCTTGTGAAAGAGCTCGGCGTGGCCAGGGTCGATCTTGCTGGCGAAGTCCTGGATCTTGCTCATCGCCCGCGCGTAGATCACTCTTCAACGCCGGTCTGCAGAAGCCTGTAGTAGGTCACCGCGCCCAGGAAGAAGACGACGGGCAGGATCGCCAGGGCAAAGATGAAGAACGTTTCGCCGAACTGCGAGGCCTGGGCAACAAACGAAATCCCTACCACTGCCGCTGAGGCTGGTCAAATAGAGACTCGAGCGGGACGAGCTCTCCGAAATCGTGCTGCCCCGGGCTGACTGCAGCATGCCGTACTCATTCCCAACCGCCTGCATGAGCAGGCCCGCACGGTCCCTGTCGACTTCGTCGGCCTGGTCAGCATGGGGTCACATGTGCTCGTGCTCGGGTACTTTGCGGCCGACCATCCAGAGGAAGAACCAGGTGCCGGCATCGCCCATGTACGCGAACTGCTTGTGGATCTCCTTCTTGGTCGCGTCGAATTCGCCCAGGGAATCGAGGTACTTCTTGAAACCGCCGAACTCTTCGTCGAGCTCCAGCATCCGCTCGGCATTGCCGACGATGGCTTCGAGCTTCTTCCGGTTGCGGATGACGCGCGTGTCACCCATGAGCTTGTCGATGTCTTTGGTCTTGAGTCGGGCGGTTCGCTTGGGGTCGAAGCCGTGAAAAGCCGCCTGGATGCCAGGCCACTTCGCCTCGACCACCCGCCAGCTGATACCCGTCTGGAACATGACGCGGGCCATCGCGTCGAGGTAGCCGGACAGCTCCTTCGGTGGGCGAGGCTGCTTGTGCTCTCTCATCCTGTCGAGATCTTAGGCTCGCGCTCGACCAAGGTCGACTCGGTCTCCGCGCATCGCCACTCCTTCTTCAAGCAGCAGCTTGCGCTGCACTTCGCCCTTCGGAATCGAGCCGTCCGCCCTGACGACTCGATACCAGGGCAGGTTTCTTTCGTGCGTGGTCGCCAGAACTCGCCCCACCAGACGAGGCGCGCCCGACTCGATGTCGCCATATGTCTGAACATGGCCGACCGGAATGTCGCGGATGCGATCGATGATCGCGGCGACCCGGGCTTCCTGAGCCGAGCGGCAGGATTCACTCCCGCCGCCCTCTCTTACCGTGCTATGCGGACTGCGACTTCTCGCCCGCGCCGACCTCCTGGGCTGCAGTCGGGTCGTTCTCGAAGATGCCGAAGACGTTGCCTTCGGTGTCCCTGCAGTACGCGAAGTACCCCTGTCCAGGTACTGCGCTCTTCTCCATCAAGACCTTGCCGCCCGCCTTCTTGACCGCGTCGGCACCGTCCTCGAACTTGTCGACGCTGATGGTGTTGATCACCGCCTGCTTGTGATCGGTGCGATCCATGATCGCGCCGTCGATGCCCACCTCACTCTTGTCGCCGGTGCCGGCGAGCAAGTAGGTGACGGGCCCTCCCCAGTCGGTGAACTTCCAGCCGAAGGCCTTTTCGTAAAACGCCGCCGCGCGCTTCGGGTCGTCAGCCGTGATCTCGAAGTGAGTGACTCGCCCCATGAACCTTCCTCCATGAACCTGACGGAGTATGTCCGAACGAGCATAGGCGCTGTCGGGCGCGTTGGCGAGCGTCGATCTAGGTCACTGACGCGGCTTCGGTCATCTTGCCTGGGTTCATGATCCCGTTGGGATCGACTGCTTTCTTGATTGCAGCCATCACTTGCAGAGCCTCGCCGTGCTCGAGGGCAAGGAACTCGGCCTTTCCATAACCGACGCCGTGTTCGCCCGAGCAGGAGCCGCCCATCTCGATCGCGCGCGTGACCAGCCTGCGGTTGATGTCTCGCGCTTGCGCGAGCTCTTCTTCACGCACGGGATCGATGAAGAAGACCACGTGAAAGTTGCCGTCTCCAACATGGCCGAGGATCGGCGCCAGCAGGTCGGTGTTGTCGATGTCCGCCTTGGTCTCGTGGATGCATCGCGCGAGGTTTGAGACAGGGACGCAAACGTCCGTCGGGAAACCTTTCGAGCCCGGTCGGAGGGCGAGCCCCGCGTAGAACGCCTCGTGGCGCGCGCGCCAGAGCCGGTTGCGGTCTTGCTGTGTGGTGGCGGACTCTACCGACTCGGCGCCAAATTCACGAGCGAGAGCGGCAACCTCATCCGCGTCGTGTTTGACGGAGCCGTCGCTGCCGTGGAACTCGAAGAGGATGGTCGGCATGACCTTCAGGCCGAGGTTGCTGCGCCGGTTGACGGCGTCGACCCAGATCTCGTCGAGCAGCTCCGCCCGGGCCACGGGCACGCCCATCTGGATCACAGCGGTGACGCACGCAACCGCCTGGTCCAGCGATGGGAACGAGCAGACGGCAGCGCTCATTGCCTCCGGCAGGCCGTAAACGCGAAGGGTCAGCTCGGTGATTACGCCCAGCGTTCCCTCGGAACCGACAAACAGTCGCGTGAGGTCGTAACCCGCCGACGATTTGCGGGCTCGAGACGAGGTGCGAATCACGCGCCCATCGCCAAGGACTACCTGCAGGCTCAACACGTTTTCGCGCATCGAGCCGTAGCGCACCGTGGTGGTGCCAGACGCGCGGGTCGCCGCCATTCCGCCGAGCGACGCGTCGGCACCCGGATCGACCGGGAAGAACAGGCCGTGCCTGGCGAGCTGCTTGTTGAATGCCTCGCGTGTCACGCCGGGCTGAAGCGTCGCGTCGAGGTCCGCCGGCCGGATCTCGATGATTCGATTCATCCGGCTCATGTCCAGGGACAGGCCGCCTTTGACTGCAGCGATGTGACCTTCGAGCGAGGTTCCCGTTCCGAACGCGATAACCGGAGTCGAGGTGCGCGCGCAAGCCTGCACGATGGCGGCGACTTCTTCGGCGCTCTCGGGGTATCCGACCAGGTCCGGGCTCATCGCCGGGTGGTAAGACTCGTCGCGGCCGTGCGCGGCCCTGTCTTGCTCGTTGGTCGATAACCGCTCCCCGAGAATTCGCCTTAGCTCGTCGGTCACTCCCGCCTCAAGCCGCATGGGACGATCATTCCACCATGACCGGCGCCGGCGTCGTCCTCCTCACGACCTTCCTCGCTTCCGTGGTCGAGGCGATCGAGATGGTCACAATCGTCGTCGGCGTCGGCGCGACGCGCGGCTACCGGTACACGCTGGTGGGCGCCGCTGCCGGCCTGGTAGTGCTGGCCGTGGTGGTCGCAGTGGGTGGCATCGCACTGGCCGCGATTCCCATCGGCCCGCTGCGGCTGATCGTGGGCTCCCTCTTGCTGCTTTTCGGCCTGCAGTGGTACCGGAAGGGCGTCGTGCGCGTGGCGGCTCGCGGCTTCGCCGGATATCACGGCGAAGAGCCTCAAGAAGGAGCCGCCACATCGGGCGGGTTCGACTGGACGGCCGCGTTCCTCGCCTTCAAGGGCGTGTCGCTGGAGGGACTCGAGATCGCGATCATCGTCGTCTCGTTCGGCGCGAGCGCGGGTCAGCTGTCGCCCGCGATCGTTGGCGGCGCGGCGGCGCTGGTGGTGATCGGGACCGCCGGATTCGCGCTGCAGCGGCCGATCGAGCGCATTCCGCGCAGCTTCCTGCAGCTCGTCGTGGGCACGATGCTGACCTCGTTTGGCACTTTCTGGGCCCTCGAAGGGCTCGGCGTGAACTGGCCGCAGAGCGACGCCGATATCGTGCTCCTGCTGGTCTTCTACGGCCTGGCGGCGGCAGCTTTCATAGGTGTCGAGCGGCGGGCGCGGCAGCAGGCGCTGGAGGTAGCGCGCTAATGAACGTCGTGATCAGGATCATCGTCGCGGTCGCGAAGTTCCTCTACGGCTACGTCGTCGGGGATGACCTGGTGCTTGCGGTCGTGATGGTGCTGGCGCTCGCGGCAACCGGTCTGCTGGTGGCCGCCGGCATCAACGCATGGTGGCTGGTGCCGGTACTGGCGGTGGCGATGACCGGAGTGGACCTCTGGCGACGGAGGCCGGCCTGACCTACTACGTCCAGCAGTACGGATACCTCGCCGTCTTTGTTGTCGTCGGCCTTGAATCGGTCGGCATCCCGCTGCCCGGCGAGACCACTCTCGTCAGCGCCGCGCTGTATGCCGGCGCGACCCACAACCTGCACATCGTCTGGGTGATTGCAGCCGCGGCCGCGGGCGCAATCATCGGCGACAACATCGGGTACCTCATCGGCCACTGGGGCGGCTACCGGCTCATGGTTCGCTTTGGCCGTTACATCGGACTCAACCAGCGCAGGGTGAAAGTCGCGCGCTATCTCTTTGCCCGGTATGGCGGCGAGGTGGTCTTCTTCGGCCGCTTCGTCTCGATCCTGCGCGCCTACGCCGCCTTCCTGGCCGGCACCGCGCGAATGCCGTGGCGGCGCTTCCTCCTCTACAACGCCGCAGGTGGCATCGTCTGGGCGAGCCTCTACGGAACCGGCGCCTACTTACTGGGAAGGGCGATCGACGTAGTGAGCCGGGAGCTGGCGATCGTTTTCATCGCCGCCGGCGTTATCGCCATCATCGCGGGCGCATGGGTGGTGCGCGTCAACGAGAAGCGCCTTGAGGAGGTCGCCGAGAAGACATTTCCCGGCCCGCTCCCTGGTTATCCAGGCGGCCCGAGGCTGTAAGGCGCGTGAG
>DATEGC010000102.1:0-4260 GCA_035280285.1 Candidatus Dormiibacterota bacterium | reverse complement strand
GAACCTTGCGGTTAACAGATCGCTGCAGCCCGTTCAGATATCGCCGCTCGAATTCGCTGAGTATCGGTGAGTGCCGCCTAAATTTCGCCTTATGTCGCGGGCGTTGCTGTGCGTGTGTTCCGCCGAACTGGCCACCGTGCGGTTACGCTCGCGGGTCAAGTGGAGGGAGTCAATCAATGCGGATCACACCCCCCGGATTGCTAAGACGTTACTCGCTTCCGTGCCGACCGAGCCGCCGATACCTTGGACGCCACTCGAATGATCGTCACGCTACCGGCGCTCGGGAAAAGCGTGCTTTCGTGCCCGTCTTTCCAGCGGACGCGGTAGTGGACGTCTGAGCCACCGCCTAGGACCTCCAGGATCTCGCCCTCGCGTGCCGACCGCCCCGCCCGCTCCGACTCGACCACTACGCGATCTCCGACCCTGCCTTCCATGTCTACCCTCCCAGAAAGCCTGAACCCACTTGATCTTCGCACTGATCGGACTTCTCTGCGGGTGGTCGTCCACGCTTGGCAGAAAGCGCTGTCGGGGCTGACTTTGCTTCAATCGATGCCGAACAGTTGGCTGAGATCCGATTCAGATCAGGCTGTCGGGCACACAAATTCGTTGAAGCGATCAACTCGTCATTCCGGACGTTGCCCGACGCTTCGGACGAAAGGCCGGTTCCTGGTCAAGGTAGCTCGAAGCCGTTGAATCGTGACGGATTCAGGCAGCGAGCGGCATCGGCGGGCGCGAATACTCCCGCACGAGCCCGCCGAGTCTCTCGCAGCAGAGCACAGCTCCCGACGTCAGGACAGGATCGGAGCGCGCAATCGGAGTGCGCAGATCGAGTCCGCGATGGGGCCGAGCCATGTTGAGTGCTCGAGCCATTCGCTCAGGAACCGTTCTAGGTGCCGGCCGAAGCGCGCCTTCACGCCGATCTGGTTGAGCTCCCCGATGACATTCCGGGCCTGTTGGGCCACCCAGGCAGTGTCTGGGCAGTCGGTCACCCCGAACCAGATCACCGCCTCGTCGCCAGCTCCATATAGAAAAGGACGTAGAGCCGCCTCAGTATCAGCCGCCCGGTTCACCCCGCTGGCTAAGCGCCGCCATGATCGTCCGATCCGCCGTACTCAACTCCAGCCGCTTGACCTGACGGCCCACAACGCGAAGCTGGTGACGGAAAAGAAGTAGCTCCGCCTCAGAGTCGTCGACTCGAAGCCTGACATCACGCAGATCGAGAACCGAGCGGAGTAACAAGTAAATGAGAGCCAGGAGCATCGGCGTTCGAAATCCTATCGGTCAGGCGAGCCTACTCCTGGTCCGGTCGCTTGAGGTGCCTGCGCTGAACTCTCGCCCACGGAGTATGGATTGCTATCTGCGCTGGCATCGCATGCGGGTCGAGTGGTTGACCATCGCACACTCCTCCGTACAGAGTGGGGTCGAGGTGTCGGGTTCGAAAATAGCGTCAGGCAACGCCAGCGTGCGATGAATTGTCGGGTCCGACTATCGTCTTTCCTGACGGTCGCGTGCTGGTTGGGCCCGGCCGCGGCGGGTTGCTGTCGGCGTTGAGCCGGGCGGAAACCCCGGAGGAGTGAAATGAACCCTGACGACTTTCCGGCACCCAAAGAAGGTTTCGTCATCACCCATTTTCTCGTGGTCTCCGACCAGGACCGGTCTCGTGAGTTCTATCGTTCTGTATTCGACGGCCATGTTTTGCTGGAGCGTGACCCGGTCATCATGAAAGTCGCGAACACTTGGCTGATCCTGAATGTCGGCGGCGGCCCCACTGACGATAAGCCCACCGTCACACTGACAACGCCTGCCGATCCTAACCGCACCAGCGCGTTCCTAAATGTACGCGTGGCGGATATCCAGGAGGCTTTTAAGAAGTGGTCGGCTAAGGGGGCTGAGTTCCTCACGGAGCCGAAGGATCACGGGCGCGAGATCCGCGCGTACATCCGGGATCCTGACGGCCACCTGATTGAGGTCGGCCAGACGACGGGGATGCTCGGTTGATTCCACCGAGTGGCGTTTCGAAAGTGTGGGTGTGCGGTTCGGAAGGTTCCCCAAGCCGCGTCGGGGTCGGCCGTGACCGCGAACCACATGATCAGCCCATTCGCCAGCCCCATATACAGAGTGACCGGGGGAAGCATTCGAGCTCAGGCACGAGATGCTCGACGTGTGTACCCGCGCCGCCGTAGACCTCCGGCGAGTACATGCGGGTGAGGACTGCGATTCGTTGCACCGTTGTTTTGCCGCAGATCCTATCCACAAGGAAAAAGGGTTCAGCGGCGCGCGGACCGCTGAACCCTCCCTTGGGACTGTTCAAAAACGGGCGTCAATCCTCCAGCAGAGGATTGGCCTGGCGGCACGTCTCCAATCGGCGTTCCTCAGTCTCGAGCTTCTCACGGAGCTGGTGAAGCCTTGCTTCGAATCTCTCCACGTTGTGCTTGCTTCTGGGGATTGGCAGCTCGTTGCTTTCAAAGGCCTCTTCCAGGTGCTCGATCTCTTCCTCGAGCGACTCCACCCGGTCTTCGTTGCACTGGCAAAGGTCGCGGATTCGAACCCACGTCTCCCACGGCTGAAGGCCGTTCGGGGTTTCTGACCAACCCATGACCGACACTCCGCACTGCGGGAGGCTGTCGCAGTCGAAGTAATCCCCGAACCCGATTCGAAATCCGGTGGGCGGACCTGCCGCGGACCACGGACCGTTGTCCGCCTCGATCGTCATCCACTCGTCTTCCTCGGCGGCCTTGACGTGCTGAAGGATCCGGTACTTCCCGAGCGTCTGGTCATAGAGCAGGCTTCCGCCCTGCAGGTCGCCGTGCTTGTTGCTCGCGAGACAGGGCCACATGTGTGGCTCGGTGGCGCGCTCGGGATTCACGTTGACCGGAGCGCTCCACGTCGTTCCGTGGTTCTTGCTCATCGTGTACATCGGCAGCTTCGTGCTGCTGTCGATGTAGAGCACGTGAAGGTGACCCTTGCCGTCGATGGCAACGTTGGTGCCGGGGCTGGTCAGGGCAAAGCCCTCGTACGAGAGGGGACCGACGATTGTGCTCGACCACATGTTGCCGGCCACGATGACCGTCGGGCCGCTCCACGTCGCTCCCTTGTCTGGGCTCCTGTACATCTTCAGGTTGTTGTCCATGGCGGCGTAGATGATGTAGAGGTCCTTGTGGTCGTAGCTGACCAGAGGACCAGTTCCCAGTCCGCTGTCGGTGAAGTCGTGGACGGTCCAGGTGGCGCCGCCGTCCAGGGTGAACGCGCACGCCTCGGTGTTCAGCCTGTCGAATCCGACCAGGGCTGTCCTCCCTCGTGCAGCGACGGCTGTCTTGTCGCCAAAGCCGAACGCAGCTGGAGGACCCCACGTGATTCCGCCATCTGTGCTCACAGTGCAGATGGGATAGAAGCCACCTTGCATCGACGCGTAGTAGAGGTGGCCATGGTCGTCGAAGGCGAGACCTGCTCCTTCGTCGGCATCTGTAATGGCAACGACCGTCGTCCATGTGTTGCCGCCGTCTTTGGTGACGTAGGCCGTGTTAGTGAAGTTCGTGCCGTCGAAGCTTGCCGCGCCGGCAACGATGTTGCGCGGGTTCTTGGGATTGATGGCTATCGCGGTCTCGTCGCTGCGGTCGAGCCCTGGGTCGCTCACGTCAATGGCCGCGGACGGGGTTGGCGGATGGAACGGATGGAAATGCTTGGCCAGCTTCTTCCGCGCATACGGGGCGGCGGCGCCGATTGCACCCCGCTTTCTTGCCTGATGGAACGCGAGCGCGGTGTTGCTGACTTGGGCGCCGCCGGCCAGCAGGTCATCGATCTCCTTCACCGATAGCTTGCGATCAACGTCCTTCTTCTCGAAATGCACTGTCGGCGTCGGGCTCTTCACAAGTGTCGCTGTGCTCATCGCCATTTACCTCGGGAGGCTCAATAACCGGACCGCATGCGGTGTGGGCAGCAGGAGATGGCGGTTCCGCAACGCGGTGGCGCCAGACGGCGATGTGGACTTGCCACCTCCAAATCTCCCAGCCGCAACCTCGGTCGACCTACGGCACAATGGGGCCGGACAGCAGCCTCCTTCCGACCCTCGAATGCATTATGAATTGACAGGCGCGGCTGTCAAGTCGTCGTCAAGTAATGCTGGCATCAGCAACCGCTCGGTTTGACGTCCGGCGGCATGTCCTTGGCGGGCTTAGAGCATCACACGCCCAGATAGCGTTTTTGGAGCGCGTGATCCTCGCGGAAAGCGTCTGCCCGGCCCTCGTGCACCATATCGCCTCG
>DATEGC010000101.1:0-53721 GCA_035280285.1 Candidatus Dormiibacterota bacterium | reverse complement strand
CGTCCTCTCAGGCGGCGGACGCCTGGGTGGACCGGCCGACGTGACGCCCACGCCGTCATGCGCCTGAGCCCCGCGGCCTAAAGCGCTTTCCTCACACCCGGCAAATCGCGAACTCGATCCGGGAGTGCCTCCTGCAGGCGCTGAACCAGCGTCCGCCGTTGTCGGCGCCGGTAGACCATCCACACGACTCCGGCCGCGATCGCCGTCGCCATCACCGCGCCCGCAACGAATACGGCGGGCGGCATGTGGCGCACGTCCAGCTGTTTGATCTCAGCGAGCGAACGTTCGATGGTCTGGCGTCCGGAATCGACCTGGCTGCTGATTTGATCGGTAAGCGTGTTCATTGCGAACCTCCTGGTTTAGAAACGAATTTACCGCTGGTTAGTGGCGATGAGTACAGCGTTTAGTAGATGAGACGCTCGGGCCGCAACGTCCGGGCGCTTCAAACCTCGTGATGGAGGGAAATGCCTTGAAGTGCGAAATCTGCGACGCAGAGGTCGCCAACTCGGAGGAGATGAAGGCTCACATGGAGCGTGAGC
Source organism: Candidatus Dormiibacterota bacterium (assembly GCA_035280285.1). GTDB lineage: Bacteria > Chloroflexota > Dormibacteria > Dormibacterales > Dormibacteraceae > 40CM-4-65-16. The sequence continues at coordinate 53,182 of DATEGC010000101.1, read as the reverse complement.
ACCCTCTCGACGAGCGAGGCGACGAGGAGCTCGAGAAGCCCGACATGATGGAGGAGCCGGCGCCGAGTGCGCCAGTGATCCCGGGCGAGAACTAACTCGAGCCTCACAGCGAAAATATCGTCGGGTCCGAAGCCGGCGGCGCAGCGAAGCGCCGCCGGCTTTTCGCAGGGAGGCGGGATTCGGTCAGGCGATGTTGCCGTACAGCTGGGGCGGCTGCGTTGGCGCCTGGGATCCGTCGGGCCCGGCCTCCTCGGTCACTGCCATCACCGTGTAGCCGGCCAGCGACCGATTCACCAGCACCACCTTGGCGCCGTTGCTGTCGGGTACGAAAACGGCCGCAGGCACGGGATCGCCCTTGGCGGGGATCAGCCACACCTCGTACACGCGGCCGCTGCGAGGCGCCGGCAAGCCGCGAAAGTCGACGAGCGCGACGCCGTCTTGACGCAGGTCGATCACGCTCGCCTGTGCCAGTGACATTTCCTGGTGCCCGGTGAGCGTATAGCGGGCGACCTGGCTCGGCGCCGGCGAACGCAGCGTGATCTGGCCGACCAGGACTCCGATCAGGAGCGCAACCACTGCCACCGCGGCGAGGGCGTAGGCGGGCATCCGCGGGCTGCTCCGGGCGGGAGCCGGACGCCGCACGCGGGTCGCCACCGGAACCGACGTCCGCGGCGAAGCAGTGGCCGCCGCCAGCACGCGGTCGCGAAGGCGGGCCGGAGGCGTCACCTCCTCGGCCGTCAGTGGCAGGGCTCCGACCACACGGCGCAGGCGAGCCACGACCTCCCGACAGCCGGCGCAGCCTTCGACGTGTACGCGGACTGTCTCGGCCTCCTCGGCATCCAGCGCGCCGAGCACCCACGCTGCGACCGAGGTTTCGAGCTCTTCGTGTTCAGACATCGACCAGGCCCCGGCCTTGTAGATACGAGCTCAACTTCTCGAGCCCCAGCCGTATACGTCCTTTGACAGTGCCGAGCGACACTCGGGTCATGCCTGCGATCTCGACCTGCGTGTATCCGCCGAAGTACGCCAGCTCGATCACCTGGCGCTGCTCTGACGGCAGGCTCGCGACCGCGTCCCGCACCGCGCTGCGCTCGAGTGAAAGCGCGACCTCGCGCCACGGGTCTGAGGGAGACGCGTCGGACGCGATGTCGGGCTGCAGCTCGCGCTCCTCACGCTCGTGCGCGCCGCGGCCGCGCAGATAGTCGATACAGCGGTTGCGGACCGAGCCCAGCAGCCACGCGCGCAGCGAGCCGCGCTCGGAGTCGAAGCTCGAGGCGCGTGTCCAGACGCTCATGAACGCGTCCTGCACGGCGTCCTCGGCGCGGCCCGGATCGCCGAGGATGCGCACCGCGACGCCGTACGCGACCCCGGCGTAGCGGTCATAAAGCTCGGCGAGCGCCTCATGCTTGCCTAGCGCCAGTCCCGCCGCGAGACCCGCATCGCGGCCCTGGTCGCCGGCTACGACGCGCCCGCCTCCTCAACGACTGCGTATCCCCGCCGGCCGGTGAGCTCGCCAATAGGCGACTTCTTCGGCGGCTTGATCGCCCACTTCTCGTTTTCAATCAGCCGCCAGGCCCAACGCGGGTTGCGCTTCACACGCTCGCGCGCCGTGTACAGCGCCTTCGACATCAGTTTGATGTCGGCGAGCCCGGGCAGCTTGCCGATCTTGGCGTCGAGCTCGAGGAGGTCCTCTTCGCCCTGCTCGTCGTCGAAGAGATATATGGCCAACGCGTCGACCTCCTCCTGATTCTTCACGCCCTGTCCCACCGGCACCCAGATGCGATCGAGCATCCAGCGGTCGACTTTCTGCGCCCGCTCGTTGCCGGTGAGCCACTCCTTCGCTGAGTTGTAGTAGAAAGCGAAGTGACGGCGTTCGTCCTTGATGATCCTGCCCAGCAGGTCCTTCAGAACGGGGTGGCCCGACTTCCGGATCAGTGCGCCATATCCGGTCAGCGTCGAGAGCTCGTTGATCGCCCCGATGGTGAGGTAGACGGCGGAAAAGTCCTTCAGCAGCCAGGAACCAGTCATGGTGGAAAGGATGCTGAGGCTGTTCTGGAATCCGAGGTTGGCGCGCACGTTGGCGATGCGGTCCTGAGTGTCGAACTCGATGCCGTACAGGTTCAGCAGCCGGCCCAGGTTCTCGCCATGCCACAGCTCTTCGTAGTTCCAGCAGGCCAGGAAAGCGGTGAGAATCGGGTCCATGCAGGCGCGCGTGACCAGCAGGTGCGACAGATAGAGAGGGACATGATTTTCGATGTCCATCATGTAGTGCAGGCAGAACAGGTCGCCCTTCGATAACGGATTCGCGGTCACCTCGTCCCAGGCGATCCCAGTGACGTCGACCTTCCTGGATTCTTCCTTGTAGCGCTCGATGCTGAAGCTCATATCAACCCCTACGAATTGCCACTCGCGGTGGATCACTCCTGGGCCAATTCACAGCCACCTCACACGGCGTGCTGAGAGGCCGCGGTCAGTCTAGGTCGCGACGCTCCTCGTGGAGCGATCCAAAACACAGGAGGCAGTCGGCAGTGATGGGAGTTCGCAAGGCGGTCGCGGCAGCCGCGATCGCGGGATCGATGTTGTTCGGAGGTGTGGCCGGGGCGGTTCTTTACGGTGCCACCACGCTCACCGCTGACGCGGCGACGTCGCCGTCACCCAGTCCTTCGAGCAGCTCGTCCTCGGGGAAGTTCGTGCCCAACGAGGACCCGACGCACGAGGCTGGTGAGAGCGCCGCGCGCGAAGCGCAGGAGAACGCGGGGCAAGTCCCGACGGTTCCGTAAGCGACGCTACGGCAGGAGCTGCCTCGCCACGAACCAAACGTTGGCGGGGCGCTCCGCCAGCCGGCGCAAGTACCACCCGTACCACGCGTCGCCGTACGCAATCAGGTCCCGCACGGTGAACCCCTCGCGCGCCAGCCGCACCTGCTGGTCGGTCCGGATCCCGTAGAGCATCGCCACCTCGAGTTGGGACCGCTGCACCTCCATCGCCTGGGCAAATCGCCACGTGCTGGCGATCAGCTCGACGTCGTGTGTAGCGAGCACCAGGCGCAGCTCGCGCCGCTTGACCTTGGGCAGCATGTAAACGCTGAGAGCGAGGTAGTTGGCGTCGATCTCGCGCTTACCGGTGAAGGCGATCTCGGGCGGCTCCGCGTAGGCGCCCTTGACAAGCCTGATTGCGGGCTTCAAAGCCAGGAGGCCGGCGACATCGGAAACCGTCCGGTGCAGGTACGCCTGCAGGGCCACGCCGACGTGCGCGTGCTGGGTCCGGAGCCGGCGGTACAGCTCGAGGGTCCGGTCTGTGTAGGAGCTGCCCTCCATGTCGATCCACAGAAAGCTGTTCGCCTTCTCTGCCGCGCGCGCGAGGCGCAGCAGGTTGGCGCGCGCCGAAGCTTCGTCGATGTCGAGGCCTAGCTGTGTCGGCTTGACCGAGATCTCGGCCCCGATGTCGGTCGACGCGGCCAGGACCTCCTCGTAGTGCTCGACCACGCGGTTTGCGTCGGCAAGATCGGTGATGTTCTCGCCGAGCAGCGTGAAGAGCGCCCCGATATTCTGGGCCTTGAAATCGACGGCCGCCTTCAGGGCCGCCTCGAAACCCTCACCGGGGAGAAACCGCCGTACCGCGCGCCGGACGAAGCGCCACCGGGGCACGTGCGTGGCCAACCAGCTGTTCTGTGCGCACCACAAAAGCGCTCCTCGCATCACGCGTCACCAAAGGTAAATGAGTGGTTGCCAGGACGACCGGATTCACTCCAGCCGCGACACCACGTTCTGCGACGCCTCCCATGCGCAGCCGAGGAGTAACCCCTAAATAAATCCCAACGGCGCGAAGGTGAGCAGGGCCGCGCAAGCGGCCCGATGAGCGGAAACCCGCCGGTTTCCGCTCATAACGAGTGAGCGGGAGCCGCCAGACTCCCGTCCATCCACTGCCTACGCAGGTCGATTGCTCCCAAGCGAGCATTCGACGCTGCAGAAGGGCCTCATCCCCCCGAACCTCCTTTGAGAACAGTCCCGTTTGGGCAACGCCCGGGGACCGGAGGTCTACCTTGCGGTCGCCGCTTTCTCTCGCTCGATCGCCTCAACCGGTTTAGGCGTGTCTTGAGCCTCTCGCATTGAGCTTGCGAACAGGCCCGGCGTAGCCGGCTCACCAAGTCGGAATCGGTTGAAGACCGCTCCCAACAGGATGAGCTGGCTCAGGAAGTAGAACCACGTCGCGAGGAGAAAAAACAACGCGAACTGCGCGCCATATGTGTTGAAGTGGCCGGCGATTCTCGCGTACAGCGGAAAGGACAGCGACAGCGCCTCGATCAGCACACCTGCGAGAACAGCGCCTGGCATCACCTCACGGACGGTGAACGTGCGGTTCGGCACGAAGCGATAGAGCGCCACGAGGAGCGCCACCATCACCGACGTGCCGGCCAGCAAGCTGGTGATCCATGCGAACGGGAAGAAAGCCGCCAGCGCATTGACGGCGACGGTCGCCACGATGGCGACCACGAGCAACACCATCATCACCAGGCCCATGAGTCGCTGCCGAAGCATGTCCCGCTGTTTCGCCCCAAAGATCTCGGTCAGGGCGAACTCGAGGGTCGCGAAGATGCTGCTCGCGCTCCATACGAGGCCCGCAACGGAGAGCAAGCCCAACCAGCCCGCTGATTGCTTCACTCCACGCAGGGCTTGTTGCAGCTCGGGCTGAGCACCGCCGGGAAATACCTGTAGGACCAGGGCCTGAAAGCGCTGCTCGGTCTCCGGATCGCGAATGGCCAGGCCGATGATCGACAGCGCGCCGAGCATCAACGGAAACATCGACACGAATCCCGCGAACGCCAGCGCGAGAGCGTAATTGCTCGCCCGGCTCTCCCCGTACGCCGCGAGGACTCGCACAGGAAGCGAGCCCATGGCACGACCAACCACGCGCCGGATTCGGGCGCGCACTACGCCGATACCTGTGGCAGGCGCTTCCACTCGTGCCTCAATCTTGGAACGTTGGAGCTTCGGGCGACTAACCGCATCCCTCGAGACACGCCGCTCGTGCCGGCCGCGGCGGGTTGTGGGCTTGTCGTTCTCGGCGACGCGACGTGCGCCTCGTTTCATTTACAACCGTAACGTTGGCTGCGCAGCCTTTGTCAGCGGTGAGCGTTTTGTAGAGAATGGCCAACTTGGAGGTAGATCCTCCGCACATCCTGCCCGAGACCGTCGACCGGCGCCTTTACCGCATGATCCACGGCCTACCGCACTCGCCGGTCGGCGACCGCTACGTGAGCATCCTCTCCGACCTTGGCGAAGGCCTGGGCTGGGTTGCGAGCGGTCTCGCCCTGGCGTGGCTTGGAGGACGCAAGGGCCGGCGCGCCGGGATGGCGGCGTCGGTCGCATCTCTGGGCACGACTTACCTCGTGCAGCGACTGATCAAGCCGGTGTTCAGGCGCCAGCGCCCGCACGTCGGACGCGACGTGCTCGTGGTTGGGATCCGAACCACCGATGCATCGTTTCCCTCGGGCCACACGGCGTCGTCGTTCGCGGCCGCAACCGCGGTCTCGGCCTTCTACCCCAAGGCGGCGCCACTGGTGTTCGGGCTCGCGGCAGGAGTGGGCCTATCGCGGGTGCACCTCGGCCATCACTTTCCGAGCGACGTCGCGGTCGGAGGACTGATTGGCGTCGGCACAGGCACCTGCGTCGCCTGGCTGATGAAGCTGTGAGGGGCTCGGCCATTTCAGGCCAAGCTCCCCCAATCCGGTAACGAGCAGGGAAAGCCGAATACCGACGCTTTGTCCAGACGCAACCCTGCAAACGAAGGGTTTCGATGCCGGGACGAAAGCGGCAAAGGAGCTCGCCTGCTTGAGTTTTCCAAGGGTATGGCCGGAGCGAATTCGGTTCCAGTCCGGCCACAAAAAGTGGCCGAATCTGGGCCCTGTTAACGGCGGATGAGCGCCCTGGCCAGACCCTATCCTGTTTCCCCCATGCCCATCCGCTCCGACCTCGCCGGCCTCAGCACTGCCGAGGCCCGGCGTGCCCTGGAGGGCCTTCCGCGCTGCGATTACGAGGTCGTGATCAAGCCCCTGCGCTACCGCCATGCGCCTCATCTCGCCGCCCGATGCGAGTTTGAACAGAGGCGCATAGTGCTCCAGGTTCCAGTTCCATTTCGTGCCTTCAAAGAGCCCGTCATCTTTGCTGCCAGGCGCAAGCGCGGCGTGGGCATGCGCTTCAAGTGGGTATCGGAGACGGTCCGCTTCCGCGGCCGACGCGATGTGCTGCGTTTTCTCTACTGCCATGAGTGGATGCACTGGTACCTGTATGAGGTGCTGGGCAAAGGCGCGTCGGCGGAAACGGCATGCGACCGTTTCGCCCTCTTCAACTTCCGCCGGCGTTATGTCACCACCGACGACGCCGACGCTGCGCTCAAGCGGCGCTCGCTAAGGGTTCGCGCAGCAGCACGATAATCGAGACCGGTAGCGCCACGTTCACAACCAGCGAGACAGGGCCGCTGTTGAATCCGATGGGCAATGCCAACAGCACCGTCGATCCGGTGAGGCACACGACCTCGAGTGCGATGGCCCAGCCCCTGGCCCAGCGCCGCCGCCAGACGACGCCGATGGCGCAAAGACAGGTGGCCAGCGCGAGCAGAAGCGTGATGATCGCCAGGCCTGCCATATAGACCTCACCCGCAAGCCCGAATGGAACGGCGGAGACACCCGCGATCATCCAGAACAGGCTCTGCAGCAAAAGCAGCACGAAGGCCGCCTCGGGTGCTCCATCTACCTTCGCCATGCGGCCAGCGTCACGCCGTCACTTAAGAGGCGCGTAAGAGCGGCAGGTCGACCAGAAACGACGCCCCGCCGATGGTTGCCTGGCCGGCGAGGATGCGGCCGTTGTGCTCGGTGACTATCCACGCGGCGATCGAAAGGCCCAGACCCGAATGTGAGCCCGCGCGTGAGCGTTCGGCGCGATAGAAGCGCTCGAAGATGCGCTCGCGCTCTCCGGCCGCCACGCCAGGTCCGTCATCCCCGACACCCAGACGCGCCCATCCGGACTCGACATGCAGCTGCACATCGACGGTGGAGCGCGCATAGCGAAACGCGTTGTCCAGGAGGATCCAGGCGAGCTGGCGCAGAGCGTCTTCGTCGCCGTCGATGGACGCGGGGGCGGTGTCACTGGACAGCGGCATCTCGGGATGGAGCGCCGACGCCTGCCGACACACCTCGTCGATCAGCGCCTTGAAGTCGACCGGCGCCAGTCGGAGCCGCAGCCCGGAGTCGGCGCGGGCGAGCGTGAGCAACCTGTCGAGCAGCCTTGACATGCGCGCGCCCTCTTCGGCGATGTCAGTCGCCGCGGCCTGCCGGACTTCTTCGTTGATGGCAGGACCGCGCGCCAGCAGGCCCGCGTTGCCCTGGATGGTGGTGAGCGGAGTGCGCAGCTCGTGAGAGGCGTCGGCGACAAAGCGGCGCTGGGAGTCGAACGCGCCCTGCAGACGGTCGAGCATTGCGTTGAAGCTGCCGGTCAAACGCGCGACCTCGTCGCGGCTGCGTGCAGACGGGAGGCGCATGCGGCTGACGTCCTCGGCCACGCCGATGGTGCCCGCCAGCTGGGCGACCGCCCTCAACGGTGCCAGGGCGCGCCCCGCGACAAGCCACGACGCGATAAGGGCGGCGATCAGCGACGGGACCGCGGAGACGATCAGGAACGCAACGATTCCGGACAGGTTTGACTGCGGCACCCTGGTCGACTGGCCGGTGACCACGTAGCCCTGATTGAATGGCACTGCGTAGAGCCGGAAGCCACTCTGCGTCACGAATCCCGCCCTGTGCGAGTCGGGCGCAACGATCGGCTGCGCCGTCGAGTAGAGGACAGACCAGCCAGGGTCGAACACCTCGAGGAAGATGTCAGTGCTGGTCTTGAGGTCCGCGGGCGCGACCACGGACGTCGCGACCAACTGCGGCGATGCATCGAGCGATTTGACGGCTTGCTGCGCCCGGGTGCGAAGAGCGTCGTCCTGGTTGGTGACGACGCCGCGGGAGAGCAGCGCGTACAGCAGAAGCCCGAACAGCAGGAGCGCAAGGGCGACTACCGCTGCTCCGAAAAGGGCGAGCCTCAGGCGAAGAGACACTTACTCTCGGAGCGCGTAACCCGCGCCACGGACCGTATGCAGGAGGCGCGGCTCGCCGAGCTTCTGTCGCAGGTAGCCGACGTATACCGCGACGACGTTGTCGCTTTCGGGCTCGCCCCTCCACACCGCATCGATGAGCTGCTCGCGCGACAGCACCCGTCGAGGGTGACGGAGGAAGTGCTGCAGGAGGTCGAACTCGGTCGACGTCAGCTCGATCTGGCGGTCGCCGCGCCACGCGCCCCGGCTCGCCGGCTCGAGCCGCAGGTCGGCGAAACGAAGGTGGTCCGCGGGTGCGATGCGGCGAAGCAACGCTCGGACCCGGGCCAGCAGCTCCTCGTACGCAAACGGCTTGACCAGGTAGTCATCCGCGCCCGAGTCGAGGCCGCGCACGCGCTCTTCGGTCCCGCCCAACGCTGTGAGCAGGAGGATCGGGACCGCGCCCGTCGAGCGCATGCGCCTGCACACGGCGATCCCGTCGAGGCCCGGCAGCATGATGTCGAGCACGACCAGGTCGAAAGGCCGCTCACGCGCCCGGCGCAGCGCCTCGTTGCCTTCGCCCGCGACCTCGACATCGTGACCTTCCGCCATGAGCACGCGCTCGAGCGTCGCGGCGAGCCGCGGATCGTCTTCGACCACAAGGATCCGAGAGCTCCTCATCTGGTGCGATTTATAAGGCGCCGGGTGTGAAATTGATAAGAGACCCGGCTACTCGACCTCGGTGAGGGCGACCCGCTTCGTGGCGACAAGCCGGCCTCGAGCGCCCAAGAACGTCCCCGAGGTCGGCGCGACGTCCGAATAGTCGCCACCGACGGCGACCGTCACGTAGCCCAGTCCGCCTCGGCTCGCGTGCGTGGGGTCGAACGCGTGCGCGATCGCGTCGCCAGTCCCGTCGTTGGTCGGCAGGACGACCTCCACCCACGCGTGCGTGCCGCCCTGGCCCAGCAGGTGGCCGGACACGTAGCGAGACGGCAGCCCGCACGCCCGGCACAGTGCCAGCATCACGTGCGCGTAGTCCTGGCACACGCCCCCGCCGATGGCCAGCGCCTCGGCCGCCGTCGTGCGCACCCCGGTCACGTCGTAGCGGTAGGTCATCGATTGGTAGACCCAGTCGTTGATGCGGTCCGCCAGCTCGAGGCCCCACTCCGCAGAGTCGGCGAGCTCGTCGGCAGCGCGCATGATGCGGCCGTCCGCTTCGGTCAGCCGAGACGGCTGGAGCAGGTAGCCATCGGCTAGCCATCCATCGGCAAGACGGTGGGGTTGGAGCGTCTGTCGCTCGACCGAGAGCTCGGCGACGAACTCGATCACCTCCGCCACGCGCGGCGCGAACACTTCGAAGATTACGTTGCCGAATCGGTCGCTGCGGCTCTCCAGCCGCGCTCCATCCAGCCTGACCGACACCTCGTGCCACAGACGGCGCTGGTCGCCGAAGCGTTCCGGCGGAATGACCACAAGCCGGTGACTGAGGTCGCGGATCGGCTCCGGATACTCGTAGCGGAACGTCTGACTGACCCGATATGAGGCGCGGGTGGCGGAGGCGAGGTCGACCATCAGGCGGCGTCCGCCCAGACCACCATCGAGCGAAACGCAGCCGCTCCATACGTGGTCACCATGGCAACGTCGAGCGCGTCGCGGCCGCGTCCAATCAACACCCGGCCGGCGCGCCGCTCATTGTTGCGCGGGTCAAACGTCCACCACCGATCGCCGAGGTAGACCTCCATCCAGGCCGCGAAGTCCATCGGGGCCGGGTTGGGCGGCACGTACAGGTCGGGCAGGTAGCCGAACACGTAGCGCGCAGGGATGTTCAGGGCGCGGCAGAAGGTGATCGCCAGGTGGGTCAGGTCCCGGCACACGCCCTTGCGCTGATCCAGGACGTCGACGGCAGTGGTCAGCGGGTTGCTCGTGCCGTACTGGAACGTGATGTGCTCATGCACCCAGTCGCAAACCGCCTGGACCCGGGCTCCGCTCGCGTCGGTCTGGCCGAAGAGCTGCCAGGCCATGCCCATCAGCTGGTCGGACAGGCAGTACCGGCTGGGGAGCGTGAAGTGCAGCAGCTCGCCAGGGACCTCGTCGACCCCCAGCTGCGGTGCGGCGGTGGCGTCCGAATCCGGCTCGTCGGGCAGCGTGACGACCGCGTCGTAGCGCAGCGAAAGCTGGCGTTCGGGCATGACCAGGCGTTTGACGAGGTTGCCGTAGTAATCCTGGTACTCGTCGACCGGCACGTCGGGCACGGTCGACCACGTCTCCGTGACCATTCGGTAGCCGGCGTCAGACCGCGGGCGCACCTGGACGGTCGCCACAGTCGCCGCGCTCACTTCGTATTTGAATTCGCAGCCGACCCGTAGATTGATCGTCTTCGCACGTTGCGGGATGGCGCAGAAACTATAGCGGTGGGTTCGGTCAATCTCGATGCCAACTACAAGCTCAACGGGTTCTACGACGAGATGCTTGCGGCTGCCGGACGGCCGCGGCCTCCTTACCGCCGACTCTACGAGCAGCTGAACCGGCTCGGCCCCGACGAGCTGCAGCGCCGGCACGCCCTTGCCATGGAGATGTTCCGCAACCATGGCATCACCTTCGCCGTCTACCCGGACGCCCAGGGCACCGAGAAGGTCTTCCCGTTCGACGTCATCCCAAGGGTGATCGAGGCGAGCACCTGGGAGCGTCTGGAGGCCGGCCTGAAGCAGCGAATGAGAGCGCTGAACCTGTTCCTCGACGACATCTACGGGCGCAAGCTCGTCCTGAAGCAGAAGGCGGTGGCGCCCGAGATCGTGCTCAGCAGCGCCCAATATGTGCGCGAGATCGACGGCCTGGCCGTGCCCCACGGCATCCACTGCCACATTGCCGGCATTGACCTGGTGCGCAACGAGAAGGGCGAGTTCTTCGTCCTGGAGGACAACCTGCGCACCCCATCGGGCGCCTCGTACGTGCAGGCCAACCGCTACGTGATGAAGCGGGTCCTCCCAGACCTCTTCGCGGGTTACCCCGTGCGGCCGGTCGAGGGATATGTCCACGAGCTGCTGCGCCACCTGCGCTGGCTGGCGCCGGCGGGCGTGGACGACCCGACGGTCGTGCTGCTCACGCCCGGCATCAACAACTCCGCGTACTACGAGCACCTGTACCTCGCCAAACAGATGGGAGTCGAACTGGTCGAAGGCTCAGATTTGGTCGTCGACGACGACCACGTCTTCATGCGGACCACACGAGGTTTGCACCCCGTGCATGTGATCTACCGACGAATCGACGACGAGTGGCTCGACCCGATCTTCGGCCGCCAGGAATCGCTGGTCGGCGTGGCCGGGCTTGTCAACGCCTATCGCGCCGGCAACGTCGCGATCGCAAACGCGCTTGGCAACGGCGTGGCGGATGACAAGGCGGTCTACACGCTCGTGCCCAGGCTGATCCGGTATTACCTGGACGAGGACCCGATCCTGCCCAACGTGGAGACCTACCTGTGCGCGGACGACTCGGACCGCCGGTACGTCCTCGGGCACCTCGATCAGCTCGTGGTCAAGACTGTCGACGCATCAGGCGGCTACGGCATGCTGATCGGGCCCACCTCCACGAGGGAAGAGCGCGAGGAGTTTCGAGCGCGCATCATGGCCAGGCCGAGGGCCTTCGTCGCCCAGCCTGTGGTGTCGCTGTCGGTGCAACCTGTGCTCGACGGTGGGGGATTCCGGCGCGGCCATCAGGACCTGCGTCCGTTTGTGCTCACTGGGCCAGACGTCTACGTCACGCCTGGCGGCCTGACGCGTGTGGCGCTGAAGCCGGGCTCGCTTGTTGTCAACAGCTCGCAGGGCGGCGGCTCCCGCGATACGTGGGTGCTGTCTGACGACGACTTCGAGGCCGTCAGTGCTTAGCAGCGCGGCCACCTCGTTGACACTGCTCGGTCGCCATCTCGAGCGGGCCGACCATCTCGCCCGCATCCTGGGTGTGCACGTTGCGCTGTCGCTCGACCGCAGCGACGAACCGGGGCCGGATTTCTGGATGCGGTTCCTGGAGCTGGCGGGCTGGGGGGCGAGCGACACGGGCAAGCGCGAGCAGGCGGTGGAAATGGTGGTGGCCGGCACGCTCGGCCCCTCTGTCCGCTCCAGCGTCGCGGCGGCCCGGGTCGCCGCCCAGGCCGTGCGCCCCTCGCTGCCCAGCGAGCTGTATGAGCAGGTCAACGCTCTGCACTGGCGCGTCCAGGAAGCGGTGTGGCAGCCTGACCTTTACCGGTTTTTGATGGACGTGCAGATGAGCATCCGCCTGGTGGACGGACTGCTCGAGGACACGATGTTCCACGACCAGGCGCGCGATTTCGTACGCGTGGGCAAGTTCGTCGAACGGGCGGGCAACGTGACGCGCGTGGTGACGCACAAGTCCGCCGAGCTCGCGGAGGCGCCGGAGGACGCGCTCGAATGGACCGCAGTGTTGAAGTCGTGTTTTGCGTTCGAGTCCTATCAATCGCGTTACCCAGGCGGGGTGACCGGCGATCGCGTCATCGAGTGCCTGCTGCTCGACCGTTCACTGCCGCGCTCGGCGCGATTCTCGGGCACCAACGCGCTCGAGGCGGTGACCCGGATCGACGGCAAAACTCACCGCTCGAAGCCGTATCGCGTCCTGACCCGTCTCAACGGCCTGTACACGGAGGCCAACACCGAATCGATCGCCGAAAAACCTCTCGAGTTCGACCGCGAATGCCGGGCGCTGCTGCGCCAGCTCGAGCTCGCCCTCCGGGAGACGTACTTCCATCCGAGCAAGGTGCCGGCAGCGGTGGCGGGCGAGGAAGGCCGCGGCATGCCGCAGCAGCAGCAATGAAGCTCGATATCGTGCACAGCACTCGCTACCGCTACAGCGGCCCCATCGCGGAGACGGTGATGGAGGTGCGGCTGCGGCCGATGGACGGCAACGGCCAGCGCTGCCTCGACTTCAGCCTCGAGCTGAGCCACGGTGTGTCAGCGCGCGCCTACGTCGACGGGTTCGGCAACCACGTGCATTACTTCAACGTCGTCAGGCCTCACTCGGCACTGAGTGTGGTCAGCCGGTCGACGGTGGAAACGGGTCTGGGTCCCGATGTCGACCCGGGCGAGGACCTCGTGCAGGACTTCCTGCGCTTCCGATCGCCGGTGAAAGAGGTCGACGGCGTGCGCGAGCTGGCGGCCCGTCACGCGATCGCCGACCCCATGTCGCCGGAGCTTGTCGAGCAAGCCCTCGATACGCTCACGCTGACGATCAGCCGCGAGTTTACGTACGACCGCATGGTGACGAACGTGTACAGCTCAGTCGACGACGTGCTCGCGCTCAAAGCAGGCGTGTGCCAGGACTTCGCGCATCTCTTCCTCGCTGTCGCGCGAACGATGGGAGTGCCGGCGCGTTATGTCAGCGGTTACATCCACACACCAGGCGAACGCGCGGCCGCCGCGTCACACGCGTGGGCGGAGGCATGGGTCGCGGGCAAGGGGTGGATCGGATTTGACGCGACGCATCCGGTCCGCACGACACCGCATCACGTGCGGCTGGCGGTGGGTCGCGACTACACGGACGCAGCGCCGACGCGAGGCGTATACGTCGGCTCCGCGTCGGGGACGATGTCGATCACCGTGAAAACGCGCGATGTCGGCTGAACCCGTTTCGATCGAAACTGTGGATTCGCGCTTAGAAGCGTTTCCCGCGGACGTGCTCGATCGAGAACTTCGCCGTGTCCGCGATCAGCATCACGGCCATCACACCCGCCTCTACCGGATCGCTCACCACAATGTCCGCCGCCTCCGGCACCGACCCGGCCATGCTCGTGCAGAGGACGAGGATGCCGGACTCGCGGATCTCCCGCACGGCCTGCGTAATCTCGCCGCCCATCAGCGCGCCGGCGAGCACCAGGACCCGCGCGCGGTGCAGCCGCGCCACTGCGCGCACGGCGTCGGCCAGCTGCTCCTCGCCGACGAGCGGAATTGTGTCGACCGAGATGCGCTCGCCGCGGATGTTGTGGCGGTCGGCTTCGGAGATGGCTCCTTGAGCCACCATGCCAACCTGCGCCCCACCTCCGATCACGATCACGCGCTTGCCGTAAATGGTCTGGAAGGTCGGCACGGCGCTGACTCTCGTCACGCCCTGCACCGCCTCGAGGTCGGCGATCAGGCGTGATTCGTCCGCCACTTCGGAGATCTCCAGCTGCAGGTCGGCGATCGCCTCACGCCTGGCGCCGCCCGCGACGTAAGTGATATTGGCACCGTGTCGAAAGATCGCTTCCGTGATGCGATAGAGGACGCCCGGCTCATCTCGACACTCAACCAGCAAACCGGTGGCTCGCGGCAGGTCCCTCACGCCTCGGCAGCATAGGGCCACCGGGGGGCGCCGAGCTCGCGCGAAACACCGCGCGCGGCCTCGCCCAGCGCAGCGGTCAGCCCGCGCGCGAGTACCCCACGCGGAAAGATGCGATCGGTCGAGTCCACGACGCCGATCGCGCCGACGGCCTGGCCGCCGTGGTCGAAGATCGGGGCTGCTGCGCTCGACTCGCCGAGCACGGCCTCATCCCGCTCGGTCGCCACGCCGCCGTCGCGAATCACCACCAGTTCGCGCCGCAGGCCGTTTTCGTTCAGCGTCTGCTTCGTCAGGCGCGGCAGCGGATCCGCGACCAGATCCTCAAGGACCTGGGCCGGCGAAAAAGCGAGAACGGCCTTGCCCAGCGCGCTGGCGTGCAGCGGGAGTTGAAGCCCGACTTCGAGCACGCCAAAAGCGGTGTCGGGCCGGAACACGTGGTGGACAACGACGACGCTCCCCCCATGCATCACACCAACGCGGACGGCAGCGGTCGTGCGCGTCGCCAGGTGATCCGCGTACGTGATCGATCGGGCGCGCAGCTCGTTCAGGTCGAGGTACGAGTAGCCGAGCTGCAAGAGTCCCGGCCCCAGCTGGTACTTCTCCGAATACGCGTCCTGCTCGACGAAGCCATGCGATTGCAGCGTCTGGAGCAAGCCGTGCACTGTGGGTCTGGCCAGGCCCAGCCGATCGGCCAGCTCGCTCACTCCGAGACGCCGCGGACCGCTGGCAAGGGCCTTCAGGATCGCGGTCGCGCGATCGATCGACTGGATCGAGCTGCGGCGCTTTGAACTGGGGTTGTTATTCGGCATTGCTGAATTGCTGTCGATAGTGTAGACTGGCCACGATTTGAGGGGCCTCTGAGATTTGGTCGGGATTGTACTGGTCTCCCACAGTTTTGAACTCGCGCATGGGCTTGCCGCGCTGGCCAGCCAGATCGCCGGCGATGGTGTGCGGGTCGAACCCGCGGGTGGGGGCCCGGACGGCACCCTGGGCACAAGTGGCGACGTGGTGCGGCAGGCCATCGCCCGCGCCGAATGCGGTCAGGGAGTGGTCGTGCTCGCGGACCTCGGCAGCTCGATCCTCACCGTGCGCCACCTGCTCGAGGAAGGTCGAAGCAACGGTCACGTCCGGCTGGTCGACGCTCCGTTTGTCGAGGGCGCGATTGCGGCGGCGGTGACGTCGTCCGCCGGGGAGGAGCTCGATGACGTCGCCCGGGCGGCCGAGGAAGCGCGCGGTGCCAACAAGTTTTGAGATTCGGGTCGCGCTGCCGGACACTGTCGCGCTGCACGCGCGACCTGCGGCGAACTTCGTGAAGACGGCCATGCGATACCGATCGAAGGTCTTCGTCGGAGTCAACGGCAGGGTCGCCGACGCGAAAAGCATCCTCGCGGTACTGGCCCTCGGCGCGACAGGCGGCACGATGCTGAGCCTCAGCGCAGAGGGCGAGGACGCCGACGCCGCGCTAAACGCGCTTGCGGCTTGCGTGACCGGCCTGGTCGAGTAGCTTTTTCGCCTCGGTCCGACAACTCTCAAAGCTCAGCTCGCGGACCCACTGCCGCACCTGACCCACGCGTGCAGGGGCCACACTGAGCTCGTCGGCCCCGAAACCGACCATGACCGGCAGTGACTTTGCGTCCGAGGCCGCCTCACCGCAAACGTCGACCGGAATATGCGCTACGCGTCCAGCACGCATCGTCCGTGCGATCAGCGTGAGGACGCGTTGGTCCAGCACGGGCGCCTTGCGCGACTGCTCACGGTCCAGTCCGAGCACGAGCTGCGTCAGGTCGTTCGTCCCGATGCTGAGGAAATCGCATTGCTGCGCGATCTGCTCTGCCGCTTCCGCGGCCTTGCGCGTTTCGATCATCGCCCCTACCTGCGCGTCGGCATCGAGAGCCTGGCGCACGAAGCTCATCTGGTCCGCGCTGCTCACCATCGGTACGAGGATGCGGAGTTGGGTGCCCCGGCCCGCCTGCACCACCGCCCTGAGATGCGCCCGCAGCACCTCCGGCACGTCGAGCAGAATCTCGATGCCGCGCTTGGCGGTGCCGCGTAGGAAAGCCGGCGTCTTGTCGGCGCCGAAGTCGAAGAGGCGGACTGTCGCGGTCTGGCCCTGCAGCCGGGTGAGCACCGGCCTCAGCACGTTCACCTGCTCGTCAGGAGACGGCCATCGCGTCGCATCGAGGAACAGAAGTTCCGTGCGCACCAGCCCGACGCCTTCAGCGCCCTGTCTGATTGCCTCTTCGAGCTCCGCCACCGTTGATGCGTTGGCCAGGACCCGAATCCGGCGCCCGTCCTTTGTTTGCGCGGGCTCGAACCGGTGCTCGATGGCGATCTCGCGCGCGGCGCGACGCGCATCGACATTCGCTCGCGCCAGCGCAGCCCGCTCGGCATCAGGTCCGCGGACGACGAGCCCATGATCGCCATCGACGACGAGCTCTTCCCCATCTTCGACCTCGAAGAGCTCGGCGCCCGCGCCGACGACCATCGGCAGGCCAAGCGAGCGTGCGACGATCGCAGCGTGGGAGGTGATGCCGCCCCCTGCGAGCGCGATCCCTCTTACGCTCGGCGCGAGCTCGGCGACGTCCGCCGGCCCCAGGGAATCCGCCACCAGCACACCGTCCAGGACACGCGACGCATCCCCTCTGAGATGAGCGATGGCTCTGCGGCCGATGCTGCGCACGTCGTCGGCGCGCTGCGCCAGCGTTGGGTCGGCCAGGCGCGACAGCTCGAGCGCGGTCTGCTCCGTTGCCTCATGCAAGGCCTCGCCGGCGGCGAGGCCCGAATCTGCAATCAGTGTCTGGACCCGAGCGGTCAGCTCTGGGTCGAGCGCCATCAAGGCTCCCGCTTCGATGATTTCGGATTCATCGCCGCGCCCATCGGTCCGCAGATGAGACGCCAGCTGTTCAAGGTCAGAGGCAACGTGCTTGAGGGCCTGGCGCGCGCTCTCGACGTCGTACGCCTCGTGTGTTCGACGAGAGTCGTTACGGCCCAGCACGACCGCGGGACCGATCGTGACGCCAGGCGCAGCGCTCACGCCCAGCAGGACAATTTCACGCCCTGAAGTGCGCCCTGCGCGCGCCCGGCGCATTCAGGACCCCTGTGCGACGGCCTTCTGCAGTGCCCGCATGATCAGAGTGGTCGACGTGGCGCCTGGGTCCTGATGCCCAACTGACCGCTCGCCGAGATACGACGCCCTTCCCTTGCGAGCCTGCAGCGGAATCGTCGCTCGCATGCCTGACTCGGCCGCGGCCGCGGCCTCGTCGAGGGCCTGGTCCAGCGCGACTCCATCATGCAAACGAGCGCGGAGCGTGTCGACCGCGGGCTCGAGCGCGTCGACCATCGTCTTGTCGCCGACCGCCGCCGTGCCCAGGTCTTTGACCGAAGCCAGCGCCGCTGCCAGAACCTCCGCCAATTGAACGCCATCGAACGTCACGGCATCGCCAAGCATGCGTCCGCCGCTCCTGAGCGCGGAACCCCAGAGTGGACCGCTCGCTCCGCCGACCGTCGAAACCAGCGTGCGTCCGGCGAGGATGAGCAGCTTGCCCGGTGGAGCGCCTCCGTCCGCGTCGAGAGCCTGGACGACGGCCTCGAATCCCCTCGTCATGTTGGTGCCGTGGTCGCCGTCGCCGATGGCCGCGTCGAGCTGGACCAGATGGTCCTTCTCGGCGCGCACCGCGACATCGATCTCGCGCATCCAGGAGGTAATCGTGGCCGCGTCCATGATCCTTTCGCTGATCAAGGCTATCCCCTACGCGCGCCAGCGCAGCGCCGGGGTATGTACGGGCGCGTCCCAGTACCTCGTCAGCTCCTCGTCAAGCTCGAGCACTGTCAGCGAGGCGCCGGCCATCTCGAGGGACGTGATGTAGCTGCCGACCAGGTTGCGTACCGGCTCGACGCCCGCAGCGCGCAGCTTCTTGTCGAATTCGCCATAGAGGAGGTAGAGCTCGAGCAGCGGTGTCCCGCCCATCCCGTTGACGAAGGCGAGCACCTTCGCACCCTGCTTTGGCTTGAGGTCGGAGACGACCGCGTCGACGATCACGTCGACGACCTCGCTCGCGGTACCGAGCGGGGCGCGCCGGCGACCGGGTTCGCCGTGGATTCCGATGCCGAGCTCGATCTGGCCCTCAGGCAGCTCGAAGATCACCTTGCCCGAAGCCGGCGGGACGCACGACGAAAGCGCGACGCCGAATGAGCGGGCGCGCTCGTTGACGCGCTTGACCGTGTCGGTCACCTTCGTGAGGTCCGCTCCGCTTTCCGCCGCTGCGCCCGCGATTTTCTCGGCGAGCACCGTCGCGCCCACGCCACGGCGACCGGCCGTATAGAGCGAATCCTGCACGGCCACGTCGTCGTCGATTACAACCGACGTGACCTTGATTCCTTCATCGGCCGCGTCTTCGGCCGCGAGCCTGAAGTTGAGCACGTCGCCCGTGTAGTTCTTCACTATGTGAACCACCCCCGCGCCGCCGTCCACTGCCTTCGTGGCCGCAAGCATCTGCGCGGGGACTGGAGACGTGAACACTTCACCGGGGCACGCCGCGTCGAGCATTCCCAGCCCGACGAAGCCGCCGTGCAGCGGCTCGTGTCCCGAGCCACCTCCTGAGATCAACGCCACCTTACCCTTCTTCGGTGCGTCTTTGCGCACGATGATCTGAGCCGCGGCGTCGTAGCGGACGAGGTCTGGATGTGCGGCCGCCAGGCCGGCGAGCGACTCCTTCACAACCCGAGCGGGGTCGTTGAGGAACTTGCGCATTAAGTTGGTTTCGACTGCCATTGTCCTTCTCCTTGAATTCGCTGCGTCAGCTCGCCGCCGCCCGCGCTTCTTCGCGGGTCACGGCTTCCTTGATTGGCTTCTCGACGACGCGCGGGTTCGCGAGGTAGTCGTAGGCGAATGCCGCCGCCGCGGCCCCGAGGAGGCCCGGGATCAGGTAGACCGGGATGTACTCTGTCCAGAAGGTCGTTCCGCCGGCAATTGCCTCCGCGAGCTCCGGACCGAAGGCGCGCGCCGGGTTGAGGGAGGCGCCCGTGACGGGTCCGAAGATCAAGATGATGCCGACGACCGCGCCGCCGATGACAAGCCCGGCCAGCTGCTGCGGCGAACGGCTGTCGACGATGCCGAGGATCGCGAGCAGCAGGAGACCGGTACCGAGGAACTCGGCCAGCCCGGCCTGCACGTAGTAAGAGGTCGAGGCGTCAGCTGCGAAATGCGTCTGCCCCATGCCGAACGTCACCGCGTTCTGGCCGAAGACGCCCCAGATGCCGAAGGCGCCGATCACGGCACCCGCGTACTGAGCGATCCAGTAGACGGGCACCTCGCGCCACGGAAAGCGCCCGGTGACCGCGAGCGCGAACGTCACGGCCGGGTTGATGTGGCAGCCCGACACCTTGCCGAGCGCGTAAACGAGCGCGGTGATGATGAAGCCGAAAGCGAAGCTGATCCCCAGCAGGTCAGCCTCAGTCACGGCTGGCACCGCCTTGCCCGCCAGTGTCAGCGTTGCGATCACGGATCCAGGCCCGACGAGGACCAGGGCGGCGGTGCCCAGAACCTCGGCCAGCGCGCGTTGTCGAATCGAGTACATCGCGGTGAAACCCCCTCGTTAATCCTGACTATCATTCGACAATGTCGAATCGATTTCGCAAACCGTACCGCGCAGTCGGGGGTTTGTCAACAGGCAATTAAGCGGGCTCCGCCGAATTGGTGGCGGAAACCATGCGCCCCCGCGCCTGGATGCCTTAGGCTTGCCCGCACGGTGCGCAA
The DNA here is from genome assembly GCA_035280285.1 of Candidatus Dormiibacterota bacterium. Classification (GTDB taxonomy): domain Bacteria; phylum Chloroflexota; class Dormibacteria; order Dormibacterales; family Dormibacteraceae; genus 40CM-4-65-16. The sequence continues at coordinate 33,033 of DATEGC010000101.1, read as the reverse complement.
CAAGCGCGGAATTGCGATCGCGATTATTCGGGGAGGTCCCCCGACTTAGCCCGCGCCGCTAAGGTCGGTCGGACCTCCCGCCCAGGAAGGGTCGGGAGGTTTTTTTATGTCTGCTCGAAAGATCGTGGTGTACGACACCACTCTGCGTGACGGCGCGCAAGGACCGGCCGTGTCTTTCTCGGCTGCTGACAAGGAGCGCATCGCCAGGATCCTGGACGGGCTCGGCTTCGATTATGTCGAGGGTGGATTTCCCGGCTCAAACCCCAAGGACGAGGAGCTCTTCGCTCGACTGGCCGCGGAGCCGCTGCGGCATTCGCGACTCGCCGCGTTCGGCGCCACACGGCGCGCCGGCGCTCGGTGCGAGGACGATGCCAACGTACAGGCCCTAGTCGAGAGCAAAGCGCCGGTGTGGACGCTGGTCGGCAAGGGCGACAGCTGGCAGGTATCGACGGTCCTGCAGACGACAAACAACGAGAACCTGGCCATGGTCGAAGAGTCTGTTGCCTACGGGGTGAATCTCGGGCGCGAGATCATCTTCGACGCCGAGCACTTCTTCGACGGCTACGCGCGCGACGCCGAGTACGCGCTCGAGGTCTGCCTCTGCGCGGCGCGGGCCGGAGCCTCCTGGGTCGTCCTGTGCGACACCAACGGCGGCAGTCAGCCGGACCAGATCAAGCGAGGCGTGGAGGACGTGGTCGCCGCCCTGGTCGCGCACGACAGCCGCGCTCGCGTCGGCATTCACACGCACAACGACTGCGAGCTCGCGGTCGCCAACACGCTGGCCGGCGTGCTGGCCGGGGCCGACATGGTGCAGGGCACCATCAACGGTTACGGGGAGCGCTGCGGCAACGCGAATCTCGTCTCCGTCGTCTCCAACCTGACGCTCAAGCTCGGCCTGGACACGCTGCCTCACTCCTCCCTGCCGCAGTTCAGCGAGCTGTCGCGCACAGTCGCCGAGATCGCCAACCTCGCCCTCCCCTTGCAGCAGCCGTTCGTGGGCCACGGCGCCTTCGCGCACAAAGGCGGGCAGCACGTCGCCGCGGTGCTGCGTCACAAGGACGCGTATCAGCACCTCGACCCGGCGCTCGTCGGCAACGAGGCGCGGGTGCTTGTTTCCGAGCTATCAGGTCGCGGCAACGTGCTCGCAAAGGCGCGTGAGTTCGGTCTCGAGCTCGACCGCGACGACGCACGGACACGATGGCTCGTCAAGCACCTGAAAGAGCTCGAGCACCAGGGCTACTCGTACGAGGCGGCCGACGCGTCGTTCGCGATGCTCGTCCGCCGCCTGCAGCCAGGCTATGTCGCGCCGTGGACAGTTGCTGACTTCACGACGCAGGTCCGCAAGAACGGCGCTTCTGTACACGCCGAGGCGACGGTCAAGGTCGAGGTGGGCGGCATGGTGTATCACACCGCAGCGTCAGGCAACGGCCCAGTCAATGCGCTCGACGCCGCGCTGCGCAAGGCGTTGAGCCCGCGCTTCCCTGCGCTCGATGAAGTGAGCTTGCACGATTACAAGGTGCGCATCCTCAACGGAGACGCAGGCACCGCCGCGACCACCCGGGTCCTGGTCGAGTCGGGCAAAGGCACGAAGCGGTGGACGACGGTCGGGTGCTCGGCCAACATCATCGAAGCGTCACTCCTTGCTCTCGTCGATTCGTTGGAGTACGCGATCCTCGACTGACACCAGAGAAGCCGCTCGCCAGGAGATTCCGCCAGAGCTGAGGCGAGACGTCCGCCTCCTCGGCGAGCTGCTCGGCAACGTGATCGCTGACTACGGCGGGGCACCATTGCTGCGCGACGTGGAGAAACTTCGGAGCCTCGCCATACGCGCACGCGAAGATAGGCGCTTCGAACGCCAGGCCGAGCGGTTGGTGGCCGCGTGGCCGCTCGAACGCGCCGAGCTTGTGGCGCGCGCATTCACGTGCTACTTCCACCTGGCCAACCTCGCCGAGGAGCACCACCGCGCGCGAGTGATCCGGGAACGCGACCGTGGACCGAAGCCGCTGCCGGAGTCGATCGCTTCTGCGGTTGACGACCTCAGGCCCAGGCTCGGGCGCAAGCGCTTCGATGAGCTGATCGCGACGCTCGAGATCCACCCCGTCTTCACCGCCCACCCGACCGAAGCGCGGCGCCGGGCGGTGGTGACGGCTATCCGCCGCGTTGGCGAGCAGCTGGAGCGCCTGGACGATCCCCGAGTCGGTGACGCCGAGCGCCTGGAGACCGAACGCCGACTGGGTGAGGAGATCGACTCGCTGTGGCGCACGGCCTTGGTCCGGGCGGCTCACGTGCAACCGCTCGACGAGGTGCGCTCGTTCATGAGCATCTTCGACGAGACGCTGTTTCGCTTGGTGCCCGAGGTGTTGCGATCTCTTGACACAGCGCTGGGCGGTCCTGCCCCTCCGTTCCTTCGTTTCGGGACCTGGATAGGTGGCGACCGCGACGGCAACCCCGCGGTCACAGCCGAGGTCACCGCGGAGACGATGGCGATCCAGGCCGAGCACGCTCTGCTCGCGCTTGAGGTAGTCGCGAATCGTGTGGGCCGCGCCCTGACAGTCGACGCGGAGACAACCCCTGCCTCAGCGGCTCTGCGCCGGCGGGTGCCGGCCAGCTCGGCGGAACCGCATCGGGAATTCATGCTGAATGTGGCGCGCAGGATTCGAGCCACACGCGTGGGCGAGCCGCGGCTCGCCTATCGCTCCGCTAACGACCTGCTCGACGACCTGCGTACGGTGCGCGATTCGCTTGCCGCGGCGGGAGCCGCGCGACTTGCCACCGGTGAGGTCCAGCACCTCATCTGGCAGGCCGAGACGTTCGGCTTTCACCTCGCCGAACTCGAAATCCGCCAGCACAGCAAGGTGCACGAGCAAGCGCTGGCAGAGCTCCAGCGGCCGTCGCCGGCCACGCGCGAGGTGCTCGACACTCTCGGCGTGATCGCGTCGCTGCAGGATCGGTACGGCAGGTCCGCCTGCCGTCGTTACGTGGTCAGCTTCACGCGCGGCGCCGAGGACGTCGCGGCGGTCTACGAGCTCGCCGGACACGCAACTGGCCGGAGGGAGCCGGCGCTCGATGTGGTCCCGCTGTTTGAAACGCTCGACGACCTGGCGGGCGCGACGCGTGTGATGGACGAGGTGATCCGCCTGGCGCCCGTCCGCAAGCGTCTGACCGCCAATGCCGGCCGGATCGAGGTCATGCTCGGCTACTCGGACTCCGCGAAGGAGGCAGGTCCCCTTTCCGCTACCCTCGCCCTCCACGACGCGCAGGCCGCGCTAACGGCGTGGGCGAATAGGAACGGGCTTCGGCTCACCCTGTTTCACGGCCGTGGTGGCGCGTTGGGCCGGGGTGGTGGTCCGGCCAACAGGGCGGTGCGCGCGCAGGCCCCAGGCTCGGTGGCCGGCCACTTCAAAGTAACCGAGCAGGGCGAGGTGATCTTCGCTCGGTACGGCAATCGCGCGATCGCGCGGCGGCATCTAGAGCAGGTCACGTCGGCTGTCCTCGAGGCCTCGATGCCGGCCTCGCCACGCAGCGATCCGGCGCGCGGATTTGAGGACCTCGCCGCGATGATCGATGGCCCCTCGCGTGAGGCTTACCGCAAGCTCGTGGATTCGCCGGGTTTCGAGCGATGGTTCATCCAGGTCAGCCCCGTCGACGAGCTCGGACGGTTGCGCATCGCGTCGCGTCCAACCCGGCGCGGGACCGGCCGCAAGCTGGAAGACCTCCGCGCGATCCCATGGGTGTTCGCGTGGTCACAGATGCGGCTGAACCTGGCCGGCTGGTACGGCATCGGCAGCGGGCTGGCCGCCGCGACGCTTGGGGACCTGCGCCGGGCCTACGCGGAGTGGCCGCTTTTCAACGTGATGCTTGACAACGCCGAGATGAGCCTGGCCAAGACGGATCGACCCATCGCCGAACGCTACCTCGCGCTGGGTGATCGGCCGGACCTCTCCGCGATGGTGCTGGCCGAGTACGAGCTGACCAAGGAACGCGTGCTCGCGGTGACCGGACACCGCAGGCTGCTCGAGGATCGGCGCGTGCTGTCATGGGCCATCGAGCTGCGCAACCCGTACGTCGACGCGCTCTCGCACCTGCAGCTACGGGCTTTGCGGGCGATGCGAGACAGAAAAACGGCGCGAGCCGACAGGACGCGAGCCGAGCGTGTCTTTCAGCTCACCGTCAACGGCGTGGCCGCCGGGTTGCAGAACACGGGTTAGATCAGTAAATCGGTCAGGCGGCGCCGAGATGCTGGATCGCCGGCAGCACGCTGGCGAGCAGGTCGACGGTCTCGGGATACCACTGCGTCCCTGCGCCGGAGCGAAGCACGGCCAGCGCTTCCTCTGCCGAACACCGCATCCGGTATGGACGATCGTTCACCAGCGCGTCGGACGCGTCACGCGATCAGCTCCGCGCCTTCCACCGGTTTGGCCATGAAGTCGTCTGCGCCGGCCTCGAGCGCCATCACCCGGTGGGTCGTCTGGCTCAGCCCGGTGATCACGTAGCCGTCCGTGCCCGGCATTCGCACGTCGAGCAGCACGAGGTCCGGTGGCTCGGCGTGGACCATCTCCAGCGCCGTCATGCCGTCACCCGCGAGCCGTACCTCACAGCCGATCGTCGACAGGTAGATGCGAATCATCTCGCGCGTCGGGGCGCTGTCGTCGACTACCAAGACAACCGGCAATCAACAGGCATCGGGCTCCTAAATTCTTAGCCGAGACTCGGCGCCGGTCGCAAGTAGAAACGCATGGCCCCCGCGCCACCGAAAACCGCAGCTCAGGCGATCGCGGTGCGGGCGCTGGAGGTGTCGGCCGACGGAGCTCCCAGCGCGGAGAGGGCGAGCCGGAGCTGGCGGTTGGCTGCCGCCAGGTCGCCGCGCCGCTCGAGGATCTCCGCATACCTGGCCCGATAGCGCGCCAGCCGTTCGCGGCCCGTGGCGTGGAGGTCTGAAAGGGCCGCCGCGAACTCGGCGTCGACCGCCTCGGCGTCGCCGCGGGCCAGGGCCACCTGAGCCAGCCAGTAATGTGCCTCCGTGACAGCAGCGCCTTCGCCCAAGCGCTGCGCCATGGCCATGGCTTCGAGCCCATAACGCTCGGCGGTGTCGGCGTCTCGCCTTGCCAGCGCGATCTCGGCGACCGTCAGCAAGACGTGCGCCCTGCCGGTCTCCACTTCCATCTCCTCGAACAGCTTCATGCTCCTGTCCACATGGGTCTGCGCGCCCGCGACGTCGCCGCTGTGCAAGAGAAGTAGGGCGAGGTTGTTCTCGGAGCGGGCGAGCGACAGGCGGTCGCTGAGCGTCTGGTGGATCGCGAGCGCCTTCTGGGCGAAGCGGCCTGCTTGATCCAGCTGGCCGAGCTCTTCGTGGGCCAGGCTCAACCCGCTGTACATGAGCGACAGCTTGTGCAGGTCCTGCACCACGTCGGCGGCGTCGATCGCCTGCGCGTAGCACTCGATCGCCGCGTGCCATTCGCGGTTCACGATGTGGGTGTGGCCGAGCACGCCGAGCAGCCGCGCTTCAGTCAGACGAGGCACGGGCTTGAGCGAGCGCACCGTGGCAAGGGCACCCTGGGCGATCGCCAGCGCGCTCGGGTCTTCCATCAAGTACGCGCCGGAGGCTTCGTTGCCCAGGCATTCCGCGACCATCTCCAGGTCGCCCGAGCGCTCGAAGTAAGCCCGTGCCTCGGCCGCGAACCGGCGGCCGACGACCGGCTGGGCGAGGCGGAGGTAGGCCATCGACGCGAGGAGCTTTAGCCGAGCTTCGGTTTCGGGGTCCGGACGGTGGCTCAGCGCCGCCTCTCCGGCGGCCACCGCCCCGGCGTTGTCGCCGGTCACGAGCAGCCTTTCCACCTCGGCGATGCGGATCGCGGCGTGACCCTCAAAACCGCCCGCCAGGAAGAAGTCGACCGGGCGCCCTGTGCGCTCGGCGATCAGCTCGAGCGTCTCGCGAGACGGCTTGGCCTTGCCGGTTTCGACAAAGTAAATCGCCGTCCGGCTGATGTCGCCTCGGGCGACCTGGCCCAGGCTCAGGCCGGCTTCCAGCCGAGCTTGCTTCACGGAGCCCGGCCGGATCTCAACGCCCCGACGCCTGCCGCGACGGCGACCGGAGGTGGCCTTCTCTCGCTCAGTCGAGCTGTCCAAGCGGGCAGTCAGGTCGGGCTGCAGTTCAACCTCTGGCACGTCGGCCAGATTAACGTACGTCGATTTGAATTAGCACGATGTTTACAAAATCAGGAAAATCAGCCGCAACAGGGAGTGCTGCCGCCGGCGCCCACCGTGCCCGCCACGGCCAGCAACGCTGAGGCCGCCAGGATCATGGCGTACAGGATTCTTCGCATCTCGGTCATCACCTCCTTTGCCTTGCCGGCCAGGATTTGACGAATCCCGATTAATCGATCGAAGCCGCAGCGCCCCACGCGGCCGCCGCCAACTTGACGCCGCCGACGACCACAACCAAGCTCCCAAGGCCCACAGCCATTCGCGCCAACGTCTCTGTGCCCGCCCCGAGGGCGACCACGGCCGGCAATGCAGCGACGCCGGCGGCCAGGCCCAAAACCGCGATTGCAGCTGCGGCTCGGCCCCGGCTCGCGGCGACCTCGTCCCCTGCCTGTCCGATCAACGATTCCGAAGGGATCGCAATCCTCTCCTTAGCCGTGTTCCACACCCTCACGGCTGTGCTACAAGTAGCTGCCCGCATGTTAAATCAAAATTCACGTCACTTAACGCAGCGATTTTTCTCATGTAGGGGCGAGGTGTGAGCGCCTCGACCTACGCTCCACGCATGCAGCAAAGTGCTCCGCTGGCGATGCCTCGCCGGCCGCTCACCGTCACCGGCCTCGGCATCGCGGGCTGGCGTCCATTCGTGTTCGCCACGTCGGTGGCCGCGGGGCTGTCGATCCTGTTCGTTCTCTGGACCGAGTACCGGTGGTTCGGCGACCAGGCCACGATCGACGTCGACGACCTAGGCGAGGCAGCCGCAGCGCTCATCGCCGCGGCGAGCTGTGTACTCGCCGCCTACCGCACTTCAGGCCGCTCGCGATGGGCCTGGTCATTCTTTGGTGCGTCAGCCTCGAGCTGGGCGCTAGGCGAGCTGGTCTGGTCGTGGTACCAGGTCGTCCAGGGCGTTGACGTTCCGTTTCCATCCCTGGCGGACGCCGGCTTCCTGCTCGCCATACCGCTCGCGGTGGCCGGCGTGTTCGCCTTCACCTCGGCTCCTCGACGCCTCACCTCACGAGGCGAAGCCGTGCTCGCTGGTGCGATCGTCGCCATGTCGCTTCTGTTCGTGGCCTGGTCGTTTGGGCTCGCCAAGGTGTACGAGACTTCCTCTGCCACGCCTGCCGCGCTTCTGATAGGACTCGCCTATCCGATCGGCGACATCATCACGGCGACCGTCCTGGTGCTGGCGCTGCGCCGTGCGAGGCGGGCTGAGGTCGGCCGGCTGCTTTTTCTGCTCGGGGGCCTCGCGTGCAACGCGCTGGCTGACAGCGCGTTCGCGTATCTGACCGCTAACGGAACCTATGGCGCCCTGGGCAGCGTGCTCGACGCGGGTTGGGTCGTGGGCTATCTGCTGATCGCGCTGGCTCCGCTCTGGCCGGCGCGTTCGAAAGACGTGGAGCGGGAGGAAGGCCCGATCGAGCTTTGGCAGCTGGCGCTGCCGTGGGTTGCGGTGGTGGTCGCCGCAATCACAGCGATCGGGTACGCGGTGATCGACAAGGGACTGGACGCCTTTGGCACCCTGCTGGCGGGCAGCGTGGGCGTTCTGTTCGTGGCCAACCAGACCCTGACGCACCGTGACTCTCTCGACCTCTTGCGCAAGAGCCAGCGCACGGAAGGACAGCTGGCACGGCGCAACAGTTTGCTGAACCAGATCGTCAGTCACGCCCCACTCGGCATCGCGCGCGTTGGGATCGACATGAACGTCATCGACGTCAATCCCCGGATGGCAGCGCTGCTGCATACCGACCCCGAACGGATGGTGGGTCAGCCGGTGGCGAAATATCTTCGCCCCGAAGAGTTCGGCCGCGTCTACGAGGTCTTTCAGCCGCTGTGGAAGGGCGCTGTCGACACGGTCGAGTCAGACAGCCACGCGATCCGCGCCGACAACACCGAGGTCTGGCTGCACTGGAGCGCCACCGGCGTGCGCAACTCAGCCGGCCGCATCGAGTACTTCATCGCGATGTACGAGGACACCGATGCCGAGCACGCGGCGAACGAAGCCGCCGCTGCTCACCTCGCCGGCCTCGAGCGTCTGAATCGTTTGAAAAGCGAGTTCGTCTCCCTGGTCAGCCACGAGTTTCGGACGGCGCTGGTCGGGATCTCCGGCTTCAGCGAGATGATCCGCGACGAGGAAGTCTCGATCGACGAGGCCAAGAGCTACGCCGCCGACATCAACAAGGACGCCGAGAGGTTGAACCGGATGATCAACGATATGCTCGACCTCGACCGCATCGAGGCCGGCCGCCTCGAGCTTCATCCGCAGCCGGTCGACATTAACAGCCTGCTCGGCGATGCGGTCGATCGTGCTAGGGCCTCATCCGAGCGGCACTCCGTCGTCAGCAAGTTCGACGCGCATCGCCCGATCGTTCAGGCGGACCCGGATCGGATCGCACAGGTGGTCGCCAACCTGCTGAGCAACGCCGTCAAGTACTCGCCTGAGGGTGGGGAGATCGTCGTCTGCAGCGCCGCTCAGGACGGCTGCGTGGACGTGAGCGTGCGCGACCACGGCATCGGCATCGCCCCGGAATTCATCCAGCACCTGTTCAGCCGGTACGAGCGCTACGAGAAGACGAACAACAAGATCCTCGGCACGGGCCTCGGCCTTGCCATCGCGCGCCAGATCGTCGAAATGCACGGAGGAAGGATCTGGGTGGACAGCCAGCCCGGCCAGGGCTCGAACTTCCACTTCACGCTGCCGCTCAGCGCGGCCTCGGGCTGATGTCGAAGGTCCTGATAGTCGACGACAACGCGGCCTGGCACACTCGTCGTCCCGCGCCGGGCGACGTCGTACTCACCGGCACGGAACAGCACCGGCTTCCAAGATCAATCTTTTAGGAGTTCTGAGGAGACAGGTCCTAGGCCGCCTCGTTCTTGAGGTAAGGACGGATCATCGTCCCCAACTGTTCGAGCTTCTTGAGCGCAGCGTCGCGCCCATCCGGAGGTACGTACCAGATGCAGCGCTCGACGCCCGCTTTCGCGCAACGCTCGATCTCCTCGGCGCTAGGCCGCGGGTAGTACGAGACCGGGATTGGTTCCCGGCCCGCTTCTTTCGCCAGGCGCTGGAGCTCGGGAATTCGCTCGAGCACCTCGCCGCGGTTCGGCATCCAGCCGTCGGCGTGGCGAACGACACGCTCGAGGATCTTCGGCCCGCTGCCGCCGAGGATGACCGGCGGGCCAGGCTTCTGGACCGGCTTCGGCCAGCACCACATTGGTCCGAAATCCACCATGTCGCCGTGGTACTCAGCCACGTCGTTCGCCCAGATTGTCTTGATCGCCTCCGTCCTCTCCCGCAGCAGCTTCCATCGGGTGTGGAAGTCCGTGCCGTGGTCGGCCATCTCCTCGCGATTCCAGCCCGCGCCGATGCCGAAGACGAACCGTCCGTTGGAGATCAGGTCGACGGTCGCCGTGGACTTGGCCGTGTGGATAGGGTCGCGCTCGATGAGCAGGCAGATACCGGTGCCCACGCGAATTGTCCTGCTCGCCAGCGCGGCGCCGGCGAGCGCGACGAAGGGGTCCATCGTGTGCCAGTAGTGCTTCGGCAGCTCGCCGCCACTCGGCCACGGAGAGTGGCGGTTGGTCGGGATGTGCGAATGCTCGGCCACCCACAGCGACTCGAAGCCCAGCGCTTCGGCCGCGGGCGCCAGCTCGGTCATCGAGATCGCATAATCGGTCGGAAAGATGGCGACCCCGAACTTCAAATCAGGCGCTCCTAACGGGCTACCGGTGGGGACGCCTAGGAAAGCGCCATGAGGGCGTTTTCTGACCAGGACAAAGAGCGTCGTGAGCAAGGAGATGGCACGCCACGAAGGAACATCGTCACGTACCGGTCGGCAAGCGAATTGCCGCGCGCCATTGCTGCATCGTAGTCGCGTCACGAGCACTTTCGCGACCCTGAACCTCACCCCTCCATGGTGAGGGAATCGATCAGAACGCCAGCGCGAGCCTCTGGGCACTACCGGTGTGGTCGAGGGTGCTGAACAACGCAGAGACCGCGCGCGAGTCCAACCGCACCCCGGCCTCTTCCACCAGCACGCGCCGGGCTTCGTAATCGGAGCACGCCTTGCGGTACGGACGGTCCGAGATCAGGGCGTCGTACGTGTCGGCGACGGCTACGATGCGTGCCTCGATTGGAATCGCTTCGCCTTGGAGCCCGTACGGATAGCCGCTTCCGTCGAGCCGCTCGTGATGGTAGAGCACAGCCAGCACCTCCCGGCTTGACTGTCCGGTGCGGTCCAGGAGCGTGAGCCCCATCTCTGGGTGAGTCCGCATCAAGCTCCACTCGGACTCGTCGAGCGCCGCATGCTTGCCCAGCACGGCGTCAGGGATGCCCAGCTTGCCGATGTCGTGCATCAGACCGGCCCGCGCGAGCACCCGCAGTTCGTAGGCGCTCATCGACATCTGGCGGCCAATGTGGACGCACAGCCGGGCGACGCGCAGGTTGTGAGCCCTTGCCTCCCGGTCCTTGACCTTGAGTCCGAGCGCCAGCACGGCGTCGAACCAACCTCGAATTTGCTGCTGTACCGGCGGGTGTACAGACAACGGCCCTCCTTTCGCCTTTACAAAACGCCCAGAAACACAACGGTCGGAAGGCCGGCCCCGGTCGCCTGATTTGCGGCTACCTTCTGTAGCCTGAAGGCGGGCCAATTCGGGGATTACGCTTGTGCCGCTTTGAGCGAGCAACCAAGCGCGGCGGTCGGCCAGGTCTCGGCCGATGGTCAGTTCCGATGGGACGGGACGCAGTGGGCGCCAATCCCGCGGGGTGCGCGCGAACCGACCTCATGGACCCGCCCGATGCAGCTCGCGGTGGGGGGCTACTTCGTGGTGTCCGCGTTCTTTTCCCTGGTCACCTCAGCCATTTACATCAACCACGACAGCATGCTGCGGGTGATCAGGGCGCAGGGCACGCAGATCCCGCAGGGGACGGACATGGACACCGTTGTCAACATCTCGATCTTCTTCGCCATCGCGATCGTGATCGTCATCGCCGCCCTCGAGCTGGTGGCAGCGCTCGGCAGCTACCTTGGTTGGAGGTGGATGTTCTGGGTGGTGCTCGTCTTGCTCGGACTCGACGCCATAGGCGCCGTTTCGAACCTGGGGTACTTCGCGCGACCGGACACTTCGCCCGTCCCGACCTGGGCCGTTGGAGTCAGCGAAGTCTTTGCAGTCGCCGGCCTCGGGCTGTTCGTGTGGCTGCTGACCGCCGCCATCAAGTTCGGCCCCTGGGCGATGAAGAAGCCGAGCGCTTAGCTCAGGACTCGGTCAGCTCCAGGGATCGCGTGCCGCTGAAATCCACCCAGTAGCGCCCGCGCCCGCGAACGATCCGCATCAGCACAGACTCGCAGGCCGGGCATCGCACGACCGTGCCTGGGGCGTGCACGTATACATGGACGCGGCCCAACTCATTGATGGCGCCGCACGAGGCACATGTCCCCACCGCGGTTGTCATCTCCATGGTGAAGATCTCGCGCAGCAGACCTCCAATCGCGTTGCCGTCGAGCTTCATGTCGGAAGTCTGCATGTTCATCCTCCAGTTGCTCCGAATCTCTCCGTCTTGACCCATATCGGGTCGTAACCCCCACCCACCAGCAGATCCGCGGCCGCCTCGACAAAGGCGGTCGGTCCGCAGACGAATACCGCCGGCGTCTGTTGCTTCGGCCACGCGACGTCCCTGACCATGTCGGCGTCGATCCGCCTGGTATAGCCAGTCCAGCCCGCGGGCTTCTCGCGCGTCAGCGTGTGATTGACGGTAAGGCCGTCATTCGCCGCGGTCAGGCGGTCCAGCTCCTCGCGGTAGATGATGTCGCCGAAAGTCCGCGAGGAAAGGAGCAGCCGGGCCGGCGGCTTGTGGGCCGTCAACGAGCGGTGGCGGAGCATGGCCATCAGCGGCACCACGCCCGAGCCACCGGCTACCAGCAGCAGCGGGCGGTCATCTCCGGCGCGCCACACGAAATGCCCTCCGATCGGTCCGCGCAGCTCGATCCGGTCCCCAACCATCAGCTCTCCCACGAGGTATGGAGAGACCTCGCCATCTTCGAGGCGCTCGACCGTGAGCGCGATCCAACGGTCTTCTGGAGGCGACGCAATCGAGTAGCTGCGCTCGGCCTGGTATCCGTCCTCGGACGTCAGCCTGATGTCCACGTGCTGGCCGGCGAGGTGTCCGGGCCACATCGGGACGTTGAAGTACAGACTCGCCACCCGCGGGGTTTCATGGACGAGCTCGACCAGCTCAGCCTGGATCCACATGAGAGGCCCACGCGAAGTGACAGCGCCAGCTCTCACTTCGTGGGGATTGAGGCTAGTCGCCCCAGTACCGCTGCTCGCGCCAAGGGTCACCGTAGATGTGGTAGCCGTTGGTCTCCCAGAAACCGGGGATTTCCTCTCTGTCGAGTCGGAGCGAGCGGATCCACTTCGCGCTTTTCCAGAAGTAGAGGTGAGGGACGAGCATTCGCGCGGGCCCGCCATGTTCCGGATGCAGCGGCTCCCCGTTGACCTCGTAAACGATCCAGGCCTTGCCCCCCATGAGGTCCTCGAGAGGCAGGTTGGTCGTGTAGCCGCCGTAAGAGGTCTGGGTTGTATACTCGGCGGCCGTTTCCACCCCCTCGAGCAGTGTGTCGAGGGACACGCCCTTAAAGTTGACGTCGAACTTCGACCACTTGGTCACGCAGTGGATGTCTTTCGCGACCATCTCGCTTGGCAGCGCGGTGAACTCTTTCCAAGTCCACTTCTTCGGTTGATCGATCTCGCCCTCGATGGTGAGGGTCCACTGGTCGAGGCTGACGCGTGGCGTTGGGCCTGCGGAGAGCACAGGCCAGTCGTTGACGAGGTACTGTCCCGGCGGAAGGCGTCCTTCGGCGGCGCTGTCGCGGCGCCGGCCGCGGAAGCCGCGAGAAACGAACCCCATCCCGCGGGTAATTGTCGCTTCTTTCTAAATCGCGCGCATGCGGTTGTTTTTCGGGTTGTGCTCGACCTCGGCCAATCCCAACGCCTCGAGCAGCGGCGGCATGTACATGCCGAACCTTCCGCGGAGCCCTTTCTTCAGGCCGTACCAGCCCCCGACGGGGTTCTTCGGAGAGCGGCCCCATCCTTCGACCGTGCCGTCGGCGGCTGGCTTCTGCTCGTCTGCGCTGCCCAGGGGCATCCAGTCACCGTGTTTCTTCAGCATCGCGTGCAGGTCGTTGATCGCGCGCAGCTGGTACCGCAGCTCCGTCTTGCCGACGATGCACACGATCGCTGGCGGATTCGCCGTCTCGTCCCGGTACATCAGATACTGCGACGAGCCGCTCGGCGTCGTCAGCTCCCACGGCGACTGCTTGGTGCCCGACCCCTTCACTTTGACTTTGGCCATTCTTCCGATCCTCCCGCGTAACGATTCGGTTACGTAACAGCGCGGTTACCATACTCCAAGTGAAGGCGAAGCCCCACTTAGCCGATCCCCTCGGGGCCCTCGGCAACTCCTACCGGCAGCAGATCGTTGAGCTCCTGGCACGCAAACCACGGTCTGTGCAGGAGATCGCCGACAGGCTGCCCATCAGCCGGCCCGCTGTTTCTCGCCACCTGAGCCTCCTGAGCCGAGCCGGCCTGGTGTCTGACGAGCAGGTCGGCCCCAAGCGCGTGTACCGCCTGGAGCGCCGCTACCTGAGCCGGCTGTGGGCCGATGTGGCCACCCGGTTCAAGCTCTTCGCCGAGAACACAGAGCAGCGCAGGAGATGATCGCGCCCATCAAGGTGTCGTTCACAGTCGCCTGCCTACCGGAGCACGCATTCGACACCTGGACCGAGCGCGCGTCATCGTGGTGGCCGCCCGAGCACACCGTTTCCCACGAGCGCGGTGCGCACATCGTGTTCGAGCCCCGCGCCGGCGGGCGCATCTTCGAACGCACTGCGACGGGCGAGGAGATCGAATGGGGGCGGATCGTGGAGTGGGATCGGCCGCGTCGCCTTCGCTATCTGTGGCACATCGCCACCGACCCGCACAACGCGACGGACGTCGAGATCGTCTTTCGCGCGCTGCCGGACACCTCGACGCGCGTTGAGATCGAGCACGGAGGCTGGGAGCGTCTCGGCCACTTTGGCCGGCGGTGGCGTGAGGCCAATATCGCAGGCTGGGACGGCGTGCTGCCGCCCTATCAGAACGAGATCCGGGTCAGCCTCCACAGCCGCCCCGGCGGATAGAGCTGGTCCGCGGTGACGAGCGGCACGTCAAGGCTGTAGTCACCAAGCACGATGTGCTCCGTCCCTTCCTGCGTCCTCGGCGCGACCGGGCGATCGAGGACGATCGAGTTCGCGGCGAGGCCCTGTCGCAAGACCATTCCCGGCCACTCGGCCAGGTTCACGTCGACGGCCGAGACCAGGTCGGTCTGCTCTCCCCATGGCGTCGTGTAGTTGGCGACAGACTGGTTCTGCGCGAGGACCTTCTTGACGTGCAGGGCCGGCGTCATGGCGGCCAGCAGGGCTTTGGCCTTCGCAAAGGCGCTCTCCAGCGTGGGCTGACCCATCACGCAGCCGTAGATGACGATCGTGGTGTTGTCCACGGTCGCGTTGGCCGCAAACAGGAAGTTGGCTCCAGTGTTAAGGCCTGACCCTGTCTTGATGCCGATGATCCCGTTCTGACCAAGCGCGGCGTCGACGTTGTAGACGGTTCCGGCCACCGGCAGCGTGACCTGACCCCGAGCCACGATCTGGGCGAAGACATCGTTCTGCATCGCCAGCATGCCGAGCATCACCAGGTCGGTCGGCGTGCTCACGCTGCTGGGCGAGGCGCCGCTCGGGTCGGCGAACTTCGTATGCGCCAGGTGCAGGCCGGCGGCCCGGCTGTTCATTTTCGTCACGAAAGCGTCGATCGAACCCGCGTCCCATCGCGCGACGGTCTCGGCGAGGTTGTTGGCCGATGGGATCAGCACCGCCTCGAGAACCTGGAACAGGCTCAGCTTTTCGCCTGACTCGACCTTGACAACCGACTGCTTGTCCTGTAGGTCAGCCTCGTAGGCGCGGACGTCGGCGTCGGTCATCGTCAGGTTCGGGCCGTCATCGCCCTTTTTCAGCTTGCTGTCTTCGAGGACGATCATCGCGGTCATCACCTTGGCCACGCTGGCGGCCGGAATCGCCTGCTCGTTGCCAGAGGTCGCCACCAGGCCCAGGCCCGAAACGCCGAGCGCGCCCGAGCCACTCGTGGGCCAGGGCAGCGCCGGCGTCGTGCCAGGAATCACCTCGGAGGTCTTCAAGAGGTGCGTCGCGGCAACGGCTGGGATGGGCCGGAAGTAGTTCACCGCCCCCGCCGCGACCACGATCAACAGCAGCGCGATTCCCGCGCGCACCCGCATCCCCACGAACCTTAAACGAGCAGGCGCCTCACAGGTTCTGCAATCCGGACACCCAGGTATGTCGCGAAGGCGAGTGACGTGATGAAGAAGCTGACGGGGTGCGGCGAGAAATAAGCGATGCTCAGGCCGAGCCACGTGAACGCGAGCGCCAGCGCGACGCCAATGGCGATCGCGTACGGAGGGTGGCTCGTGAAGCGGATCGCAATCGCCGCCGGCGTCACGATCAAGGCGAAGATCAGGAGCACACCGACCACCTGGACCGCTTCCGTCACCGCCACCGCCAGGATCGCCATGAAGGCGATCGAGAGCGCGGTCACCGGCACGCCCTTGGCGCTCGCCAGCGCTTCGTCCACCGATGAGAAGAGCAACGGTCGGTACACGGTCACGAGCGCGGCCAGCGTGATCAAACCTGCGATCAGCGTGACGAGCACGTCGCGTTCGCTGATGCCGAGAATCTCGCCAAACAGGAGCGCGTAGGCCTCAGTCGCGTAGCCGCGATAGAGAGAGATGAACAGCACGCCAAGGCCGAGCGTCCAGGCCAGGACGATGCCGATCGTGACGTCACGGCCCCGCAGCCGGTTGCCGAGCGCGCCGATCGCGGCGCCACTTCCCAGCGTGAACGCCAGCAGGCCGGCGACCGGGCTGAGCCCCGCCACAACGGCCCCGGCAGCGCCCGCGAACCCGATGTGCGAGAGCGCGTGTGCAGCAAACGACGAACCGCGCAGAACCACGAAATAGCCGATCGACCCGGCGACAATGGCGACGATCGTCCCCGCCTCGAACGCGTGGACCATGAAGTCGTAGTGGAAGAGCATCGCGATGTCTTCGAACGGATTCCAGCTCGGGCTAACCATGCGGATGGCTCGTCTCCTCTTCCAGCCCGACGACAAAGACGCGACCCCGGCTGTCCTTGATGACTTCCACAGGCGCTGAGTAGATCTGGGACAGCCGCTGCGTGGTGATGATCTCTGCCGGCTTGCCCATAGCGACGCGTCCTGCCGCCACGTAGACGACGTTATCGAGGTGCGAGAGCAGAGGGTTCACGTCGTGCGCGATGAGCAGCACGGTCAATCGCCTGCGCCTCGCTATGTCGGCGACCAGCTGCACGATGGTCTGCTGGCTGCGCACGTCGAGAAACGAGAGCGGCTCGTCCATGAGCAGAAGTCGTGGCTCACCCACCAGCGCCTGAGCGAGGAGCAGCCGCTGCTGCTCACCACCCGACAGTCGGCCCAGCGGTGTGTCCGCGTACGCGCCTGCCCCGACCGCGTCGATTGCCGCAGCTGCCGCCACGTCCTGAGCACGCCCGCCGACGCGAACCCCCCACCGCCAGCCATCGACGCCAAGCCCGACGAAGTCGCGGCCACGAATCGAAAGCTCAGGGTCGAAAACGGGCCGCTGGGGGACGTAGCCGATGGACGGGTCCCCGCGGCGAGGTGGCCGGCCGAAGACCGCGAGCTGTCCGGCCGCGGGCGCGATCTGGCCCAGGATCAGCCGGATGAGCGTGGTCTTGCCCGAGCCGTTCGGCCCGAGCACGGCCGTAAACGAACCACCCTCGATGGCGAAGTCAGCCCCCGACCACACCTCCCGCCCGGCGTAGCCTGCGCCCAGGCCGCGCGCCGAGATCGCGGTGCCGGTCGGGGACTCTACTTCAATGCCGCTTCCAGGTCTTTGAGCTGCTTGAGCTGCCAATCTTGAAAGGAAAGATTCTCCGGCAGCAGCGTTTCCGAAACGCCGACGCTCGGGATGCGGTTCGCGGCGGCGAGCGATTTGAGGTTGGTCGTCACCGCGGTGGTTGTCTGCACGTTGTAGACGAGCACCTTGATCTTGTTGCCAGAAATCTGGGTCAGAAACTCGGCCACCGCGCCCGCGGGTGGGTCGTTGCCCTCGGCGACCGCGTCCATGAACTCGACCGGCGTCGTCAGGTTCAGGCCGAGCGCAACCGCAACGTAGTGGAAGATGCTTTCAGTCGCCCCGATTGGCGTGCCTGCGTACTTCTCCTTGATGGTCGCGATCTCGTTCAGGTACGGCGTGAACGCGGCCCTCAACTGCAAACGCTGCTGGTCGAAATAGCCGGCGTTGCCGGGATCGATGGTCTTGTATTCGGCCGTGATCCTGTCCGCGACCTTCGTCACGTAGGCCGGGTCGTACCAGAAGTGCGGGTTGTCGCCGTGCTTCTTGCCGAGCAGGTCGGCGACGTTGAGGACGTCACGGTTCGACGACCTGTTGGCATCGAGGAGCTTCTGTCCCCACTGGTCGTAGCCCGCACCGTTCAGGATCACCAGCCTGGCCTCGGCGAAGACGCGGGCGTCGACCGCGCTGCTCTCGTACTCGTGCGGGTCGGCGTTGGGGTCGGAGACGATGCTGTGCACGCTGACCTTCGAGCCGCCGAGCTGGGTCGCGATGCTGCCCCAGAAGTTCTCCCCGGCCACCACGTTGACGGCGCCGCCCGAGGACGCGCCGGCGCTCCCGCACGCTGCGAGCAGCAGGACAGAGATCAGGAACGCGACCGCCCGACCCATGGCGCAAGAGGATTGCACAAGCTAGTTGCGCAAGTCAAGTGCGCGTAAGATTGGCTTCCCGATGGCACGCCCGAGCCCGGTGAGCGACCAGGTCCGAACCCTATTGGAAGCCGAGCAGAAGCACCTGTGGTCGATCGATGAGCTCCACGAGGCGGTCGTGCAGTCGCTGGGAGCGGCGGACTATTCGACCGTGTTCCGAGCCGTCACCGCGATGGAGCGCGATGGGGTGATCAAGCGGATCGACCTGGGCGACGGCAAGGTGCACTACGAGCTTTCGGAGGACCACCACGAGCACATCCGCTGCGATTCCTGCGGCCGCGTGGTCGAGGTCCCGGGATGCGTGCTCGAGGACGCCGAGAGGTCCGTCAAATCCAGCACCGGTTTTGTCGTGACCAGCCACCAGCTCCTTTTCACGGGCGTGTGCCCACAGTGCGCAGGCGCAGCAGGCCGGCAATAGGCAGCAGCAGGCCGCCCTGCACCACGAGCGACAGCACGACCATCCCGTAACCGAGCACAGACACGTACGGATTGACCTGCGGGTAGCTCGCGACAGATAGCGACAACGCGACCGCGAGTGCGCCGCGCAGGCCTCCCCACAGCGTCATGTGTCGCCAGGTCCACGGAATAGATCCGGCCTTCGGATCGGCTGCCCCGAGGAGCGCGTAGACCGGCACCGCGCGCGCCGCCAGCATGATCAGGTACGCCCCAAGCGCCAGACCCGCGATTGCCAGCAAGCGTTGAGTTGGCAGCGCGATGCCGACGATCAAGAAGAGAACCGCGTTCAGCACGAACGCGAGCAGGCCCCAGAAGCCGTGCAGCTGCGTACCTTGCAGACGGCCGGTCCGGCTCCCGTAGCGCGCGACCACGATCCCCGCGACCACCACCGCAACCACGCCCGATGCGTGGACCAGGTCGGCGGCCAGGTACGAGCCGTAAGCAAGGACGAGGGTGATCAGGATCTCGAGCTCGGCCTCGTTCACGACGCGCAGGAACATGACCGCCACCGCCCCGGACGCGAGCCCGATCGCAGCGCCGGCGAAGGTCACGAACAGGAACCGAACGCTCGCGTCGGCGAACGAGGGGTGTCCGGTCAGGATCGTCCCGAGGACCGCCGCGAAGACGGCCACTCCCGTGCCGTCATTGAACAGGCTCTCACCGTCGAGGATCGCCTCCAGACCCCGCGGTGCGCCGACCTGGCGCAGAAGATTCACGACCGCGATCGGATCGGTTGCCGCCACGATGGTGCCCAGAAGGAAACCGTCAGCCCACTCGAGTCCGAGGGCGAGGTGGGCCAGCATGCCGATCAACAAGACGGTCAGGAAGACACCCACCGTGGCGAGGAGGCCGATCGGCGCCAGCCTTCGCCACATCTCGTTCAGGTCGACGGAGAGTGCCGCCTCGAAGACGAGGCCGGGCACGAACGCGAGCAGGATGAGATCCGGCCCGATGGGCGGCAGGTGCAGGCCGGGTATGAGCCCAATGAGGACGCCGCCGATCGCAAGCAGCACTGGATAGGGAACGATCGGCGTCCTTCGAGAAACGAAGCGCAGAGCCGTGGCCGCGGCGCCGAGCACGATCAGAAAGCCCAGGAAGCTCTGCGCGGTGCTCATCGGGATAGGTTCGAACCTTCGCCGACCAGCCTTCCCGGCACACCATTGAGATCGCGCCACGCCCTGGCGCGCGGCAGGAATTCTAGCCTGCCGGAGGATCGAGAATAGCAAGGTGCTGCCGCTGGACCACTGAGCGGACGCCTCCCTTACGGTGCTCGCCCAGCTTCGGCAGGGTTGCTGTGCGAGTCGCCTTATTGTTGCGACCAGCGATGAAGGCGCTGGTGAAAGCCAGACCCGAACCCGGGTTGTGGCTGCAGGACGTCCCAGAGCCCAAACCCGGGCCGGGAGAGGTTTTGATCCGCGTCCTCCGCACCGGCATCTGCGGCACCGACCTGCACATCGACAGCTGGAACGAGTGGGCGCAGCACACGATCAAACCACCGCTCGTCGTCGGCCACGAGTTCGTGGGCGAGGTCGTGGAGCTCGGCGAAGATGTCGCCTCCGTATACCCCGGCGAGATCGTGGGCGCTGAAGGTCACATCACGTGCGGCCGCTGCCGCAACTGCCTCGCCGGCCGCCGAGCACTGTGCGCCAACACTGTCGGCATCGGCATCCAGCGCGATGGCGCGTTCGCGGAATGCATCGTGATGCCGGCCGGCAACCTGTGGCCGCACCTCACCAAGATCGACCTCGACGTCGCGTCCATCTTCGACCCCTTCGGCAACGCCGTCCATGTGGCGACGCAGTACCGCCTCGTCGCGGAGGACGTGTTGATAACAGGCGCCGGCCCGATCGGCCTGATGGCAGCGATCGTGGCCCGCCACAACGGCGCCCGTTTCGTGGTCATGACCGACGTTAGCGACTACCGGCTCGACCTCGCGCGCAAAGTGGGCGCGACGCTGGCGGTGGACGTGCGCAAGACACGGCTGCGGGACGTCCAGGAACAGCTCGGCATGAAGGAAGGGTTTGACGTCGCGTTCGAGATGTCGGGTGTGCCGAGCGCGACGCGCGAGATGATCGACAACATGGCGCACGGGGGCCGGATCGCGGTGCTAGGCCTGCCTGACCACGAGTTCGCGATCGACTGGTCGCAGGTCGTTTTCAAGATGCTTACGATCCGGGGCGTGTATGGCAGGCAGATCTTCGAGACGTGGTATCAGATGTCGGTGTTCGTGCAGACCGGCCTGGACATCTCGCCGGTGATCACGCACCGCTTTCCGTATCACGAGTACCAGGAGGCATTTCGCGTGGCCCACTCAGGCCTGTGCGGAAAGGTCGTCCTGGATTGGAGTGTTTGATGTTCGAACGCATGCGATCCCACCTGGTCATGCAGCTCGAGGAGATCCGCAGCGCCGGCCTCTGGAAACCCGAGCGCGTGATCAGCACGCCGCAGGGATCGATCGTCGCTGTGCGCCGAGAGCGCGCAGGGCGGCCAGAGCAAGACGGGGACGTGCTCAACCTGTGCGCCAACAACTACCTAGGCCTGGCCGACCATCCGGAGGTGATCGCCGCGGCCAAGGAGGCGCTCGACCGCTGGGGCTACGGCATGGCTTCGGTCCGCTTCATCTGCGGCACTCAGGAGGTCCACAAGGAGCTGGAGGAAGCCCTGACCAGGTTCCTGGGCACCGAGGATACGATCCTCTATTCATCGTGCTTCGACGCCAACGGCGGGATCTTCGAGGCGCTGCTCGACGAGAGGGACGCCGTGATCTCAGATGCGTTGAACCACGCCAGCATCATCGACGGCATCCGGCTCTGCAAGGCGAAGCGCTACCGCTACGCCAACCGCGACACTGCGGACCTGGAGCGTCAGCTCCAGGACGCAAAGGACGCGCGTTTTCGGCTGGTCGTGACGGACGGAGTCTTCTCCATGGACGGCTACTTGGCCCCGCTGCCCGAGATCTGCGACCTCGCCGAGCGATACGACGCGATGGTGATGGTCGACGACTCCCACGCGGTCGGCTTCATCGGCGCCAACGGCCGCGGCACGCACGAGCACCACGGCGTGATGGGTCGCATCGACGCCATCACAGGCACGCTGGGCAAGGCGCTGGGAGGGGCGAGCGGCGGCTATGTCTCCGGACGGAAGGAGCTGGTGGCGATGCTGCGCCAGCGCTCCCGCCCGTACCTGTTCTCCAACTCAGTTGCACCGCCGATCGTGGCGGCGAGCCTGAAGGTGCTCGAGCTCCTGGGCAGCGCGAAGGAGCTGCGCGAGCGCCTGACCGAAAACACCAGGCTCTTCCGGTCGCGGATGGCGGAGGAGGAGTTCGACATCCTACCTGGCGACCACCCGATTGTCCCGGTCATGGTCGGCGACGCCGCGCTGGCCAGCCGGATGGCGGCGAGCATGTTGGAGAAAGGGGTCTATGTGGTGGGCTTCTCGTACCCGGTCGTGCCCCAGGGCAAGGCGCGCATTCGCTGCCAGGTCTCCGCTGCACATACGCGAGACGAGCTCGAGTCTGCGGTTCGAGCGTTCGTGGAGACTCGATCCGAGGTAAAGGCCGCCCGGTAGCCCGACCCGGAAGAGCGTTTTCGGAATACATGAGCGAGCGCGTGCGAATGCTGTTTTGGCTGGGCCAGCTGCTGGCGCAGATAGCGCGCCCGTATCGATGCGACGAGGGCCTGCCGCCCGAGGTTCAGGCGAGCCTGTCGCTGTTGGGCGTTCCATGTGACACCTCCACGTCACGCGCCGACCTCGTTGCCTTTCTGTGGGCGCGCAAGCGCACGATGCTGGGAACGACGCCTCCGAGGGCGGCCTGACCCCTAGCGCCTCCGCCAGATAATCAGTCGGTCCTGACCTCCTCCCCGTCCTGTGCCCAGCGCGTGTGGTACGCCCCCTCCCGGTCGACACGGTGATACGTATGCGAACCGAAGTAGTCGCGCACGCCCTGGATCAGGTTGGCCGGGCCCCTCGCGCGCCGGTAGCCGTCGTAGTACGCGAGCGACGAGGCGTAAGCGGGGATCGGAATCCCCTGATCGATGGCGGCCTTGACGACGCGGCGCCATGCGGGCTGGGCGGCGGCGAGCGCCTGCTGAAAGAACGGCGCCAGCATGAGGCTGGAGAGGTTCACGTCGTTTCCGTAGGCGTCTTTGATCTCGTGCAGGAACCTGGCGCGGATGATGCATCCCCCTCGCCAGATCGTTGCGATAGCGCCGGGGTCGAGGTTCCAGCGGTACTCCCTGGAGCCGGCGGTCAGGTGCTCGAAGCCCTGCGCGTAGGCGACGATCTTCGAAGCATAGAGCGCCTCCTCCACGTCTTCGACCAGGGTCCCGGCGGCCGGGGACGACCTCGGGCCGGACAGGATGCCCGAGGCTTTCACCCGCTGCGCCTTCCGGCTCGACAGCATTCGCGCGAACACCGCCTCCGTGATGCCGGTCAGTGGCACGCCGAGCTCGAGTGCCGACTGGCTGGTCCAGCGGCCGGTGCCTTTTTGCTCCGCTTCGTCTTCGATCGCGTCCACCAGCGGGGCGCTCGAGCCGTCGTCGTGCTTGGCCAGCACGTAAGACGTGATCTCGATCAGGTACGACTGGAGCCGGCCCTGGTTCCAGGTGCGAAATACAGCAGCGAGGTCGTCCGGCGAAAGGCCTCCCACCTGTCGGAGCATGTCGTACGACTCGGCGATGAGCTGGAGATCGGCGTACTCGATTCCGTTGTGCACCATCTTCACGAAATGGCCCGCGCCGTCTGCCCCGATGTATGTGCAGCAGGGCACGCCTTCG
Source organism: Candidatus Dormiibacterota bacterium (assembly GCA_035280285.1). Classification (GTDB taxonomy): domain Bacteria; phylum Chloroflexota; class Dormibacteria; order Dormibacterales; family Dormibacteraceae; genus 40CM-4-65-16. The sequence goes on along the minus strand of DATEGC010000101.1, from coordinate 9,724 downwards.
ACCTTGGCCGAGATGTCAGTGAGCATGTCCTCGACGCGGGCGTACGACTCGCGCGTTCCACCCGGCATGAGGCTCGGACCGCGCAGCGCTCCTTCCTCGCCGCCCGAGACGCCGCAGCCGAGGAAGCCGAAACCTGTCTTCTCGAGCGCAGCCGCACGCCGCTGCGTGTCCTGGAAAAAAGAGTTGCCGCCGTCGATGATGATGTCGCCACGCTCGAGGACCTTGGTCAGCCCCTCGATCACATCGTCCACCGGCCGGCCGGCGTTGACGAGGACGACGACCGCACGTGGCGGCTTCAGGGCTCGTGCGAGCTCTTCGAACGTCGCCGCCGCCGTGAACTTGCCTTCCGTGCCGTACTCGGCCAGGAAGTCTTCGGTCCGGCGGTGGGTGCGGTTGTAGACGGCCACATGTATTCCATGAGAGGCGAGATTGCGAGCCAGGCCGCCACCGATCGTGCCCAGCCCGATCACCCCCATCTCTCGCTCGGCCATGCTCCAACGTTACTCATCTGAAGCTTTAGATGCCGAAGGCTGACAGGCTGCTGATCATCAGTCACGGCGCGGGCGCCGTGAACGACGAGGTCGAAGCGCGTTTGCGTCACGAGTTTCCCGACCACCTCGTCATCGACTTCAACCCGCGGCGCAACTTCGAGCGCCTGATCACTCCCCGCGCCCGGATCGTGGTGGCTGGGGGCGATGGCACGGTCGAAAACGTGGTTCGCAAGCTCATCGACTCGAAGCACCCGCTCGGCATCATCCCCCTCGGCTCGTTCAACAACTTCGCGCTGGCCCTCGGCCTGCCCGTCGGGCTCGATCGCGCCATCAAGGTCGTCAAGGAGGGCCGGCCAAGGGCGATCACCCTGGGCCGCGTCAACAAGAAAGTGTTTTTGGAGGCGTGCGCGGTCGGCCTTTTCGGCGAGGCGATCGTGCTCGGCGATTCGGCAAAGGATCTCCATTTCGGCGATGTGGTGACGAAGCTCAGGCAGGTGATCGAGGCGAAGCCCTTCGAGTACGAGCTGACCGGCGACCTGCGCGGCAAGGGTACGGCCATGTCGCTCGTCTTCGCCAACACGTCGTCTGTGGGCAGCCAGCTGCCGGTCAGCGGGGCGAAGCCCCTTCAACCCTATCTCGAGCTCTCGATCGACGCCGGCCAGTCACACGCCGACATCGTCGCCAGGATGCTGGCCTCGGCGCTGCTCGCCAGACACGAGGAAGGCCCGGGCCGAATCTTTCGTTTCAAGAAGGTTCACGTCAGCACGCGGCCTCGAGTGCGCATATATGCCGACAATCAGCCCGCGGGACGCACTCCGGCCACCGTCACAGCCCACGTCAGCGCCCTGAAGGTGATCCTGCCGCGCTAGTCCGCGGTCACCTCGGCCGCGTTGTTCTCCGTCTCCACCACCCGCACCTTGAGCAGTCGCGCCGGCCTGAGGTGCGCCTCCAGGCGATTGAAGGCGGCGAGCGCGATGTTCTCGGCGGTGGGGATGATTCCGCGCATGAAGTCGACGTCGCGATTCAGGTGGCGGTGGTCGACCGCTTTGATGAACTCGCGCTTCAGCACCGTGTCGACATGCTTGAGATTGACCACCATTCCGGTCCCAGGATCGACGGCGCCTCCGACCGTCACCTCAATCACGTAGTTGTGCCCGTGGTCGGTCACGCACGCGCCGAAGACATCGCGATTCTTCTCGTCGCTCCAGTCCTCGCGGCACAGAATGTGTGCCGCCGCGAAGGTGGCGCGACGAGTTATGCGCACGCTGGCGGTCATGGGTCCATTCGCAAGTTAGCACCTGAGATCGGCGCAGATTCAGGTGAAGCCAGCCAGACGATGATCCGCGCGACCTCGGCGGGCTGCAGCACGGCCCCTCCAACGCCGGCGATGCGCAGCATCGGCGTGTCCACCGAGCCCGGACTGACGGCGTTGACGCGAATCTTGCGCTGCTTGCCTTCGACCGCCAGCACCTCGGTGAGTCCCGCCAGACCGGATTTCGCCGCCACGTACGCAGCCATGCCCGGGAATTTCTCGGCTCCGGACACGCCCGAAAGGCTCGAGACGAACACGATGGAGCCACCTCGCCGGCGCATGAACTTGAACGCCTCGCGGCTGCACAGGAAAGCGCCGCGCAGGCCCGAGCCGACCTGTTGCTCCCAGTCGTCCAGCGTCGTGCTCGTCAGCGGGCGCTTGATCAGGACCTGTGCGCAGTGGACCAGCGCGTCGAGCGACTTCAGCTTCGCGAAGGCCTTGACCACGTCTTCCTCACGCGACACGTCCGTGCCCTCGCGGCGGCTCAGTGACGTGACGTTCCAGTCGCGCGCGCGCAACTCCTTCACGACCACTTGGCCGATACCGCTCGAGCCGCCGGTCACGACTGCGGTCAGCGTCATCGCGCCGCCTGCTCCAGCGCCCCCTCGTACCGGTCGAGCATCGCCTCGAGGCTGAGGCGGCGCTGCGCGCTCGCTCGCACCGCGGCGCGGTCGAGACTTAGACACTCGCGGACCGCATCCGTGAGGGATGGGATGTCGTCTGGCTCAGCGAGAAACCCACTCACCCCTTCCTCCACGACCTCCTGCATCGCGCCGCGCCTGTAAGCGGCGACCGGGCAGCCCGCCATCTGCGCCTCCGCGGCCACCATGCCGAACGGCTCGTCCCAGCGCACCGCGCAAATCGTTACCGCGCTGTCCGCCATCACCTGGCGCAGCTCGTCCCGCGGCACCGCGCCAAGCTGCACGGTGCCGCTCAGGTTGACCACATATGCCGGATCGTAATGGGCGCCCGCAACATTCACCTCGAGGCCGACAGCACGGGCGGCAGCGATTGCGTGCTCGATCCCCTTCTCAGGCGAGATCCGCCCAGCGATCAGCGCGGCGCGGCTCGGGGCGGACTTCACGTCGAGGGCGCTCACACCGTTGAGAAGGACGCTCTCAACGGCAACGCCGGCCGCGAGCCACGACGCCCGGCACGAGCGCGACACGGCGGCCAGGCGTGGCGCCGCGACTGGCCTCACAGCGTCCGTCACTGCCTCCACCAGGGGCGGCAGGTGAAGCGTGTGCAGCACCGGCATTTCGCGCGAGAGCTCGAACGCGGGCGCGTCGAAGGCGTGCTGGCTGATCACGTCCACCCTATCGCGCCCGATGGCAGCGAACATCGCAGCGAGCGCATTCGCGACGCCCGGCGTAGGCGGAGGGGGCCGCCCGCCGGGCATGACGAGCGCCTCGGCGGCGTCGCTCGGGACTGGAACGGTGGCCAGCTTCACGCCTGGCACGTCTGAGCCCTGCGCGCAGTGCAAGGTGACATCGTGGCCTCGGGCAACGAGCCCGGCCGCGAGATCGCTGACCACCGCCTGCGCGCCGCCGAGCTGGGCCGGGCGCAGCGGCGTGACGGGCGACGCGACTACGGCGATTCTCACGGCCGCGTCCTAGTCTGAACGTCGGGTTCGGTGGAGTTCGAGGATGCCGTCGCAAGCGCACCGCCCGGCTGGCGTCATTTCGCCGTCGCCGATATCGCGCGCCTGCCCCGCGCCGTCCGCGAACATGAGCTCGCGCGCGTGCCGCCGGGCGAATCGGGCGAGCGGCTCGTGCGCGCACTGTTCTGGACGCTCGTCTATCACCTCGAGCCGGAGAAGTGGGACGAGCTGGCGCGACACGAGCCTGTCCAGCCACGTCTCATCGACGCGCTCCCGATAGACGTCGAGGTTGCTGTTGACGTGGCCGCCGGGAGTGGACGGCTGACCCAGCATTTGCTCGCCCGGAGCAGGAAGGTGGTCGCCGTCGAGCCGTCGCATCGCCTCGGACAAACGCTCGCCCGCAGGCTGACTTCAGTGGACGTCGTCGCCGGATGGGCGGAATCGCTTCCCTTGATTGATGGCTGTGCCCAGCTCACCACGGCATGCGGTGCGTTCGGTCCGGACCTCGTGGTGCTTGACGAGCTCCGGCGCATCACCGCGCCGGGCGGACTCATCGCCCTGATCAGCCCCGAGAGTCCGGAGTGGTTCGAAGGCCAGGGCTGGAGTCGCGTCTCAGCGCCGGCTCGCGCCGCGCCCGCCCACCCCGCCTGGCTCGATGAGTTCTTTGGCCCGCTCGACCCTCCGCACGAGCTGGTGATGAAGCGCGTTTAGATGAACTTGCGCGCGCACTCGGGGCAGCCCTCCGCCTGCGCCACGGCGTCGACCCGCAGCAGCAGTCCGACGAGCTTTCCATCCGAGGTCGTGACCGGCGCGCTCTCCAGGTTGCGCTTGACCATGGCATCGGCCACCTCCTTGATCGGCACGTAGGGTCGGTACGTGCTCGGTCCAGGCCGCATTGCTTGCTCGATCAGCAACTCCGGTTCCTTGCCGAGCTCCGCGGAACGAAGGAGTCCGAGTACGACGCGCTGATCGTCGACCACGACCGCGGCGTCCCACCCCGCCCCCTGCGCCCGCCGGCGCACGTCGCCGACACGATCGCTCAGGGCACACACGGGCACGTCGGTGCGGGCCACGGTGCCCGCCCGCGGGCGTGTGGCGTTCGTGCCTTCCGTCGGAAGTCCCGCGGCCATCCAGTCGAGCTTGCCGGCGACGTACTCGTATACCTCACCGAACCCGAGTGTCTTGAGCCGCGCCGCGGCCCTGGGCGAAATGTCTCAAGCCGTGTCCCAGCAGTAGACGATCACCGGCCGCTCCGGATCGAGCGCCTCGAGGCTCTCCCGGTCGATCTTGCTCAGCGGGATGCTGATGGCGCCGGGAATGTGATCTTCGTCGTACTCCCTGGCGGGCAGCACCTCTACCAGCTGAGCGCCGTGCTCGAGCATGCCCTGGAGCCGCCAGCGGTCGATGACCTGCGCCATGACTCTGTTTCAGGCGGGCGTCGCCGAGGCCGCCTCTTTCTCGTCCTCCTGTCGCTGCCGCGCGACATGGTTCTGGATGCCGACCGCATTGACCATCGCGCCGACGAGCAGCAGTCCGGCGCCGATGAGCATCGCCAGGTGCAGCGAGCTGGTCGACGCGTCGCGCACGACGCCGAGGAGGCTCTGGTCGGCTGGAGTGTTCAGCGGGCTGACCTTGCTGCGAAAGCTCTCGGATGACACATCGACGCCGCTCAACCGCGAACCCAGGCTGGCATAGAAGTTGGCGGTGAGGAACACGAAGATCAGTGCCCCAGCCAGCTGCGGCCCGACGCGCGAGATCGCGTTGTTGATCGCCGAGCCCAGTCCCGAGCGGCTGACCGGCACCGATGTCATCAGAGCCGTGGTGAGCGGCGCGACCATGATCATGATGCCGATCCCGAAGATGATGTTCCCCGGCAGGAAGTCGGTGAAGTAAGAAAGCGGCGGCAGATACGTGGCGGGGTCATTGGGTTCCAGTCTCCACGGCGTGCTCGATGAGGGAACGCGCGTGTACCAAAGGACGCCGAGCGCCATGATCAACGGTCCGACGGCCATGAAGATCCGCGGTCCGTATCGAGCGGCCAGGCTTCCGAATTTCGACGAGAAAAAGATCAGGAAGATCGAGCCCGGTATGCCCGCCGCACCTGCCGCGGCGGCGGTGTAGCCCAGGGTTCCCTGCTGGAAGAGACCCAGGTAGTAGAAGGTCACGTAAAGCGAGCCGTAGATGAGCAGGGTGGAGATGTTTGTCACGGTGAAGTTGCGGGAGCGAAATAGCTCGAGCGGGATCAGCGGGTGCTTCGCGCGCATCATCCACAGCGGAAGGGCAACGGTTGACAGCGCGCCGATGGCGAGGGCGGCGAAACCGATCGGGTCGCGCCATGCCCGCTGCTGGCCGTAGATCGTGCCGAACGCCAGACCACCAACAGCCAGAGCGACGATCGCCGCGCCAATCCAGTCAAAGGTTGGAGTCGCGCGCTCGTCCCTGCTCTCGGGAACTTGGGTCCACGTCGCCCACGCGGCGACTGCTATGAGGGGGACGTTGATGAAGAAGGCGGCGCGCCACGAGATCGTGTCGACAAGCAGGCCGCCGATCACAGGCCCGAGGATGGTGGTCGCGCCCGATGCACCGGCCCACGTACCGAAAGCGCGGCCCTGCTCCTCGCCCGAGAAATTGGCCGTGAGCAGGGCCAGCGACCCGGGCACCAGCAGGGCCCCGGCCGCGCCCTGGAGGATGCGGAACAGGACCAGCAGCTCCATGCTCGGGGCCACGCCACACAGCACCGAGGTGACGCCAAATCCGACCAGCCCGACGAGGAATGTTCGCTTGCGGCCGTAGAAGTCGTTCACCGCGCCGGCCAGGATCAGCAGGGCGCTGAGCGTGAGCAGGTATGCGTTGTAAACGTAGGACTGGCCCTCCAGAACGCCCAGGAATGCGCGCGGAAGGTCGCGTCCGATCCTCGGCAAGGCAACGTTGACCACCGTCGAGTCGAGGAACACGATCCCCGAGCCGAGCACGGCGGCGATCAGGATCCAGCGCTTGGTAGTCACAACCTATCCCTCAGAAATCATGCCTCCCGATGAAGTGTTCCAGCACTCCTGGCCTGGACGCTTCGTAGACCGCGATCCGGTGCCCGCTGGGGAGCGCGAACGAGGAGCACGGCCCCATCGGGATCTCGAGCCGCCGCTCGTCTTTCACACCGCGCTTCTTCAAGGCCGCGACCGCCTCCCGCAGGTCGTCGACCCTGTAGATGTAGATCGGGCGGTCACCGTCGAGGTGGTCGGTCAGCAGGACGTGTGGCGGCCCATCCGTGAGCTCGATCATGGCAACGCGGGCGCCCATCCCCTCCACCGCGAAGGCGAGCTTCCCGCCCAGGACCTCGGTGAACAGCTTCGCGTCGGCACGCACGTCGTTCGACGGCGTGTAGAGATAGTCGAGCTGGAGAAAGGGCGCCAGCCTAGGCGCTCTTGGCGATGCCAAAGAAGCAGCCGAGATGCTCGCCGTCGCGCATCGTGAGGTAGGCGAGGCCGAGATAGACACCGGGCGCGACCTCGCGCACCTCGTCCTTGACCTTTCTCACCACAGCGGGGTTGCCATCGTGGCTGTAGTCGAGATGCACCGCATCGAAGTCGCCGGCGTGCGACTGTCCGATGTAGGTGTGGAAGCGGAACCAGGTAACCCGCTCGCCAAGCAGCCGGTTGACCCCATGACCGTGGTTAGCGGTCTCGTGCTGAAACGTCTTGCCCTGCCATGGGAAGAGTGGAGACTTCGCGAACTTCGCGAGCCAGGCCGCGACGTGCGGCGCTTGGGCACGCGGCACCGCGAGCATTCGTCCTGTCAGTTTCCCATCCAGCTCCTCGAGCGCGGGCGTCCGCGCCGACCTGTACATCGCCAGGAGCTCGTCCGGTCCCAGCGCGGCGAGATCGTCGAGCGTGCGGATCTGTGTGGTGCGTTCCATCGCCGGCAGGATAGTCCTAACCGGAGCGACGCGCGGGTGCGCTCTGCACGACGACCACCGCCACCAGAACCAGCACCCCGCCGAGCGCCTGCAGCAAAGAGAAGCGGTCCCCCAGGAGCGCGGCCGCGAGAATCACAGTGACCACCGGCTCCCACGTGCTGATCAGGGAGGAACGCGCGGCGCCTATGCGCGGCAGTCCCGCGAGAAACAACGAGATCGCGATCATCGTCGGGATCAGCGCGATGGCGAAGGCGACCACCCAACCTTCCGTCGTGGCGGGCAGCGTGAGCTGTCTCTGGAAAGCCGCGATGAAGCAAAAGGCAATTCCCGCGCCGGCCATGATCACGGCGCTCGCGCCAACCGCCGGCACCGATCCGCCCATCACGTTCTCGCCGACCAGGATGTAGCCGGTGTAGATCGTTGGAGCGGCGATCGCGAAGAGCAGCGACCATCCGAGCCGGAGTTCAGCTCCGCCCACCAGCAGCGCGACTCCAACAAAGCTCGCCACCAGCGCCACCCCCTGCCACTCCGAGACGGTCCGGCGCAGAAAGAGCCAGCCCGCGATCACGACCAGGCTCGGATAGATGTAGGCGATCAGCACGCACAGCGACGCGGGCAGCGTCTGCAGTGCAGTGAAGTAGCTCAGCGACTGGCCGGTGTAGGAGACCCCGCCCAGCGCCAGCAGCAGGATCAGCTGCCGGCGGCTGAAACGCAGCGGATTCTGGCGCAGGACGAGCGCGAGCGCCCACATTCCGATCGCAGCGAGCACGAAACGAAACGCCAGCGTCTGCGAAGTGCCCAGGCCCGCCCGATACGCAAACTTGGCCAGGATCGCGTTCGTGCCGAACGCGGTCGCCGAGACCAGCACCATCCCGGTGCCGATCCATTCCGTCTTGCGGCTGGACGCCGCGGTTGCGCTTACGGCCAGAGAAGGTGGCCGAGGAGCATGCCGATGACGACCGCAACCGCGTAGGTGAAGCGTGGAAATCGGCGGACAACTGCTCGCACAGCGTTGGCCGCCGGGTCATTCCCCTTCCGCAGCGCGATCGACTCCTGGAGCATCAGGAGGAATGCGATCAGCGATGCGCCGGTCGCGATGAGAGAAAGGATCGCTTCGGGTGAGAAATTCACTGCTTGCCCTCCGGCGACGTCGGCCCGTAAGGAGAGCCCCACAGGAAGTGGCCCAGCAGGATGCCGATCACGACCGCGATCACGAAAGCAATGCCGGGATACGAATGGACTGCCGGCCGGATGAAGTCTGTGATCGGCTCGTGATTTGTCAGGATGGCCCAGCTCTCGTACGCAAGCAGCAGAGTTATGGCGCCGAACAGAGCCGTCACCGTCCACGAGAACACCCGGCCGATCACCAGCGCGTCACGACCACCTTTTTCCGGGTGTAGAACTCAATGCCGTCCGTGCCGTGGACGTGCAGGTCGCCGAAGAACGAGCCTTTCCAGCCACTGAACGGGAAGAACGCAAACGGTTGCGCGATGGGTACGTTGATGCCCGTCATCCCGGCCTCGACGCGTTCGCGAAACTCTCGACCGGCGCGCCCGGACTGGGTGAAGATCGTCGCCATGTTGCCGAGCGCCGAAGCATTGGCCTGGGCGATCGCCTCGTCGAGGGTCGAGGCGCGGGCGATCGAGAGGACAGGCCCAAAGATCTCCTCCCGCCCCACCGACATGGCGGGTGTGACGCGGTCAAGGATTGTCGGCCCCAGAAAGAAACCGCGGCGCGACATCTCGCCCCGGCCGTCGACAACCAGTTCGGCACCCTCGGCCACGCCCGCTTCGACGTAGGAAGCGACCCGGTCGCGGTGGTCGGCCCGGATCAGCGGACCGACCTGGACGCCGTGCTGGTCACCGGGTCCGACGACCAGCTTCGAAGCGGCATCGCGCAGCGGGTCGAGCAGGATGTCGGCGGCGCGACCGACTGCCACTGCAACCGACCCGGACAGGCATCGCTCACCGGCGTTGCCGAAAGCCGAGTTCAGTATCGCCGGGACCGTGACCGCAGGGTCGGCGTCGGGCATGACGACGATGTGGTTCTTGGCGCCGCCGAGCGCCTGCACCCGCTTGCCTTGGGCCGCGGCCTCGGTGTAGACATGCCTTGCCACCGGGGCGGAGCCGACGAACGAGAACGCGCTTATCCCGGGGTGGTCGAGCAGCGCGTCGACCGTGCTCGCCGCGCCCTGCACCAGGTTCAGGACCCCAGCCGGAAACCCCGCCTCCAGGAACAGCTCGGCCAGCCGGCTGGCGCCGAGGGGTGTGCGCTCCGACGGCTTGAGGATGAAGGTGTTCCCCGCCACGACCGAGAGCGGGAACATCCAGAGCGGGATCATGACCGGGAAGTTGAACGGCGGTACGCCCGCGCAGACTCCTACCGGATACCGGTAGAGGTCCTGGTCG
>DATEGC010000100.1:0-12385 GCA_035280285.1 Candidatus Dormiibacterota bacterium | reverse complement strand
TTCGAGCACGATCAGAATCTCGACGTACGGATGGCGGTGCAGCCGCGGTCCCTGGCCCGGCCCGGCGTCGACGAAGATCACGCACGCACCGACACCGCCGTACTGCTCGCCAACGAAATCGCGCGAGATGACGTCTTCGGGCAGCTCGCTCTGCCGCAACAATCGAATCCCCACGGATGGCGATGCTACTTCGCGAGCAGTCTCTGGATGAGCTGCGCCTGCTTGATCAGATAGCAGGGGGAGATGAATTGACAGCCGATCCTGCGCCGCGCCTCATCGCCGAGCCTGCGCGCGCGGGCTTCGTCGCGCAGCAAAGCGACCTTCCGGGCGCCTGGCACTCAGTGCAGGCTAAGCGACTTCGGCTTCGGCGTCGTCTTCCGCGAGGAGCTCCGAGATCGCAAGGAGAAGCTTGGACGCGGCCGATTCCGCATCGGCCGGCGGCAGGTGGGCGGGGGAACGGCCTTCGAAAACGAGCCGCACGGGCTCGCCGTTAGACCGGTTCGCGATGGCGCGCACCACTCCGCCGAGCTCGGGGGTCTGGGCGCTGTTGCCCTGCAGGGTGACCGCCACCATGACTGCGCGGGCACCTTTGATCGGAACCCCAAAGTGGAGCTGACGCGTTCGGTCCAGATCGACGACCTGACCTCGGTGACGAGAGAGCCAGTGCTGGGCGCGTGCCAGGTCGCTTATTCCAACCGCCTCGAAACGGATCGCGTCCATCCAACTCGTGTGAACTCGTTCAACTTCGCCATTGTTCCAGGCGATCGATGAATGCCCGCTGAGCCGAATTGATCTTGCCCCGCGCGGTCTCGAGGTCGAACCACTCGGCGCGATCCACCTCCGGAAATGCCTGCATCTTGCCGGACCGTGGCGGCCACTCCATGTCGAAGGTGGAGCTGGCGACGTGCTCGACATCGACCTCGCCACGCGAAGCCCACGCGTGGACGACCTTGCCTCCGGCCTGGCGGACGGAGCCCAACGACGTGAGGGCGCCATCAGGCGCCGGCACGCCGAGCTCCTCTAAGAACTCGCGGCGGGCCACCTCGATCGGCGACTCACCAGCCTCGATCTCGCCTTTCGGGATCGACCATGCGCCCTCGTCCTTTTGCTTCCAGAACGGCCCACCCGGATGCACCAACAGAACCTCCAGACGGTCGCTGCGCTGACGGTAAACCAGCAGTCCGGTGGATTCCTTGCTCAGCGCCGTTTCTTGTTCGCCCAGTCCAGGGGCAGCCCTGCCTCGAGGTGCCTCATGGATTTGTCGATGACCGCGAACAGGTCGGCATCCGGATCCTCGGCGGCGCTGAAGTAGGACGAGATCATCACGCCGAGCAGCGCCCCTGACAGGTTGCGGACGGCGAAGTCCTTGGGGCTGCGGCCCGCACGATGAGCGATCAATTGCGCGATCTGGTCGACCAGGTCCGCGAACTCGTTCACGGTTGCGGCGCGGAGGGCCGGCGTCGATATCACCAGCGCCATCCGCTCCCGAGTCAGCGCATTGACTTCGGGCGGAAGCCTGCCAAAAACCTCGTGCATCGCGAGGCGCAACGCCCCGATGGGGTTCATCTGAGGCGGTTGTGCGTTGAAGGCCGCGATGATCAGCGGGTCGAGGTCGTCCTGGAAGACGACCGCCTCCTTGCTCGGGAAGTAGTTGAAGAAGGTACTGGGCGAGATCTCCACCGCCTCCGCGATGTCTTCGATCGTGGTCTCGTCAAAGCCTTTGGCCAGAAAGAGGCGCATTGCCTCTTTCTGGATTGCGTTTCTGGTCTTGAGCTTCTTGCGCTCGCGTAAGCCGACGCTCACGCCACTTCCTGAACCGCGGGCTCGTCTGCGCTCGCCGCGATCCTGTTTCGCCCCGGCAAGAAGATCAATGCCAGCAGCGTAGCAATCGCCGCGATGCTCGCGGACACCGTCAGTGCCGCGTCCATGCCATGCACGAATGAGCTGCGCACGGACTCCAACAGGACTGGCGAGTGGAGCTTCTGCGCCACCGCGACACCGGCGAAGATGCTCTGCTTGACGACGCCGGCAAGCGCGGGCGGAACCCCGGTCAGGTCGAGGTTCGACTGGTATACGGTCACCAGCACGCTGCCGAGGATCGCGGAGCCGAATGGCGCCCCGACCTTCTGCATCGCCTGCAGTAGAGCCGAGCCGACGCCGCTCTGCTCGCTTGGCACGGTCTTCAATGCCGCCGATGCCGCTGTCGCAAACCCGATGCCCATCCCAAACCCGATCACCACCTGCCACGTCACGACAAACCACTGGCTCGAGTCGAGCGCGGTCGTGGAGCCGAGCAAGAGGCCCCCGGCAGTGATGGCGAAGCCCGTTGTGACGGTCACCTTCGGACCGATGCGCTCGGCCAGACGGTCCGCAGGCACGGCGCCGGCGATCAGGCCCACTATCACTGGCAGCAGCCGCACCCCGGAGCCTTCCGGGTCCAGCCCGAGCACGCCCTGCGAGTACTGCGGCAGCGTGAACACCAGGCCGATCAACGCCATGCCCCCCAGCGCGGCGAGGATGACGCCCCAGGTGAATCCGCGCGACTTGAAGAGCGACAGGTCGACCAGCGGACGGCCGCCCTGGCGCGCGTTCAGATAGCGCTCCCAGAGGAAGAAGCCAACCACCACGGCGACGCCCGCCACAAGTACCGCCAGCGATGAAGGGTCGATCCAGCCGTTGCGGCCAAGCTCGATGAGACCGTAGGTCACCGCCGCGAGGCCGCCGCTTGCCAGCAGCATTCCGATCGGGTCCAGGGCCGGCCTTTCAGCGGCGCGCGACTCGGGCACCAGAGCGAGCACAGCGATCATCCCCACCACCGCGACCGGCACGTTCATGAGGAAGATCCATCCCCACCAGTAGTTCGTGAGGAGCCAACCGCCGAAGATGGGGCCGATCGGGAGGGCGATGAAGTTGGCCGCGGCCCATATGCCCACAGCGCGCGGCCGCTCCTCCTCGGAGAACAGGACGGTGAGGACCGACAGCGCCATCACCACGACCGCGGCGCCCGCCACTCCCAGGACGACCCGGCCGGCGATGAACTGGCCGGGGTCGACCGCGTACGCGCATGCGATCGAGCCCGCGCCGAAGAGCGCCAGGGCCCCGAGCAGGACGCGCTTGCGGCCGAAACGATCGCCCAGCACCCCGGCGGGCAGCATGCCGGCCGCCAGAACCAACGCATACGCGGACGAGAACCACTGGAGATCCGACTCGGACGCCTTGAGCGAGACCGCCAGCGTCGGCAGCGCCACGCTGAGCACGGTGATGTCCAGGCCGACCGCCAGGACCCCCAGCGTCAGGGCTGCCAGGGCCCACCACCTGCGAACCACAATCGAGTTCATTTCACCATCTCCTGCAACTTTGGAACCGATTATAGTTATAGCAACTCTAAGTTTATAGGGAGTATTCCATCCAGAGGCACGGGCTGGGACCTACGCTGGAGGGGTGCGAATCGAGCGCTTTTCTTTCGGCACCATCCGCATCGACGGCGAGACCTACGAGCAGGACGTCGTGATCGATCGCGGGGAAGTTCGCCTGCGCAAGAAGAAGCCTTCAAAGCAGTTTCGCGGTCAGTTCGGTCACACGCCGCTTTCGATCGAAGAGAAGATCCCTTGGAAGTGCGAGCGCCTCGTCATCGGCACGGGCGCGCAGGGGGCGCTGCCGGTGATGCCCGAGGTGGTCGAGGAGGCAAAGCGACGCGGAGTCGAGCTGACCACGCTGCGGACCGAAAAGGCGATCGCGCTGCTGCGCGATGCCGGCCGCGCGACCAACGCGGTGCTGCACATCACCTGCTGACGAGGTGACCACAGCCCCGCTGCGACTGACGAGCGCTTGCTTCGTTGTCGCTGGGTTGCTGTTCGTGCTCTATCCCACGATTCGGCCTTTCTCCGATGAGACCTCGCTCCAGGGCGCGGCCGCATTCGGATCCAACGCGTGGGTCGTATCTCATTCGCTGGCGATCGTTGGGTTCATGTTGCTCGCGCTCGGGATGCTGGGCGTTTACCTGGCCCTGCAGCGCACGCCTGTCGAGGCACTGATGCTTGTCGCGGTGGGATTGACCTGGGTCGGCATTGGGCTGACGCTGCCTTTCTATGGCGCTGAGGTGTTCGGACTGCACGCGATCGGACAGGCGGCCCTCAGCCGCCACGATGCCTCGCTGGTGGCACTGGCGAGCGATGTTCGAGGCGAGCCGGGAATCTGGTTCATTGTCATCGGCCTCTTGCTACTTGGGGTCGGGATCGTGTTCTTCGCGATTGCAGCATGGAGATCGGGCATCCTGGTGCCGTGGATCGGCATCCCCCTTGCAGTCGGCTTTGCTCTTTACTTGCCGCAGTTCACGGCGCCGCAGCTGATTCGCATGTTGCACGGGCTTTTCATCACAATGGGATGCGGCCTGGTAGGTTGGAACCTGCGCACGCTGGCGCCGCATGCGCGGTTGTTCTCATCCTCGTAGCCTGTGGAGGGGAGTCGACAGTGCCGACCTCGATCAAAGTCTCGAGCCAGGCTTTTAGCGACGGCGGAACGATACCGTCGCGCTACACGTGCAGCGGCGCGGACGTGTCACCGCCCCTGAGCTGGAGCGGCGTCCCTGCCAGCGCACAGAGCGTCGCCGTGACGGTGATCGATCCGGACGCCCCGGGCAAGCCATTCGTGCACTGGTTGATCTTCAACCTACCGCCCTCGACGCCGCAGCTGTCGGAAGGTGCGCAGCAGGGGTCTGGTCTGCAGGGCCGCAACGATTTCGGCGGCAGCGGCTATCGTGGTCCTTGCCCGCCACCCGGCTTTGCCCATCACTATCACTTCAAGGTCTACGCGCTCGACGGCATGATCTCGCTACCAGGCGGCGTGACGGAATCCTCCTTTGAAGACGCGATCAAGGGCCACGTTCTGGCAAGCGGCGAAGTCGTCGGCACGTTCAAGCGGTGACAAACAGGAGTGTTGGTGGGATGAGCAGGCGATGGTGGATCGGAGCGGGGGTGCTGGCGGCGGGCTCAGCGGTGGCCGCGTACTTTTTCGACCCTGACAACGGCAAGGCCAGGCGAATCAAGGTCGTCGAGCGTTCGAGCCATCTCGCCCGAACCACCGGCAAGCGAGTGGCGCGCGAATCGCGATATGCCTTTCACACCTTGCGTGCGAAGGCGCGCCGGCTGGTCGGTCCCCAACAACCCGAGTTCGTTGACGGCAGCACGCTTCTCGACCGCGTCGAAAGCGAGCTGTTCGCCGACCGAAGCATTCCGCATGGCCGTCTGAACTTCGAGGTCGAGGGAACGACAGTGATCCTTCGTGGCGAGCTGGACAGTGGGGACGACATGTACAGAGTCGAAGAGGCTGTGCGCAGAGTTCCAGGTGTCACGGAGGTCAAGAGCCTCATGCACCTACCCGGCACTCCAGCGCCCAACAAGGCGGCGGCGCTGGCCGCCTCGGGCCGCCGGAGGGTGAAATCAGCAGCCCCAAAGGAGGATGGGTGATGGCGTACGAAGAGTCGGAGAAGGCGTGGCAGCGTTTCGAGTCGGACATCCAGGGGCTCGCGGGTGAGCTCAGGCGACGCTATCGGTCCGCTGCCGACGAGAAGAACACCGCGGAGCTGAACCGATCGCTCGAGCAGCTGCGTCAGGCGGCCGACACCGTTTTCAAGTCACTCGAGACGGCGACACGAGATCCCGACGTCCGCGCCAAGACCAGGGAAACCGCGCGCTCCTTTGGCATGGCGCTGGCCGAGACTTTTCGCGACCTGAGCGACGAGATCGAGAAGGCGGTGCGGAGGCCGGCCGAGAAGAAGTAGGAGCCTAGCGACCGGGCGAGCCGGCACGCGATTGCCTGGCGGCGAGGACCCGCGTGATGTCCGCCGGCGAGACGATGCCCGCGAGCTGGCCGTTGTCGAATACGAGGACTCGCTGATCGAGGCCTGAGCCCACACGCTGGAGCATCAGTGACAGGTCCTCGCGCGGATTGGTCACAGGCACGTCGGCAATCGGCCGGGCGACATCGGCCAGGTGCTTGACAGCTCGCTCTGCGGGGGGCATCCGGACAAGGTCAGACAGCCGGACCACGCCCGTCAGCTTGCCCGACTGCTCATGCACCGGATAGGTCGTGAAGCTGTGATTCGGCGCGATCGACTCCAGGAACTGCTCCACCGTCACCCAGTCCGGCAGCGTGACGACCGGCGAGCTCATCGCGGCCGAAACCGGGACTTCTCGGAGCAGAGTGCGAATCGCTGCGCCCTGCTCTTCCTGAGTCGCCGCCGAGAGCAGGAACCAGCCGAGGAACACAAACCAGATCCCGTTGACCGCGGAGCCCATGAAGAGGCCGAGCACGCCAGCTCCGATCAAGAGGTATGCGAAGACGCGTCCGACCCGGACCGCGTTGTGCACGCCCCTCAGCCGGCTGCCCGAGCGCCACCACAGCAGCGAGCTCAGCAATCGCCCACCATCGAGCGGAAAGGCGGGCACGAGGTTAAAGAGCCCAAGGGCGATGTTCACGTAGGTGAGGTAGCCAAAAAGGGCCGACACGAGGGCATTGGCAGAGGTCACGAGCATCAGCCCGAAGCTGATCACGCCCACCGCCAGGCTGGTCAGTGGTCCGACGCCCGCGATCAGCGCCTCCGACTGGGCGCTGGACGGCTCGCCCTCGAGGCTCGACACCCCGCCGAACAGCCACAGCGTGATGCCGGAGACCTTGACGCCATAACGCCGGGCCACGAGTGAGTGCGCCAGCTCGTGGGCGAGCAGGCACGCAAAGAAAAGGATGGCGCCGGCAACGCCGACCACCCAGTACAGAGTGAGGCTGTATCCGGCCGCACTCACCGGCAGGAAGTTCGTCGCCAGCGTCCAGGCGATCAGGATGAAGATGAAGATCAGGCTCCAGTTGAAGCCGACCTCGATTCCGAACACTCGCCCCAGCCGGATGCTCGGCGCCACGCAGCATCACGATAGTCCTCGGCGATGGACAACCTGACCCTGGCCCGGGCGACCATGGGCACGTCGCTCGGTTTCCACATTGTCTTCGCAGTGCTTGGGGTTGGCCTGCCGCTATTGATGCTGGTCGCCGAGGGCCTGTGGCTGCGCACGAAAGATGAGGTCTGGCTCGACCTCGCGCGGCGCTGGGCCAAAGCATTCGGAATCCTGTTTGCGGTCGGTGCCGTATCGGGCACGGCCCTCTCGTTCGAGCTGGGCCTGCTCTGGCCGAGGTTCATGGCTTTCTCTGGCGCGATCTTCGGTCTGCCGTTCTCCGCCGAGGGCTTCGCCTTCTTCATCGAGGCGATCTTCCTGGGCCTGTATCTCTACGGCTGGAATCGACTCAGCCCCGTCGCCCACTGGCTCAGCGCGATCCCGGTCGCCGTAAGCGGAGCGCTGAGCTCGGTTTTCGTTGTGATGGCCAACGCGTGGATGAACACGCCGACTGGATTTCGACTCGCCAGCGATGGTCATCTGGTCGACGTCGATCCACTTGCCGCCGCCTTGAACCCATCGACGCCAACCGAGGATCCACACATGCTGGTCTCGGCCTACGTCGTGACCGGTTTTCTCGTCGCCGCCGTGTATGCGGCGGGCCTGCTGCGGCGCCGTGACGACTTGCTGCATCGCCGCGGGCTGACGTTGGGAATGGCGATGGCAGCCTCCGCCATCGTCCTGTCCGGCATCACTGGCGACACCAGCGCACGATTCATCTACCAGGCGCAGCCGGCGAAGTTCGCCGCGCTGGAGGGCATCTACACGACCACGCGTTGCGCGCCAGTCAGTGTCGGAGGCATTCCAGTCGATTCGCAGCACCACGTGGTGGGGGCGATCGAGATCCCGTGTCTGCTCAGTCTGCTTGCGGCGTTCGACCCCAACGCGGAGGTCAGGGGCCTGGAAACGTTCCCGCCGGATGACCGCCCGAATGCTGTGCTCGTGCACCTCTCATACGACTCGATGGTGGGCTTCGGCCTCACCCTCGGTCTGCTGGCGGCTCTGTTCTGGGCGCTGTTCATCTACGCGCGGCGAATTCCATTGCGGCGGCCTTTGCTGTGGGCCCTGGTGGCGGCCGGGCCCGCATCCGTGATCGCGATGGAGTCAGGCTGGTTCGTGACCGAGTTCGGCCGCCAGCCGTGGATCGTCTACGGAATCCTGCGCACATCCGAGGCCGCCACCACCGCGCCCGCGCTGGGCCTCACATTCGTGATCTTCTTTGCGATCTATATCGGGCTGGCGATCACGACCGCGAGGTTGCTACTCCTGCAGGCGCGCCGCAACCGGACCGCGGCATGAGCGAGGCGGGAATCATCGCGGCCGTGCTGTGGTTGGCGCTCACTGCGTACGCGGTCCTCGCGGGCGCGGATTTCGGCGGCGGTGTGTGGGACCTGTTCGCAAGCGGGCCGAGGGCGCGCGAACAGCGTCAGGCGGTTGCCACCGCGATGGGACCGGTGTGGGAGGCCAACCACGTGTGGCTCATCTTCATGATCACCGGCCTCTTCACCGCGTTTCCCTCGGCGTTTGGCGTTCTGAGCCTCGACCTGTACGTGCCGTTCACCATTGCGCTCGTCGGCATCGTGCTTCGTGGCGCCGCGTTTGCGTTTCGCGCCCACGGCCGCGAGGCGGTGGGGGGTGCTTCGACGTGGGGCGTCGCCTTCGGAACCGCCAGCATCATCGCGCCGTTCTTCCTCGCCACCGGCATCGGCGCCGTCGCGGTCGGCTTGACATCTAGCTCGTGGGCCGCGCCATACAGCTTCTTGATCGGCTGTTTCGCCGTTTCCATGTGCGCCTACCTCGCGGCCACATATTTGATGGTCGAGACCGAGGCCACCCCGCTGGAAAGTGACTTCCGCCAGAAGGCGGCCATTGCCGGCGTTGTCGCCGGCGTGCTGGCGGTCATCTGCCTCGGGCTCGCCCCTCTCGCCGCGCCCAATCTAGCTCACGCTCTTTTGGGTCGCGGGTTGCCTCTGGCCCTCCTCGCCCTGATCAATGGGTTGGTGGCCCTTGCCGCGGTCTCGCGCTCACGGCCTCGGATAGCGCGCGTGGCCGTGGCCGGGCAGGTGGTGCTCGTCCTGTGGGCGTGGGCCGTCGGGCAGTGGCCCTCTCTCATTCCGCCGACCGTGACGATCGATGCCGCGGCCGCGCCGTCTTCGACCCTAGACGCGCTTCTGGTCGTAATCGGCGTCGGGATGCTGGCGCTGATTCCATCGCTGGCGATCCTCTTCAGGGTCTTCAAGGCCCGCAACCCCGCCGCCATCGATTAGGGTCACCGCAGTGACCGCTCGCCGCACCGACCGTCCGGCGCTGCTCTTCGACCTCGACGGCACACTGGTCGACAGCGTCTATCAGCACGTGCTTGCGTGGCGTGAAGCACTCGAGTCCGCCGGCATCGAGCTTTCCATCTGGCGAATCCACCGCCGCATCGGGATGAGCGGCGGACTGTTTGTGCGCGCGCTCGCGCGCGAGACTGGCCGCGACATAAGCCCGGCGGAGGCTGACCGCCTCCGCACCTTGCACGATGAGGGCTACGAGCGAAGGATCGGCGAGGTGCGGCCGCTGCCCGGCGCGCAGGCGCTGCTCGACACATTGACGGAGGCCGGCGTTCCGTGGGGTATTGCCACCAGCGGCGCAGACGCGCCCACCCAGGCATCGCTGACCCTGTTCCAGATTCCGCCGGGGGTGCCGGTCATCACGCGTGACAAGGTCGCCTACGCCAAACCAAATCCGGACGTGTTCCTGGCCGCCGCCGAAGCGCTCGGCCGTCCGGTCACTGAGAGCTTTGTCGTCGGCGACAGCGTGTGGGACATGCTCGCCTCCCGGCGCGCCCTGGCGCTTGGGATCGGAGTGCTTTCAGGCGGCTACGGGCGGGAAGAGCTGCAAACGGCCGGCGCGTACCGCGTCTACGACGACCCTAGCGACCTGCTGGCGCACATCGACGAGCTCGGAATCAGGATGCACGCCTGACGGCTCAGCCGGATCCGACCCGAACAACCATGGCGCCGCCGGCCGAGCTGCCGTTCCCGAAGTCATCTGTAAAAGTCAGGTTGTAGTAACCCGGGGGCAGGTCAGGGGACAGGATGAAGGTTGAGACCGGCACTGGTTTTGGCGTGCGGTCGTTCGTCTTGACCACCGAGCCCTGGACGGCATTCGTCGCCCCGCCGCCTTTCTTCAGCGTCTCCATGTCCGCGTACGGTCCGTAGATCGTCGCGACCAGCGTCACGGCATGCGGCACGTTGCTGACCGACGGTGCGCCCTGCCTCACGATCCAGTGCAG
Organism: Candidatus Dormiibacterota bacterium; assembly: GCA_035280285.1. Taxonomy (GTDB): domain Bacteria; phylum Chloroflexota; class Dormibacteria; order Dormibacterales; family Dormibacteraceae; genus 40CM-4-65-16. The sequence continues at coordinate 2,164 of DATEGC010000100.1, read as the reverse complement.
CTCGACCGTGTGGCCCGGACGCCAGCTCTGCTCGACATCCTCCTTCACGCAGCACGTGAACTGGTAGACGGGATAGATCGCGACGGTGTTGGGGCTGGTGCCGCCGCAGGTCGCGGCGAGCAACCAAGCGGCGAGCAGCACAAGCGGTCGCCCCACGACTCGATTAAACGGCGAGAGCTCTCTTTACCTGCTCCAGCTTGCGCGCGTCGACGACGGCGTAAACGCGGGTGATCCTGCCGTACTTGACCGTTAGAGCCAGCACCGCCGCCACCTCACCCGTACGGTAGGCGACGACCCCAGGCTCCCCATTGATGTCGCGCGCCTCCATCGTCGTGCCGACTGTGGCGCTGAAGAACCTCATCAGGCCGTTGCCGACCTCTTTACGCCCGACATTTGGCGTGCGGACCGCGGGCAGCATGCCGCCGAGGTCGGCCCAGCCGATCACTGAAGCGTCAAGCAGCGGCAGCAGCTTCTGAACGTCTCCGCTTGCGCAGGCGGCGATGAACGCGTTCACGACCCGCTGCTGCTCAGCGCGGTCGACCTCGAAGCGGTGGCTGCCGGCCTCTTCCTGTACCCGCTTGCGCGCGCGGGTGGCCAGCTGCCGGCAGGCGGCCGGCGTGCGGCCGACCATCTCCGCCACCTTCTCGAACGGGAACTCGAAGATGTCGTGAAGCACGAAGACGACCCGCTCCGCTGGGGACATGCGCTCGAGGACGATCAGCATCGCCATCCGCACGCTCTCGTCCAGCGTGATCACGTCCGCGGGATCGGCGGCTGCGCCCGCCGACTGGACCAGTGGTTCCGGGAACCACGGTCCGATATAAGCCTCGCGCCGGACCCTGGCGGAGCGCAGCTCATCGAGGCAGAGCCGGCTGACCACGACGACCAGCCACGCGCGCACATCCTCGATCGGGTCGAGGTCCGTTCGCAGCAAGCGGGAGAACGCCTCCTGCACGATGTCCTCCGCGTCGCTGTAGCTCCCGAGCAATCGGTACGCAACGTCGAGCAGAAAGCCGTGGTGCTCTGCCCACGCCTGGTTGAAACCTGAGCTGTCGATCACGCGATCACCTCAAGCAAGGACGAGGTAGCCGCGCCGGATGTGACATTGGACGAAAACGTCACAACCACGTGACGTGCTCCGTCCTTGGGGCATGCAAGCGACAAGAACGCTCCACCTTGGGCCCCGAGCCCGTCGCACCGTCCGTTTCGCCGCGGGGTTGATCAATCCGCTCGTGCTCCTGGTCGCGGGCCGGCGCTGGAACCCCATCGTCGGCATCCTCCGCCACCCCGGTAGGCGCACGGGTCGAATGTACGCAAGCCCACTCGGCATGCGCCCCACGGGCCGGGCGCGCGCAGCGCGCACTTCTGAAATCGACGGATTTGTCATTCCGCTGACCTTCGACGAGCACTCAGCGTGGTACCAGAACGTGCTCGCCGCAGGCAAGGCGGAGATCACCTACGGCGGCCGCAGTTACCACGTGACGAATCCAGAGGTTGTCGATTTCGCCACCGCGGCCCATGCCTTTCCGCGCTACGAGCGCGCCCAGTTTCGGCTCATCGGCATCGGCCGGTTCCTACGGCTGACCAACACCAACTGAGGAGAAAGCAATGTCCAGTCAATATTTGCGTCGATCGTCCGGCGTGGCCCTCGGGGTCATCGCCGTCGCCCAGCTGATGGTGGTGCTCGACGTGGCGATCGTCAACGTCGCGCTGCCTTCCATCCAGCACGCGCTCAACTTCAGCTCGACCGACCTCGAATGGGTCGTCAACGCCTACGCCATCGCTTTCGGCGGCCTTCTCCTGCTCGGCGGCCGGGCGGGGGACCTATTCGGCCGCCTGCGCATGTTCGTCATCGGGACGCTTGTCTTCACAGTGGGCTCGCTCGCCGGCGGTCTTGCCACCACGTCTGCTGAGCTGATCGTCGCGCGAGCCGCGCAGGGGATCGGAGCCGCGATCGTCGCGCCTACGGCTCTCTCACTTCTCGCCGACACGTTTGCGGAAGGCGCTGGCCGCAACAAGGCGCTCGGCGTCTACTCGGCGGTATCCGCCTCAGGTGGCGCGCTTGGCCTGCTCCTGGGAGGCGTGATCACCAACTACTTCTCGTGGCGCTGGATCCTCTTCGTCAACGTCCCCGTCGGCATTGTGCTGGCGGTGGTCGCGCCGC
>DATEGC010000099.1:0-11571 GCA_035280285.1 Candidatus Dormiibacterota bacterium | reverse complement strand
GCCATCCTGGCCTTCGGCCTGTCGGGGCTAGGCATCCTCATCGCGTCTTTCATGACCAGCCAGCAGGGCTTTCAGTTCATCATCCAGCTGCTCATCTTTCCGTTGATCTTCCTGGCCGGAGTCTTCTTTCCGGTGAACAAGGTGCCCGGTTGGCTTGAGGTCATCTCGAAGGTCAACCCGCTCACATATGGAGTCGACGCCATCCGTCAGATCTTTCTTGGCGGTGAGGCGACTGTAGGGACGAGCATCCTCCGCGTGACCGTGCTCGGGCACACCATGAGCCTCCTCGACGATATCGCAGTCGTGGGTAGCCTGGGGGCAGTCCTCCTCGCCGGGGCGGTAATTGCCTTCAACCGCCAGGAGTAGCGGGCGTTCGAACGGGTCTCCTCGGAGGACGGCAGGGCAGGGCGCATTCGCGCGACCTGAGCGGGTTCGGCCGCGCTGCCGCCACCGGTCGAATCTCATTTCGGTTTTGTGGGCTCGACCTAAGACGATGTGGCCGGCATCGGACAGCAGGGCCAGCGAATGCGAGAGGAATCCGGCCACCGCCTCCGCGACGAGGATCACGAGCGTCAGTAGGAGCCAGCCGCAGACGACTACCAGTCATGGCGCCGTGATCGTGATCGTCATCTCAGTCAAGCTCACCACTAGTCATGCCCTCGCGTGCCGCCTCCAAAGTCTCCCGAGCCTCGGGTACCAGCCAGATTAGGAGTGCCACCGCGGCAATGTACTCGACCCACCACCACCCTGTGACCGCGTTAAGAGCCACTCCTGCAAGTGTCACTGCCGCAAGGAATGCGCAGCTCACAGACTCGGCGATGTCTGCCCGAAGAGCAGGGCTGTCAACGGTCTGGTTGACGCCTCGCTTCTGCGCCGCGAGCCAAGGCATGACGATGACGGCGGCGGCTGAGACCACGATCCCGAGCCAGGATCTCTCCGGCTCGAATCGGAAGACCAGCCCCAAGGCCGAGGTCGCCAGGATGTAAATGCAGAGCAAAACCAGGAGAAGAGCCGAGATCCAAATAGCCCGCTTCTCAACGCTGTCGAGACGGCTGTCGTCTCCGCCGCGGGCCTCGGCGTGGAGACGCCATGCGAGCGTGGCGCCGCTGAATAGCTCGATGACGCTGTCAGCGCCAAAGGCAGTCAGGAGCACGCTTCGAGCTGTCACGCCGGCGCCTATGGCAAGCACCGCCTCGAGGATCATCCAGGCAACGGTCAGCCACTCGAGTCGAACCCCACGACGTAAGGCGGCCATGCGAACTGTCAGCTCAGCCATCGACCAGTTCCAGCCGCAGCGTCTTTAGTCAAATTCGCGACGGCGACGGCCGATTCTCAGGTTCCCTTCGAGACGCTCGCCAAAAGAACTGGGATCTCTCTGTGATCCCGCGGCTCGAGGGGGTCGGCGCGAAGCCCGATTTTGAACTCGATTTTGGTCGTCGAAACAATGGCTCCCACATGAGGTCAGTGGGAGGACTTCCGCGAAGAAGCGATACCCGCGTATCATGGGCGATCGAGTCACGCTCGCAGCGACGTCCTCGATTCGATCGGTACGACTCAGGCTTGGGTGATTGACGTGCTCGACGGCTATTGATTGGCGGGTCTCAATTTGAAGACAGGGTGGGTGGCGACCTCGCCCTCAAATGCTTCAAGAGGTGCATCCTCGGATACGTTGAAATAGCGCCGCGTGATCGGTTCGAGCTTCAGGTACCGCCTGAGAATGAGCGCCGCCTCAGCGTCCTGGACAGCGACCAGCAAGAACTGTTCGCTCCGACCTCCGCGCGCAAGGGTTGCAACCCCTGCCTCGCGCGCATTGCGGACCCAGCCGACCTCTCCGTAAGGCCCCACGAGGTAGCGGGTGGAATCATCGATGACCAGGCTCACCGGTGTGGTGCGCAATATGCCCGTTTTGCGCCCGGCAACCGTAAGCAGATAGCGCTGTGAAGGACCCATGCCCCTCTGGATTCCTGCGGTCGAAAGGGCATCGATCAGACGACGGCTGAGATTTCTGCGAAAGATGACTTTGACAGGTGTGAGGGTATGCCTTTTGGTATTGGATCCCAAGCACAGATCCAGAGCGCCCAACAAGATCGTCCCCTGTCGAATCCTTCACGCCCGCCGACCACCGGAAGTCGCGAGGCCATCGCCGGCCCCGTAGAAGAGAAACGCCAACAGGAACAGGCCATCGATCAATCTCGAATTCGCGGTCCGGGATTCCAACCACGTGGCTTTCATGCCGCGACCAGGGCGGGCTCGGCCGGCTTGACCGACCTGACGCCGAACACCAGCAGGTACCCGACCATCGAGATTTCCGCGATCGCGGATGGAATAACGACGAACGAGTGGATCCTCACGGCGACGTCCGGGACCAAGAACGCCGCCAGCACATCCACGAGGTAGCTGACCGCACCCACGGCGAGCGCGACCCCCAACGCCTTTGGGAACAGCCCCGACCTGTAGGCGAGGTATCCCAGCGGCGCGAGCCAGAGGCCGAAGAAGATCTGCGCGACTAGCAGCCCATAGTGCTGGAGGTCGAGCAGCGTCAGCACCATGGCATTGGAACCCGCGGTGCCCAGCGCCGCAGCGTAGGCGCCGCTGGTGGCAGCCCGCAGGCCTTCGAACTCGAAGACTGTATTCAGGCACGCGATGCCGGCCGCTAGCGCAACGAGGATCACCATTGACCTGGCCATGCCGTGGTGCACATGCTTCAGGAGCACATAGAGGCTCAGGGCCAGGAAGACAAACAACACCTGATCCAGCAGGTCCGCGACGACGCCGGTGCGGACCAGTGTTGCGTTCGCGACCACGTTGGCGGCTGTGGCCGCCGCGTTGCCGGCAACGTACACCTTGGGCTCGACGAAACCTTCGGCAAAGCCGCCGAAGATGCCGACCAGCAAGTAAAGGACGCCGGCGGTCCGTGCGAGACGCTTGGGTGACAGCATTTGCGTTCCTCCTGAACATACGATGTAAGCTTATGGCGTAAGTCTATGCTTACGCCGTAAGCTCTGTCAAGAGGAGAGTGCAAATTGGCCACTCAGACCGACCCCAGTGCCCTGCCTCGGGTCCCTTTGACCAGGGAGCGGGTGCTGCGCGCGGCGATCGCTCTGGCCGACCAGGCCGGCACCGACGGGCTCAGCATGCGCAGGCTCGGAGAGCGGCTCCAAGTCGAGGCGATGTCGCTCTACAACCACGTCGCCAACAAGAGTGACCTGCTCGACGGCATGGTCGACCTCGTCTTCAGCGAGATCTCACTGGCTTCCGGCCGCGCCGGTTGGAAGAGGGCAATGCGTGACCGCGCGATCTCGGCCCGCGAAGCGCTGCGTCGACACCCCTGGGCGACCAGCCTGATGCAATCGCGGACAAGGCCTGGCCCGGCCACCTTGCGTCACCACAACTGGGTAATTGGCAAGCTGCGGCAGGCGGGCTTCGACATCGAGATGGCCGCCCACGCGTTCTCGGCGATCGATGGTTACGTCTACGGCTTCGCGCTGCAGCAGGCGAACATGCCCATACAGACGCCGGAACAGGTGGTGGAGCTGGGGGCTAACATCCTCCGCCAGCACCGCGCAGCCGAGCTCCCTTATCTCGCCGAAATGATCGACTACGCTACGAAGCCCGGCTACGACTACGGGAAGGAGTTCGAGTTCGGGCTGGACGTGGTTCTCGACGGTCTCGAGGGCCGTCTGCACATGAAGCAGGGGAGCCGATCGAAATAAGACGGGGTACAGTGCAAGGCGGTGCTAGCCGGCGTGGCCGGGCTGGATCCGGACAGAGGTGATTCGGCTGTGATTCCGGCCGCCTCGAGCGCCGCGCATATTTAGTCGGGTCGGCGCAAGCCGAGGCGCGTCCAGTCAATCGGCTTGTCGAGAGCCGGTTTGCCGCCAGGCTTCAGGATCGCCGCCACCACCAGCCTTGGCTCGACAGCCTCGAGCCTTGCCCCGAGCTCATCTCTACGTTCGTTTCCCGGTAGAGCTGCACGACTGACGGGCGGCGGCAGCGATCAGGGCCACCATGGCATCGATCACTTCGCGATCAGCGAGGCCTTGCTTGCGAGCCAGAGACCGCCCGACCGTGACCTGCTCGGTTCCTATTTATCCGGATACGCGGAGCTGGGCCATTGGCCTTCCCATCGCTAGCGATTCACTCCGCCTGCAACCGAATTCTGCTCGACCTCAACCAGACCCGCCGCCCCATCCACAATCACGACCTCGCCGTCACGCAGGCGCACCGTGGCGTCGCCGGTACCGACCACGGCCGGAATTCCAATCTCGCGGGCAATAAGCGAGGCATGCGCGGCCACAGTCCCGGTGTCAGTTATCAGCGCTACGGCTTGAGCGAAGAGAGGCGTCCACGCCGGCATTGGCGCCTGGGTGACAAGAACGTCGCCCGGAAGGAGCTTGCCAAAGTCCTCCTGACCTCGAATGACCCGCACCGGCCCGCTGGCTCGGCCCGGACTGGCTGGGAGGCCGCGAATTGCGCCAGACGTCGCTTCGCTCGGCGTGCGCATGCTCTCGAGGTTGCTTTCGAGCATCTTGCGGAAGAAAGGCATCATCCGTCCGACGAGCAGCGGTGGCGCCAACTTTCGCTGCCGCTCCCACAGGCTGCGTCGCTCGGCCACATTCATCGTCAGGCTGGCTCTCGACCCGCCATCGATTGCTCCCGTGAGCTCCCTATTGGTGACGAAGAAAACGTCCTCCGGGGTATCGATCACTCCGTGCTTGCGAAGCAATTCGCCAAGCCTGATCGCGGCGCGCCGGATCACAGGCCAGCCCAGCGTGAGGTCTGCGCACTGTTCCTCACGCAAGATCGCGTACCGCTGCGCGTAGCTGAGCAGCTCCTCGAACTGTCGAAGCAGTTTCGGCCGATTGGCGAGGGCAGCCCGGCAGCGTGTTTCCGCCGCTGCTCGTGATTCGCGGAGCTTCGCCTTGCGTGCGTCCGATGGCTTGCGCTGACCCGCGAGTGCAAGCTCTCCAAGCGTCGGGGAGATCCAGTCCAGGCTCTGCACGAGATGCGGACGAGGTTGGTCGTCACCCATCTCCAACCCGCAGAGGAGGTCCTGGTGCGTGCCTGCGATCACTGGCCACAGATTCCGGCGGTAGAAGCGGGCGAGGCCCGCCTCAAGCCGCCACGCTGAGCCGCCCACAAAGTTGAAGGTGATGAAGTACTCACCTACGAGGTCGGCGACGCTATCAACCAGGCGCATGAGCTCGGCGGTATCCGAGGTGGCGACTGCATTGTCGCCTGAGGTCACCAGTGCGCGGTAGCGCGGCAAAAGGTCATCGCGCCATCGCTTTTCCAGCGGCTTGACGATCAGGCCATCCGCAATCGCAGGCTGCGTGAACTGAAGTGCCAGAGCCCGCATGACACGCGGCACGGCCAGCGATCTCAGCAAGAAACCAACGGTCGTCGATCGCCCAGCCGGATTGGCGAAGCACCACCCGTTGACGATCACGTACGTCGGACCAGGAGTGCGAATTCCGCTGAGTTGGGCCGCGGCCGCGATCAATGAGCGATCTATCCTCGGCAGAACCCACGTCTCGAAAAGGGGTGTCACCGGGTCGGGGAGCCACTCGCCGTAACGGAAGTTGCGCATCCAGCCACCGCCGACGGGCGGAGTCCAGTCGACGGCTTCGGGCAACGCGGTCATCGGTCTGGCCTGGAGGAGATAAATCCGTCCGCCACTCAATGCCCACTCGATGTCCTGCGGCTGTCCGCGCTTGAGCTCAACGCGACGCGCCAGGTCGGCAACGGCAAGGGCTTGATCGGGCGTCAGGGCAGCCTCATCGGAGCGAGTGCACTTGATGTTGTTGCCCTGGACTATCCACTCGTCGCCCACGCTGCGGCCGGAGACAAGTTTTTCGCCGAGGCCACGTACTGCGTTGATGACGATCTCGCCGCGCGCCCCCGTCATCGGATTGGCCGTAAAGGCCACGCCCGCGGAATCGGCAGCGACGAGGCGCTGGATGAGGACCGCCATCCCACCGGCGCGCTGCTTGCCGGCGTGCGCCGTGTAGGCGCGCGCTCGATCGCCGGCCGCCGAAGCCCAGCATCGCTTCACCGCATCGCGAATGGCGTCGGCGCCCCGCACCCCGAGCATCGTTTCGTACAGGCCGGCAAAGGATGCCCCGGGTAGGTCTTCTGCGACCGCCGAGGACCGCACCGCCGCCGCCTCATCTCCCAACTCCGCTGCTACGAAACGCATGGTCTCCATCAGGTCATCGCCCATCAGGCGGTCCTGGGCCGCGGTAGTGAGGACGAAGCCGGCCGGTACCGGGAATCCAGCCGCCAGCAGTTCGCCCAGAGCCGCAGCTTTGACACCGACGAGCTCGCGATCGCCCCAGCGCAGCTCGCTGAGAGGCCGAACCAAGCCAGTTGGCGTGATCGCGCCCATACCCCGCGCCTCAGTATCGGTGATAGGTTAACCTCTTGTCAATATAAGAATCCCTCTCGCTAAAATTGAGGTGTGGCGAGGGCCTATACAAGCGCGCTCCGGAGCGAGCAGGCGAAGGCGACGGGGCTCCGCATCCTCGAGGCAGCAGCGCGGGTTCTGGCGCGGCCACTTCCCGATTTCTCGATCCCCGCAGTCGCTGACGAAGCCGGAGTTGCGGTTGCGACCGTATACAGGCACTTCAAGACGAAGACGGACCTGATGGACGGGTTGACCGAGCACTATGCGGGACTCCTGGCGTCAGCGGCAGGTATCACTCTCGACGAAACGCTGCCGCCTTCGGCCTCGCTCGACCAGGTGTATCCGACAGTGCGTGCGCTGTTCGAACGTCAGGCTTCGCTCGATCCCGCGATGCAGGCAGCATTTGCTACTCAGATGGCCGACGAGCTGCGAAGAAAATATCGAGACGTGAGACTGCGCCGGGTCGAATCGTGGATTGGTGGAATCACGAAAGGAATGGATCCGAAAGACAGGCAGCACTTCGTCGAGCTCTTCGTGGTGCTCGGCTCATCAGCTAGCCGGCGGGCATTCGACGTCCTGATCGGAGCGTCGCCCGCGCGGGCGGCCGAGGTGATCGCTTGGGCGGTCAAACGCCTCGCTCGACCGACAAGCGTCGACTAGCGGGATCGCCTCATCGGCCCAGACCATCGTCGCGAATCCCTCGCCCCGATCAGCGTTGTCCGCGGGAAGTCCACACGTGGCTTTGTGGGTCGGAGTTAAGTCGAAACCTTGAAGTGGGCCGGGGGGCTCCCGACCCTCAGTTTGCTAAACCCGAAATGAACTCAAAACTGGAGATATGGGAGCGTCAGATCCACTTGCCTGGCCAATGGGCCAGCCTTCGGGGCCTGGCCACACGAATATTGCAACGGCTGCCGAGACCTTCTTCTGCAGAGTTGACAAACTCCCGGCCGCACTCAGACTGATGCCCACCAACCACAGGCTCTGACCGGGAGGAAGGGGTCCATGAGCACCGCGAGCGCCGAGCCAGTTCAGTCTCCCCGTAGCCTTCGACAGCTGATCGCCAGCCATCCGGTGGCGGTGATGCTCTTGCTGATGTTCGCGATCGGATGGGCGTTTCTCATCCCGGCCGCGCTCGCCGGCGTGCCGCTGATCCCATTCCCGCTGCTCGGCGCCATCTTTCTCGCACAGCTCGGGCCTGCCGTCCTGGTCACGTGGGCGGGCGGCGGCTGGACGGAAGTCCGCCATCTGTTCGGCCGGATCTTCCGCTGGCGGATTCACCCGGCCTGGTATCTGCTCGCTCTACTTGGCATCCCGATCATGAGCTTGCTCTGGACGGCGGTCGTCTTCGGCGGTGGGGCAGTGCATGCACTGTTCACGAACCGGTCGGTGATCGAGGACTACCTCTCGACGCTGACGATCCTCCCGATCGTGAGCCTCTGGGAGGAGACCGCGTGGATGGGCATTGTGCAGGCTCGCCTGGCGACCTATCGAGGGCCGTTGCTGGCTGCGGTGATCGCGGGCCCGCTGTTCGGGTTGCTGCACATGCCGCTCCTGATCGGTCAGCCGGTCGGGAACTTCCTTTTCACCATGGCGGCGCTGATGGTGTTCGGGATCCCGTTTCGGATTGTCCTCGGTTGGATCTACAACATGACGGGCGGCAGCATCCTGATCGTCGCTCTCGTACACGTCACCTTCGACGCGACCAACAATGGGCAGCTGCTGGCTGGTGCGTCGCCGGGCCTGTTCGTCGTCCAGCCCGGGGGAGGCGCCGTGCACCTGGTCGTCCTGGCGTGGGCGGTAGCGGTGTTGATCCTGACTCGCGGCCGTCTCGGGGCGCGTGATACGGCTACGGCGGAGGCAAGTGCGACGGCGGAGGCAGAGCCTATGTCCGCGTCATGATTGGCGCTCCACGGCCGACCAACAGCCGGACGCTGAGGACAAGCACGAAGACGACGAAGGCGAGCGGCGCCACCTGGTCCAGCGCCGTGACGCCGAGCGGGCTGGCCACCGCACGGATCGCGCAAACGGCCGCGATTAGATAGGCGATCACGCGGAGCCAGAGCGGCTCTTCGAGCGTGGCGACGATGACGAAGATCGCGGTGGCTACGAAAAGCGCGCCATCGGCGAGATCCTCGACCACTGTCAGCGGGCGCGCGGCTTTCGGCGACTCCAGGATGACCGGCGGCACGATGTTGGTCACCAGCTCGGCCGCGACAAATAGAAAGACAGCTGGCCTCAGCCATCGACCGGATCTAAGCGAAAGCGCGAAGGCGGTGAAGGGCGCAAGCGCGATGGCGCCGATCACCTGCTGCGTGATGACGATCGCGCCGTGGTCGCGGTAGAACGCCGTGATCTTGGCGTCAGAGTCGGCAGCCGTTGGCAGTGAGGCCATCGCCGCACTTATGAATAGCAGCACCACGAAAGCGATGCCCCACCAACCGGCGGGGACTCTTCGCGTCACAGCGGGACCAGTTCCTGGCCGCGGTCGCGAGCGAGCGTGAGGCCGATCGCGACCATGTCGGCAGCCTTCTGGAGTCGCTCACGCTCACGCTGGGCGTACGGCGCGCCGTGGAGGCGCGGCGCGAGGGCCAGGCGACCGATCTCCTGGTCTCCGGCTCGGAGCGGAACCACGAGCTCCGCATCGCCGGTCCACTCGCCGGCGGTGAAGGACGGACTTCCCTCGGACGCGCCGTCGAGGAAGAGTGCGGCGCCGCGTGCACCGGCGCCCTCCCGGGCGGTGCGCAGCAGGCGTGCGGCGAGCCTCTGGGCGACGATAACGTCGACCACCTGACCGACCTCGTTCTCAAGGGATTCCATCAGCCGCTCGAGGTCCCGTGCATCCTTGAATCGGGTATCGACGAGCCTTTGCAGAGAGTTGCGCACTGGCGTGAACAGGGTTGCGATCAACGCGACCGTGATCACGATCGCCGCATCGGATGACTGACCCGTGAAGGCAACGAACAATCTTTGCAGCGTGGCCGTAAAGCCCGCGTAGAGTCCGGCCAGGATCGCGGTCAGTGCGATGTAGACGATCGCGCGATTGATGATTAGGTCGATCTGATAGAGGCCGTAGCGGAGGATCGACGCACCGGCGGCGATCGGAATGATGGTGTACGCGACGACAAAGACCAGGAACTCGACGGACCGGATCAAGTCATGGTTCCAGATATCGATGACGACGTCGACCACGAACAAAGCCACCACCAGCGTGGCGGCCGCCGTGATCCACTTCAGCTGCTGACGCAGGATCGGACCCGCCCGCCGCCATCGCAGCGCCAGCGCGGCAAGCCCGGCCATGGCCGAGCCGATCGTCGCCAGAACGCCGATGTTGCTGAGCCATTCCGATACCCACCACGACTGATCCATGCTGTCGCCGACCAGACGCAGGATCAGCCCGGCAAATGCCAGCAGGGCAGCCGGCCACCAGCGACGCGAGAGCAGGTGGCCATCCGGAAAGAGCAGCAGCCCGAGCGTGAGGGGCAGAAAGACTCCGCTCTGCAGCAGTACGTACCCGATGTCATTGACGAGCTGACCGGCCGGGAGCGACCAGCCGGGCGCGTGCGAAAGCTCGCCGTAAGCCGCGAACAGCACGGCGCCAGCGGTGGCCAGGCCGGACAGCGTGAAGATCCAGCCGATGGTGTGACGCGAATGCCGGGAGACGATGAGCGCACCCACGGCGGTGAACGCGAAGGCGCCTACGAACGCGACCCCGATGGTCCAGGCGTCCTGCGTCGTGACCGCCATCTTGGGCGACCGGGTGAGCATGAATATCGAAAGCGGGACGAAGGCGACCGTCAGCCCAAAGCAGAGCCACGCGATGGATCGCGCGCGCTCGGCGGTCAAGGCGCGGAGTATGCCTGGGCGGGGATCGCGAAGACGGCAACCAGCGGCTGCCGGCGGAGCAGCGCGACCACTTCGGGGTAGATTGTGGTCGCCTAGAAGACGGCCGGCAAGCCCACCTTCGGGAAGCCCCTTCGGCAAGCGCCGGATAACGCCACCTTGAACGCGTCGGGCCCGCGCACAATGAAGTACTCGACGTCCTCGCCGCAGGTCTGGCGGTCGACCAGGCAGCCGTGGAGGATTCCGGTGAGGCGACTGCCGAGAGCCCAGCGCCTGGTGCCCATCAGCGCGCAGTAAGTCGTACCGATGGCGTGGCGCCGGCCGAGGTTGTCAAGGCATAGAAGGATCTAAACCTGGCGCTCCAACGCTCGAAACTGTGGAATGCCCACCCACGGAAGGCTTGGACAAACGTCAAAATGTTAGGCGGCATTACCGCCATTTGGTAACGGTGGGCCGGGAGGGAGTCGAACCCCCAAAGCTTTCGCGGCGGTTTTACAGGCCGCCGCCGGCCCGCTGTATTCGAATTGGTCCCTGAAACAGCCTAAGCATCACGGTTTGGAAACCGTGTGTCGCGCAACCTTCCTCGCGCTGGCCGCGGCAAATTCTACGGCTGAAACGCGGAGGGTAGCGTTGAACCGATCACATCTTCTCGGGCTGTTGACCACCTGCCGGAACATAGCGACCCGCCTAGGCAGCGGCCGGACACTCGCGTGCTCGGCCGATCAGACTAGATGCGCTTCGAGCGCTCCTTGAGCCAACTAGCGATCTGATCGATGGTGAAACTCTTTCTTGCGATGGAGAGGGCGAGATCGCGGAGCTCTCCCCTCTTAGTCTCGATCCTGTAACCCTCACGTTCGAGCCATGCGCCCATTGCATACATGGCGGTCCGCTTGTTTCCGTCGACGAAGCCGTGGTTCAGCACGATGCTCTCGGCCAATGCGGCGGCTCGCTTGAAGGGACTGCCGTACAGATTCTTGCGGCCAAACGTGCTGAGAGGGCGACCGATCGCAGACTCGAGAACCCCACGATCTCGAATCCCGGGTGCGCCTCCGAACTCCTCGATCACGACCGCGTGCAACCACACGAGCTCTTCCAGACTCGGGAGTGGCTGCGCCGGCCTCTGCCTAGAGGTCGGCAAGCTCCGCTAGGTCTTCTCGATAGCGCTCGGTGAAGCGAGCGGCGAATTCAATCAGCGACTTGTCCGGGATGCCCGCCGGATCCAGATCGACGTGGCCCGGCCGCGAGCCGATCGCGACCTCCATCCCCTCCTCGAATCCGGACTCGGAGATCGTTTCGGGCGGAAGGGGAATCATCAGCGAGTTGCC
>DATEGC010000098.1:0-60106 GCA_035280285.1 Candidatus Dormiibacterota bacterium | reverse complement strand
TCGAGATCGTACGTAGGCCAGGTCGTCGCGAACTCATGGTCCAGGTGCTCGAGACCGGTAAGACGGCGCAAGGCCGCCGAGTGCAAACCGAGTCAAGGCGCACCGTCGATCAAGCCGTTGACGACCGTCGCAACCATCTCGCGCTGCACAGTCGTCATGGACGAACCACGGTCAAGGTGGAGGTGCTGGAACAGGCGTGTCATCAGCCAGGCAAGGCGGAGGTCAGCGAGCTGGACCCGCGCGATGCCAGGGACCGCTCCCATCCAGCGAGTGACCAGCTTCTCGAGCAGGCGCGGAACCGGGCCGCGGACCCCTGACGGGTAGAAGCGGCCGGCGCTGACCGATTTCATCTGCACCACTGCACATGATTCACAAACCGGGGGCTGCTGTCAAGATTCAAGTGCAGAGGTGAACCTGAAAATTCGAGCATGGCCCGCCGCTACCGTCTGAAAGCCCGCGCCGAAAGCCGGGACCACAATCGGCGCCGGATCGTCGAAGCCGCCTACCAGCTGCACATGACCATCGGTGCGTCCCGCGCGACCGCAAGCGCAATCGCCCGCCTCGCAGGCGTGAGGCGCCCCACGGTCCAGCGGCACTTTCCCGACCTAGCTTCGCTGTTCATAGCCTGCTCGCTGCACGGAATGCAACTTGATCCGCCGCCTGATCCGGCCGCCTGGCAGAGTGTTGCGGACCCCGGCCAACGGTTGCTTCGCGCGCTGCTGGAGCTCTATCCCTACTACCGGCGGAACCGTGCCGTCTTCGCGGACATGCCCAACTTCGAGGGCGTGCCTGGGCTTGAAGCCTTGTGGGCGGCTTACCGCCAGCAGGCGGAATGGCAGCGAAGTGTTCTGGCTGAAGGCTGGAGGGTTCCCGAGGACCGGCAAGATTGGCTGCTGGCCGCTTTGGGCCACGCGATTGATTTCTGGAGCTGGTGCTCTCTCTCGCTGGGCCAGAGCCTGGATGATGAGAAAGCCGCCCTTGTAATGACCGAGATGGTTCAAGGCATCGTGCGGTCGCCCGCGGACGCCAACTCCTCGTGATAGATCGGAAGATCGACGTGTTCGACCCCGTATCTGGCGCGCCGGCTGAATCTGGCCCATTGAAGGCAAGCACCGTCGGTTGTAGGGTGGGGGCACGAACCGGGGTGGGCCCGGCCCGGCGTGTTCACGGACAAGGAGGGTGAGACATGTTCATCCGTGCCACGCGTATTCAGGCGCCGCCCGAGAAAGTCGATGACACAATCGCCAACTTCAAGCAACAGGTGATTCCGAACGCCAGCAAGGCACCCGGCTACCAGGGCGCCGTATTGCTGATAGATCGGAAGAGCGGCTTGGGCACTGGGATCACGTACTGGGAGTCGGCCAAAGCCCTCGGCGCGAGCGAGCAAATCGGCATGCAGACTCGCACGCAGGCGACGACCAACGTAGCCGGAACGCGAATCGTGAACGTCGAGCGGGGCGAGGTCGTGATCATGGACATGCCGCAGGCGCCCAAGACCGGCGGAGTCTTCGCCCGCGTCAATACGATGAGCGGAGACCCCGACAAGGTCGACGCGCTGACGGTGTTCATGCGCAACAAGGCCCTCCCGGTGCTAAAAGCACTGAAGGGCTATCGAACCACCGCCGTGGTCGTTGACCGGCAAACGGGACGGTCGTCTGTGTCCACCACATGGGAATCGCGCGCCGACCTCGAATCCAGTGAGAGCAAGGTCTCGGGTTTGCGCGACGAGGCCCGCAGGGCGGCCGGCGCGGACAATGTAGACGTGGAGATTTTTGAAGTCCCAGTGGTCGAGATGACCCAGGCAGCGGTCGCTGCTTTGAGGAGATAAGCTCCCGCGACTACTGTGGGTGGCGCTCCGCCACCCACCACAGAAACCACGCTGGGCTAGCATCCTGCTCGATGTCCAGATCCCTCGAGCCGCCGTCGGACTATCCGCCCCCAGGCACGGAGATCGGTCTGATTGAGCGCCATGTTCGGATGGAGGGACGTCGCATCTTGGAGGTCGGTTCTGGTGACGGCCGGCTCACGGGCCAGTACGCACGCCGCGCGGCCAGTGTCGTCGCGATCGAGCAGGATGCATCCAGCGTCGCGCTTGCCCGTCGGATGGCGGCCGTCGAAGGAACTGGCAATGTGTCATTTCGCGTCGGCACGGCCGAGCGTGTTCGCCTTGGCGGCGCTCCGTTCGATGTGGTTCTGTTCAGCTGGTCGCTTTGATGAATCGCGCTCAAGGGCATGGTCCATGCCCTCCGGCGGGCGAGGCAACACCTTAGGTCCAACGGCGCGGTGGTACTGATCCAGCCTCACCAGTACAAGCGACCGCACGTCGCAATCGCATCAGGGGGCCGGCGCCAACCCGTCGCCGCCCTCGTCAATCCAGTCTTTCAACCCCTGATCAATGCCGCGAATGCGGCGATTCAGTCGGTGGTCGATGAGCGGTTGTTCAAACGGACGGGGACCAGCCATCACCAATTCACCGTGCTCGTCGCCAACCCGACCGAGATGCACCGCTACCTTCACCAGGGACAGCGGCCTCCGCGGTTCCCAAGTGGCGGCAGGCAGCGTCTGCAAGCGCTTTGGTCGGCGCGACCGGCCGGCGCCCAGATCGAGGTGACTGAGTTCTTGACCGTGATTGCGCTGCGGGCGGTCTCCAGAAGGTGACGTTCTCCGAGCTGGCCGGTTACCTCGACCGGATGGAATCGACCACCAGCCGTAACGAGCTGGTCAAGACCCTGTCCGAGATCTACACGAAGAGCTCGCCCGACGAGATCCAGCCGATCACGTACCTCATCCAGGGCCGTCTCGTCCCCTTCTTCGAGCCGGTCGAGATCGGCCTCGGCGAAAAGCTCGTGATCGCGTCCATCGCGCAGGCTTTCGCCAGGCCGAGCGAGGACGTCTCCAAGCTGTTCGGTCAGGTCGGCGACCTTGGACTGGTGGCCGCGAAACTGTCCGGACGAAAATCAGGCTCGGCGCTTTCCGTCAGCGAGGTCCACGCGAGACTCACCGAAATCGCCGGTGCCTCGGGCGCCGGTTCGGTCGAAAAGAAGCGCTCGTTGTTCGCTGGTCTGCTGAAGCAGGTCGACCCAACCGCCGCCAAGCACCTCGTTCGCATGGCCCTCGGGCGCCTGCGACTCGGCATCGGCGATCCCACAGTGCTCGACGCCCTGTCATTCGCGAAGAAGGGCGACCGCTCCCTGCGCCCCATCCTGGAGGGCGCGTACAACCGCACCTCGGACCTGGGCCTGATCGCCAGGACGTTTTGGTCCGGGGGAGAAAAAGCCGTGAATGCCCTCAAAGTCACGGTGGGGCGTCCAATCCGAAGCCAGCTCGCGGAACGCCTGCCCAATCCAGAGGCGGTGATCAAACGTCTGGGAATGGTCGCCGTGCAGCCGAAGTACGACGGCATTCGGGTTCAGATCCACAAGCAAGGCAAGGACGTCCGCATTTTCTCGCGCAACCTCGAGGACTTCACGCTGATGTTCGCGGAGCTCGCGACCGCGACGCGACAGCTCAAAGACCGATCGCTCATCCTCGACGGTGAGGCGATTGCATACAGCATCGAAGCCGAGGAGTACGTTCCGTTCCAGCTGACGGCCAGTCGCCGCCGCAAGCACGGGATCGAGGAGGCGGCGAAGGAGCTGCCGCTGTCGGCTTTCATCTTCGACATCCTGTATCGCGACGGACGCGACCTGACTGAGCTTCCGTATGAAGAGAGACTCGCGATTGTGGACGAGGTGATTCGCGGCTCGTCGGTCTTGTTGCCTGCGCCGATCATCAAGACCGATTCGGTCGATGTGCTGACCAAGACGTTGCTCGACTACATCAGCCAGGGCCTGGAGGGGGTAGTCGTCAAGCGACCCGACTCGCCGTATCAGGCGGGTTCACGCAACTTCAACTGGGTGAAGCTGAAACGGCACACCAGCGGCCAGCTGAGCGACACGGTCGACCTCGTCCTGCTCGGCTACTACTTCGGCAAAGGTAAGCGCGCGGAGTTCGGCGTCGGCGCGCTACTCGCTGGCGTCTACGACAAGGAAAACGACCGCTTCGTGACGATCACCAAGCTGGGCACCGGCCTATCGGACGCAGAGTGGCGGGAGGTTCACAGGCGAGCAGACCGGCTCCAGGTCGAAAAGAAGCCGGCGCGCGTGGAGTCGGTTCTGGTGCCCGACGTGTGGCTCAAGCCCGAGGTGGTGGTCGAGGTCCTGGCTGACGAGATCACGCCCAGTCCCAGGCACACCGCGGGGTACGCGCTCCGGTTTCCGCGCATCGTGTCATTTCGCGGCGCTGACAAAAGGCCCGACGATGCGACCACGGTGAAGGAGATCGTCGAGATGTTCAAGCAGCAGGGCAAGAAAGTGGTCAGCGCCTAATCGGATTCAGGTAGAGGCTCATTAAGCACTTACTCAAGATTGCCTCCCCACTTTCCTTCGATCCTTGTAGGCTGGGAAACCCCGAAATGGCGCACATCGAAGCGGGCTGGCCGGAAGGCACGGACTTCGACCCTGAGCCCCCGGCCGAGCAGCAAGCGACGGGCGCGATGCGGTCGTGGCTGGTCCACGGCACCCGCAAGTTCGCCATCGACCAGCGCCGGCGCTTCGGCCGCCACGGCGAGTCGAGACGCCTGCTAGCAGCGGACGGCGCGAAGACGTCGAGCGCCCGCGGCACGTGGCAGGACCTCGTCGCGGCGCTCCAGCGGCAGGCTGTACACGGCGCCCTGGCCCAGCTGCGCACGACCGACCGTCAGATCCTGACCCTCGCGTACCTCCAGGGTCACACCAACCGCGAGATCGCGGCGCGGCTCGGCGTTTCGGTACGCACAGTCAGCCGGCGCCTTGCCGCCGCGCTGGCGCGTCTCGATGAGTATGTTCGGCAGGCAGGCATCTGGATGGCGTCGGTGGCCGTGGTCGGCATCGCTCATTTCCGCGCCGCCCGTTGGCCAGGCGGCGCGACAACCGCAGCGGCCGCCACCGCGGCCGTGGTCGCACTGGGAGTGGTCGCGGTGGGTACTGACAACACGCTGGAGCCGAGGCAGACGGTGCATCGGCCACCGGCCACGAAGTCGATCGTCGTGGCTCCCTGGGCGCCGGAAACGATGCTCCGAGCGAGCTCACAACCGGCCGCGCCGGTGGTTCAGCATCACTCGGGAAGCACCTCAGCCGGACGGAGCGACTCGGCTGGGCATCACGGACTTCGGCACGGGCCGAAGTCGGAGCAGGCGGCTAGCGCGGCGGGCGAGTCAGCGGGCGAAACCCAAGGTGAGTCGCAAGCGCAAGGGCCTCACTGACCGAGTCGGCCGACCTCTGCAGCGCCTCTCGATCCTGCTGCGTATACCCGACGTCGCCCCGCCGGCTTCCGAGCACGAGGCGGCCCAACGACCGGTCTTCGTAGCGCAGCGGCACCTCGATCCCTTCCTTGCCGTTCACCTGGCCGCGGCTGTAGACGGGTTGCGACGAGTCGCTCGAGTCCAGGTACAGCACGGCGCCCCGCGCGTCGAAGGCGGTCACGGCTTGATCCAACAGCCGGCGCGCGACCTTCTGCACGTCGATGACTGAAACCACCGTGTCCACGCCAGCCCTGAAGTCGTCCAGCACCTTCGAGGGACTGGCGTTGGGGAAACTCCGATCGACCCGTCTCTGCAGCCAGTCCTTGATCGGACTCGATGCGATCACCACCGCGAACGCAGTCACCACGTATGCAGCGTCGGATTTCTGGCCCGACACCGAGATGAACAGGCGATTGAGCAGTGTGACCACAGCGGCGTAGACCGCGCCGAGGATCGCGGTCAGGCCGCCGTATACGAGTGTCCGGTTGATGATGAGGTCGATGTCGTACAGGCGGTAGCGCAGGATCGCGATTCCCAGTGCGACCGGCAGGGTCAAGGTCGCGAAGGTGAATGGAATCAGCGCATCGCCGAGATGCGTGCCGAGGACCAGCGGACCCACACTTCCGCTTACGACCTGGCCCGCGATGCCGAAGATGAGGGCGACCACCAGTACGACGCCGGAATACGTGAACCACTTCAACTGCAGCCTCGCGTCGTAGCGGGCTCGCCTGAAGCGGTCGATTATCGAGGCCACGCAGGCGACATACGCGAGCACCACCAGGGCAAACGCAGCCAACCGCACCGCATCGAGAAGCCACTCGGGCAGCGTTGTGGCCAGCGGGTTCTGGATGACGGCGACGACAGACCGAAATGTAGGTCCGGCATGCAGCGGGAGAAAACGTGCGATGACTGTGTTCGGAGCAATGGCCACGCTGAGCGCAAAAGCCGCGGTGCCGGTGACCGCCAGCCAATCCACGATCCGCCAGCGTCTTGGCGCGTGGCCATCTGGGAAGCGAACAGCTATGAGAGGAAAGAGCATGCCGAGGGTGGGCGTGTAGAGCCACGTGCCCAACCAGAGTGCTGTGCCCGCAAGCGGCCATGCTCCGTGCTCGACCACGCCGGCGGTGTAGCCGTAGTTCAGGGGTAGGAACAGGAGGCTTCCGGACACTGAGCCTGCGCACATGAGCCAGCCGACGGGGTTGGCCGGCGCCCGCGAGGCGACCACGGCGCCGATCAGGCCTAGCGCGATCAGGGTCAGATTGGCGATCGCGAGCGGCACGAAAAGGCCGATTGCGATCGCCCAGACGAGTGCTACTGCGCAAGCCAGCGCGCCGCCGCCGCCGATGACCCAGGCAAGGGTCCGCGCTCGGCTACCGGTCACGGACAAAGTGTGCGCGCAGATCGTGGAATGCGCACCTGGCGGGAACGCCGGGCGACGTTTAGACTGCGCGCCAATGAACAGTCCCAGCGACTGGTTCGGCTGGGCGTTTCGCGACCCCCAATGGCCTACCAAAGTCCTGGTTCAAGGCCTGATCGTCATCATCCCGATCGTCGGCTGGATCGCCATGACGGGCTGGCTCCTGATGGCGTTCGAGAATGCGCACGCTGGGCGCAATGAACTGCCGCCCGCCGGTTTTCACCTGGAGCGCGGGATCGCGATGTTCGGCGTCTTTCTCATCTACGGCCTGGTGCTGCAGATCCCGGCCGGTGTTCTGTACGGGGCAGGCGCGGCCGCTTCAAGCCAGAGCACCACCGCGTTCAACGCCGGCTCGCCGCTATCGGCCCTGGGCTTTCTGCTAGGGCTGGCCGGAAGCCTCTTTCTCAACTTCCTGGTCCCGTCGCTGATCATCAACACCTACCACCGCGGCTTCGCCGGCGGGATGGATGTGCCGCGCGTGTGGGAGGTCGCCGCAGCGAACCTCAACGACAGCCTCGTCGCCGGCCTGATCGTGTTCGTCGTCAGCTTCCTCGGCGGACTTGGCTTTTTGTGCTGCATCGGCTTCATCTTCACGATCCCTTACCAGAACACAGTCATGGCCGCCGTCGCGGCGTGGATCGAGAGAGTGAAAGCAGCGCCACCGGCCCCGGCCGCGCCAGCCGCTTAGGGGTTGGCGCGCTCCAGCAAAACCGCTTCAGCTGGGCCGGCCAGGAGCGGCGCCTGGACAACCTGAAAACGCCGGAAGTAGTCGCTCGACATGTGCCGCTCGAACGCATCCCGGCTGGCGAACCGCTCGACCAGGATGAACATCAACGGGTCCGTGATGGAGCGATGCAGAGTCGAGCCCAGAGCTCCAGAGAGGGTCGCGGTCGACTGGACGAATTCCACTGCGGCCTGCTCCAGCTTGGGGGCCATACCAGGTCGCGCGACCAAAGTCACGAGGATCGTCATCTGAGCCGAGGCAGGCGCCTCCTCGGTCAACGTCCATGCGAGATCGAGCGTTTCCTGACGAATTGGCAGCCCCACAGACCGGATCACAGCGTCCAGGCTGTCACTCATCACTTTCTTCAGCCTCGAGTAACGACGCCAGTCGCGTCCGCGCCCGATGCAGGCGCTGATGAAAAGCTGCGCGGGTGATCTGAAGGACAGACATACATTCCTCGCTCGTCAAGGCCCGGCCGTAACGAGCTTCGAGCAGGGTGCGATCATCGCTCGAGAGCCGGCCGAGCGCACTGTTCAGCCCGTGTCGCAACCGCTGACGCTCGGCCGATGGAAAGATCGCTACTGGCGGTCGGGGATCGGACTCGCGGACGGAGCGTGGCGGGCGACCCTGCTCAGCTCGATCCTCGCGAATCCAATCCACCGCAGCGTGATAGACGCTCGTGGCGAGAAACGCGGTCATACGCTCTGCCTCGCGAACGCTCGGCGGACGCTCCAACCACCGCCGCATGAGATCCACCACGACATCCTCGGCGGATTCCTGGTCGCGGAGGAACCGGCGCGCGAAACCAACCATCTTTCCACCGTGTCGTTGGTACAGGAGGCCGAGGGAGCGCGGCTCGCCTCGCTTCAGAGCGGCCAGTAGCTCCTCGTCGCTCTCTGTGGTGGACACCATCTGTTATGAGACGCCGAACCCTAACAACCGGCAAGTCTGTCAGCGGCTTGCGTCTACCTCTCAGGAGGTGTAAGCGCCATTGAACAGATACATGGTTGTGGTCTACGGTCCGCCGGCCGAGGACGAGGCGCAGCGGTCGGCCGGCATGGAGATGATGGCCGCGTGGTACCGGTCGCTGGGGAGCGCGCTGGTCGATCCGGGCGCGCCGTTCACCGGCGTCAGGGCGGTGTCTGACAGCGGGATCGAGGAAGAGGCCATCGGCCCCAATGCATCCGGCTACACCCTGATCCAGGCCGAATCACTGGACGAAGCTGCCCGGCTGGCCAGCGGTTGCCCTCTGCTGCAGCACGGGCGGCGGATCAACGTGTTCGAGACGTTCGCCATGTGACGGCGATATCGTTGCCACATGCAGATCGACCTTGTCCCGGACAAGGCGCTCTATCCCTTCGAGTCGAAATGGTTCGACGGCGCCGGGCCTCGGGTTCATTACGTGGACGAAGGCGATGGGCCCGCAGTCGTGATGTTTCACGGCAACCCGACGTGGAGCTTTCTCTATCGCAACGTGATCAAGCAGCTCCGCGGCCAGTTCCGCTGCGTCGCGGTCGACTATCCGGGCTTTGGCCTTTCAGAGCGTCCAGCGGGGTATGGCTACACCTCGGTAGAGCACGCGCAGGTCATCGGCAAGCTTGTCGACCATCTCGAGCTTGACCGCTTCATCGTCATCGGCCAGGACTGGGGCGGTCCCATCGGCATGACGGTCGCGCTCGAGCGGGCGAGCCGCGTGGCAGGGCTCGTGTTCGCGAACACGTGGTACTGGCCGGCAACGGGATCACTCGTGACTTTCAGCGTGGTGATGTCAAGCCCGCCCTTGCAGTGGCTGATCCTCAAACGCAACTCGTTCGTGAACTTCATCATGCCGCGCTCGGTGGCGAAGCCGATGGACCCGCAGGTGTTCAAGGCGTATCAGGATGCGCAGCCGAGCCCCGCGGCGCGGCGTGGGGTGGCGGAGTTTCCGCGCCAGATCCGCGCCGCCCGACCGATGCTGGAGCGCCTCGCGACAGAGGCACCGAAGGCGTTTGCCGTCAAGCCGATGGAGCTCGTGTGGGCGATGAAAGACCCTGCCTTCGGCAGCCCCGCGGTGATCGCGCGCTGGCAGCGCGACTTTCCTCAAGCCAATCTGACGAAGCTGGAGAACGCCAACCACTACATCCAGGAAGACGCGCCGGAGGAGGTGGCCGCGGCGATTCAGCGTGTAGAGAAACGGGCGTAGGGCGCCGCGTCGACCGGGCTGCGTTGGCGTGGGCAATCCTGGTCTTCGCCCTGCTTTTTCTGGCCTTTTACCCCTCTACGTCCTGCATGCCGACCTATCAAAGCTGGCGGCCAACTCGTCGGGTGCGTCGCCCATCGCCATCGTTGGCATCCTCCTCACCGCATACACGCCGACGCTTGCGGCGCTGCTGATCGCGTGGCTGTGGCCAGGCGCCGGCGGCGTCAAGAATCTGGAGATGGCGCCAGGCAGGCTAGGCGGCCACTTGCCCCGCGAGTGCTCGCGCGGGAAATCTACGTCGCGGACTCGACCCTTCGTTTCAGCCCGTTCAGCACCTCATTGAAGGTCTTGAGAATCTGGCTGCTCATCATCGGCCCGACCAGCGGCGCCAGGAATCCCCGAGGCTCGAAGCCCTGGGTGATGCGGCTGCCGCTGCCGTTCGGCGTGATGGTGGCGCGGATCCCCATCTTGGTGCCGGGCAGGGCTGTGCTCTCGAGCTCGAACGACCGGCCCTCCTCGTAATGCGTCACGACGACGTCGTGCTTGCCCCCTGACTTGGTGTTGATCATCCCGGTCGCGCCGAGCTTCAGCGGTCCGTCGATCCTCGACTCGTTCATGTCCGGGTTCCATTCCGGCCATCGGTTGACGTCCGACCAGACGGCCCACACCTTGGCGGGCGAGGCGGTGGATTCCAGCGATGCTTCTCTAAAAGCCATAGCCACCCCACCTTAGGGATCAGGTCTATCGATGTAAAGGGGAGTTCTCATTAAGTGCCCCTTCACGCGGCTTTGTTCTTTGGCGCGCTCAGCCTGGCGACCACAGCGGTGGCGTTATGGCCGGGCCTGATTCGCGCCCGCTTCTGGATCGGGCTGCCTGTGGGCGCGGCCCTCATCGCCGTAAACGCGTGGACCGCGAGCTTGAGCAGCGGCCAACCAAACCTCTATTTCCAGCTCGCCGTCGACGTGATCGGGGTCACGGTGGCCATCCGCATCGGCATGCTTCGCTGGAGCTGGCTCGGCGCGCACCTCTTCGCGGCCGCCGCGCTCGTCTCCATCGCGCACCTGATCTATGCCGCGACCGTCACGTACGCGGTGGCAAGCGACCCTGTCGATCCCAGCCATCTGCCCAGAGTCGCGATCCAGGTCCCGGCTTAAACGAACCGCTAGAGGTCGTGGGTGAGACGCTCGACGCCCTCGCCAGGCTCGACTGTCCCCGTGGCGGATGGCGATGCCTCGGTGAAGCGGAGGGCGACGGCTGGCCTCGCCCTCCTTGAGCTTCGGCGTGCGCAGGAAAGTCGAGTGGAACCGCACCAGGCCGCGCAGGCACGCCATCGTCACGACCCAGCTCAAGGCGAACCAGACCGCCCAGCGAATGAACGTTGCCGTCGGCCTCGCCGTCGGCCTCGCCGAGCGAATCGTCCTCGCCGTCGCCTTCGCCTTCGCACAAGCCGTGAGCCGGGCGTCCTCTATCCTCAGCAAACGCTAAGGAATCGTCGAGTCACCTCTCAGCAAGAGAAGCCAATCTGAACCACATGGCAGAGCAGAGACCACCGGAACAGGAGCCCACGTCGCTCAATCCACCTGACCAGACATTGCTGCCGGCGCAGCCGCCGGCCTGGATTCCGCCACCCCCGGCGCCTCCAGCGCCTCCTGCCTCCGTCTGGAGCCGCATCGCGGCCTTCGTCGTGCTGATCGCCGTGGTCGCCGCCGCGGCCGGGGCGGGAATCGGCTGGAGCATCGCCAGCGCGGTCAGCCACCGTCAGGTCGCGCAGTCGACGACCTCGCCACAGGCGCCGATCCAGCAGGTCACCCCGAGCCCTGGGAGCTCCTCAAACAACAGCAGCATCGCCGCGATCGTCGCCAAGGTCAGCCCGGCCATCGTCGACATCAACACGACGCTGGGCAACGGCCAGGCCGCCGGCACGGGCATCATCATCAGCCCAACCGGCGAGATCCTGACCAACAACCATGTTGTGATCGGTTCGACCAGCATCACGGTCACGGTGCAGGGTCGCTCGCAGCGGTATTCGGCCCACGTCGTCGGGGTGAACGTGTCGCAGGACGTAGCGGTGATTCAGATCGATGCGAATGTCTCCGGTCTGCCGACCGTCACCTTCGCCAACTCGTCGACGCTGAAGGTGGGAGACCAGGTGGTCGCCATCGGGAACGCGCTCGGCCGCGGCGGCGCGCACGCGGAGTCGGGCCACATCACTGCCCTTGACCAGACCATCACCGCGAGCTCCGGCGGCAGCAGCGCAGAGACACTGTCCGGAATGATCGAGAGCGACGCGCTGATCTACGAGGGCGATTCCGGTGGCGCGCTCGTGAACTCGTCGGGCCAGGTGGTCGGCATGATCACCGCCGGTCAGGCGCAGGGTTTCCGCTCCACTGCCTCCGACGTCGGTTACGCGATCTCCTCGAACACAGCCGTCGGAATCGTGAACCGTGTCCGCGCTCAGGAGCAGGCATCCGACCTCACGTACGGCCAGGTCGGCTACCTGGGCGTGTCGGTCCGGACCGCGACCACTGGAGCGCTGGTCACCAGCGTGCAGCCCGGCTCGCCGGCAGAGTCGGCGGGCATCACGGTCGGGTCGGTAATCGCAAAGGTCGGCGACAGCGCGGTCACGTCCTCGGACACCTTGGGCACAGCCGTCAGGTCGCACAGGCCGGGCGACCACGTCGCCGTGACCTGGGCCAACTCCACGGGCACACACACCGCGACGGTCACGCTGGCGGGAGTCAATCCTTAGAGCTCTGTCACAAAACTGGTTGGAGTAACGGTTAACAAAGCAGGCCGCGCGCTGCGGCCTGTATCCTTGTCCGGTCGTGCGAATCGTCGTCAAGGATCCGGAAGAGTTCGAACAGGCGCTGCGCGAGTTTCGCCGCAAGGTCCAGGAGCAGGGCCTCGTGCGCGAGATGAGACGGCGTTCGCACTACGTGCCGCCGGCGGAGGCTCGCAAGATCAAGAGCCTGCGCGCTCGGCGACGAAGAACCCGCTAGCGCCCGTATACTTTCCGTTGTTCGGTGACTATGGCGGAGGGGAGACACCCGTTCCCTTTCCGAACACGGAAGTTAAGCCCTCCAGCGCCGATGGTACTGCCGGGGTAACCCGGCGGGAGAGTAGGTCGTTGCCGAGCGTTTTTGAGTCCCGTCTCCCTCTGGTGGCGGGACTCGAACCTTCTCAGCCCATTGCCGGTTCGGGTTCGGCCACGCTCTCCGCCCGGAGCCTGGGCAGCAGCACGTAACAGCGAATCGTCAGCAGGACGAGAAGCCCTACCAGCGCCGCCAGCACATCCATGACGACCTCACCCACGCGGGCGTGGAACAGGAAGATGAGCGTGCCCTCGGTCGCCACGCCGAGGGCCAGGATCGGCACGAACGCCCGGTCGTGCACCGCCATGAAGAACTGCACCAGGAGGTTGTCGAGGGCGAGGGCGAGGCCGATAAGGCCGACCGGAAACACCAGTGGGATCGCATCGCGAAAGCTGGGTCCGAACAGGATGCCGACGACCAGTCCGGGCACGACGGCGAAAACCAACAACGCGCCCGCACCGAGCGCGGTGAGGATGCCCGCGGACGACAGCAGGATCCGGCCCGGGTGCTGCTCTTTGGCCACCGCCTCGACCACTCGCGGGAACAGCACCTGGCTGACGCTCAGCGTCAGGAAGTAGAGGATCGTTCCGATCTTGTTCAGACCCCCGTAGATGCCCGCGTCATGGTCGCTTAGGTAGTGCTTGGCGAGGATGACGTCCTGGTTGTAGAGGATCAGGACCCCGATGATGCCGGCTGCGGCGGTCAGGGAGAAGCCGGCCATCACGCGCAAGCGGACGCGTTGACCAGCGCCGCGAAAGTGATCCCGCAGCGAAAAGAGACCGAGGCAGAAGACGAACGCCAGGCCCGCGAAGACCGCGGTCATAGCGCCGGAGACCGCATAGCCCGCCTTGAGCAGAAGGAAGACGACCACCGTGCGCACGGTGAGCTCGAGCGAAATGTTTAGTGAGAGTGCCGTGAAGCGCTGAAGGCCTTGCAGGATGCCGCGGGGAATCGCGACCTGCCAGATCAGCGCAATCGAAAAGCCGAGAACGAGGATCGGGATCGTCGATCCGACGTGCGCGTAAACGGCGATGGGTCGGGCGAACAGCGCGGTCAAAAGGATGAAAAGGAGGCAAGGGATCGCTATCAGCCGCACCGTGCGCGCCAGCAGCGAGCGCACGCCTGGATCTCCTCGCGCCGCCAGCATCGCCGTGTACCGGGCGAGGACGACGACCAGGATCAGGGCGGGCCCCGTGCCCACTGCGTACACGGCGATGAGGAACGCGACCTGTCCGTAAGTCGCCGGACCGAGCGCGCGGCCGGCGATCGCGTGGTAGACGAAGCCGCCGATCCCGGCAACCAGGCCGCCGAAGAAGAGGACCAGGTTCTGCCTAACCAGCTGGTTGCGCCGGACCTGGGCCAAGCGCTGGCCGAGATCCAGTCGCTGCACAGCCCGAGGATTCTAACGGGATAATTCTTACCAGATGCCTGAATCCGGGAAACCAATCGTCTCCGCGCTGATCGTGAGCAGGAACTCGAAAGACGAGCTCCTGGGGTCCTTGAAATCGTTCTACGCCAGCGCCGACGTGCCTGTCGAAGCGGTCGTCGTTGACAACGACTCATCCGACGGATCGCCCGCCGCGGTCACCGACGAGTTTCCGCAGGCGACCGTGCTCGTCCAATCGAAGAACCTCGGGTACGGTCGGGCCGCGAACATCGGACTGGAGCGCTGCCAGGGCCGCTTCGCGCTTCTGCTGAGCCCAAGCGTGGTCCTCGAACCGCAGTGCGTCGGCCGGTTGGCCGATTTCCTTCTCACGCGGCCGGACGCGGGCGGCGTCGGCCCTCGACTGCTGCTTCCGGACGGCCGCCTCGACCCCGACGCGCGAAGGGCATTTCCGATGCCGAGCACCCTCTTTTACGAGACCGTCGGCCTGAGCAAGCTCTTTCCCAAGAGCCCTCGCTTCGGGCGCTACAACATGGGACACGTTCCGGAATCAGACGTGCACGAGATGGACGCCGGCGCGGCGGCGTGTCTGATGTTGAGGGCGTCGGCCCTCGACCGCATCGGCTTTTTCGACCCTCGCTACTACATGTTCGGCGAGGACCTCGACCTGTGCTATCGCCTCAAGCTCGGAGGCTGGAAGATCTTCTACCTGCCAGTTGCACGCGCCACCAATCGCGTGAAGCCCGTCTCCGCGGACCGCCGGCGGCGCGATTCATACGAACGCCACCGGGCGATGTGGACGTATCACTTCAAGCACCACTCAGAGGACGTGTCCGCGTTCGCCAATGGACTCGTGTGGGCGCAGATCTGGGGCCGCTACGCGGCCGAGCGTCTCCGCGACTCCTGGAGAGGAAACCGCAAAGCCGCCACCTAGATGACATAGATGTATCACCAGATCGCGCGCAACAAGCGCAACAGCCTGATCGTGATCGTTGGTTTTCTCGCCGTGTGGCTGATTGTGGGTTTGATAATCGGATGGATCGCCTCCGGCACCCAGGGCGCGCTCGGCGGGGCGATCATCCTCGGTCTGCTGGCGGTCGGCGCCGCCCTCTACGCGTATTACCTCGGCGCGGGCACCGTGCTCTCCGCGATGGGGGCGCAGCCCGCCGACCCTGGTCAGTACCAGCAGCTCTACAACGTCGTCCAGGCGTTGGCGATCGGAGACGGCCTGCCGATGCCCAAGGTGTATGTGATGAACGACCCAAGCCCCAACGCCTTCGCGACGGGCAGGGATCCGAATCACGCCGCGGTCACTGTGACGACCGGCCTGCTGCAGATGATGAATCGGGAGGAGCTGGAGGGCGTGCTCGCGCATGAGTTGAGCCATGTCAAGAACTTCGACGTCAGGTTGTTGCTCGTCGTAGTCACGATGATCGGCCTGGCGGCGCTGATCGCAAGCGCGTTCTGGAACAGCGTCGGCCGCATGCGGATGCGCGGCAACTCAGCCCTCGTCGTTCTCGCCATTGGCATCCTGTTCACGCTCATCGCGTTCGTTGTCGGGCCTCTCATGCAGCTGGCGCTGTCTCGGCAGCGAGAGTCGCTCGCCGATGTGAGCGGCGTCGAGCTCACGCGCAACCCGACCGGTTTGATTTCCGCGCTCAAGAAGATCGCCGCCAATGACAGGCCGCCGGAACGTTTCAACCATGCGGTAGCGGCGATGATGATCGATAACCCCGAGGAGCACCACGGCAGCTTCTTCAGTCACCTGTTCGACACGCACCCACCGATCGAAGAACGCATCGCCGCACTGCAGAGGATCGTCAGCGTCCAGCAGACTTAGTGACCGCTAGGTTCAGGCAGCCAGAGGCGGTCTCGCCTCTTCTCGCCAGGATCCTCCACGTCCGCCGCACGGAGCTGCGCCGCACCCTTCAAGTGGCCGGCTTCGCGATCGTCGTCGGTTGGGCGATGTACACCGCTTTCAGCGCCACCCAGTCGATCTTCCTCAACAAGGCGGGGCCGCATGCCTACCCGGTGTTCTTCATCGTGCTGGCCCTGGCCGTCTGGCCAATGGACGCCTTGCGAGGCGCGCTCGCCAAGCGATTCGGTGTGGGCCGAGCCTTCCGGATCAACCTCGTCGCCAATGCTGTGGTGGCGGTGGCCGTTTTCATCGCGTACTCGGTCCGCGAAGACGCAACCACGGCTTTCGCCGCCTACGTCATCTACTCGGTCGCGTTCGAGCTCGTAATGCTGAACTTCTGGAGCTTCGTCACGCAGCACTTCAACGTGCTGGAGGGGAAACGCATCTTCCCTGTGATCGCAGCGGGATCGAGCGTCGGCTATATCCTCTCCGGCGTCACGACGACGATCGTCGCGGTATTCGCCACCGAGCCGCTCATCTTCGTGTGGGCGTTCGGTTCGCTCGCGGCGGCGCTGATGTCGATCGGACTGGAGCGGACGCTGTTTCGCCCCGCCTTCGTCGATGAGGCTGACCAGTTCCTCGTCGAGCACGATGTCGAACGGAAGAGGCACGGCGCGGTCGCTGTCTTGAGGCGTGCCTTCGAGTATCTGACGGGCAGCCGCCTGGTCCTGGCGCTGGTCTTACTGGTGCTCGTGCTCCAGGTTGCGGGGAGGGTGGGGGATTACCTGGTCGCGGTGATCTTCGTAAGCGCCACCCACAACAACCTACAGGAGCTGACGATACTGATCGGCAATTCGTGGCTGGCCAGCTATGCGGTGCAGCTGGTCGTGAGCCTGGTCATCGCGCCATGGATGCTGAACCGGCTCGGTGTGAAGAACGCAATCATGGCCTTGCCCGTCTTCACCCTGATCGGGTTCACAGCGGTGGCCGTCAACCCGATTCTGACGACCGCGCTATTTCTTTTCGTCGTCCGCAACGGCCTCCAGACAGGGCTCGACGATCCGGCGCAGAACGTGCTGGGAGGCGCCCTGCCGGCGCAGGTAGTGCCCAAGCTGAAGTTCCTTGTCGACAACATCGTCCTGCCGGGAGGCGCAGCGGCCACCGGCGTCGGACTGCTCCTGCTGCAAGGCGCGATCGTCGGCAGCGTCGAGGTGCTGGCGGTAACGGGCATCATGATCGGCGTCGTGTTCATCGTCGCCGCGTGGTGGGTGCGGAGCCTTTATGTGGACGCGATCTACGCCAGGCTGCGCACGCATGCGCTGAGCCTCGCCGACTTTCAGCAGGCGGTGGGGCGCCCGACACCCGATCAGGTCGCGGAGCTGCAGGGCTTCATCCGGAGTGCTGATGACAGGACGAGGGAGTTCGCCGCCGCGGCGTTGGCCAGGTCTTCCCCGGATGCGTTCGCGGCCATGCTGCCCGAGCTCGTGGCGTCGGACGACGCCGTGGTGCGGCGGCTCGCCTTCCAGATGGCACCACCGGACCGCCTGACACGCGGCCAGCTCGAGGCTGGCAGGGACGACGCAGACGGGTGGGTGCGGGCGGCGGCCGCCGTCCAGGGGGTGATGCGCAGGGAGCGGTGGGAGGGAGCCGACGATGTTCTCCGAGCGCTCGGCGAGTCGGACGCGCCAACTGATCGCGCAGCCGCGGCATGGGCGGCGGCGTTCGTCGAGGACAGCTCCACGGTCGTGAAATCGCTGCGCGACGGCCACGTTGACGTGCGCCTGGAGGGGCTGCGCAGCTTTGCCCGGATGAAAGGCCAGGTCGCCGACGTGGCCGAGGCGATGATCGCCCGCTTGCGCGACTCCGACGTGAAGGTTCGGCGCGAGGCCCTGCGCCAGGCGGTGCGTTGGTCGCCGCCGGCCGACTCGCGTGACTCGTTTGCGGAGGCTCTGGCATCCGGCCTGGCGAGCGGAGACCGCGATGTCAGGCGGCTCGCGGCCGAAGCGATGGCGGTCCAGGTGCCGGAGGCGCTCGTGCTTACGCTGCCCCTGCTGCTTGCGCGCGACGAAACCTCGGCCGCAACCGTTGAGGCGCTCATGCGCAGCGGCCGGCCCGAGCTATACCGGAGGGCGCGCGAGCACCTGGTCACGCAGCTTGCCGGCGGCGAGCAGCTCGCCCGCCTGTCCGCTCGTCTATCGGGCGCGATGCGGCACGTCGACGGCGACACGGCGGTGGGTTACGCGCTGCTCCGGATCGGACTGGACGACTACGTCAGCAGCGCCGCTGAGTCGGGCCTTGCGGCGATGCGTGCGCTTCACGACAAACGCGGCTTTGTGACCGTCGAGCGAGGTCTTGCGTCGGAGAGCGCGCAGACGAGGGTGGAGGCGCTCGAGACGTTGTTAAACTTCGGCCCGGCTTGGGTCGCCGGACCGCTGGCACGCCTGCTCGAACCGGAGTCGTTCGACCCCGTTGTGGCGCGGCCGCTGTCGCCAGCGGAGCTCGAAGCCCTGGCCGGCCATTCCGACAAATGGGTCCGCGAAACGGCCGAAGCCGCCGCGAGGGGACTCAGTGAACACATGAAAGAGCTCATCGCGCTGAAACGAGTGCCGATGTTCAGCACGCTTTCGCTCGAGCAGCTCGCCAGCATCGATCGCCTGATGGTGACGCGGCACTACGTCCAGGGCGAGACGGTGTTTCGGCGGGGTGACGTCGGAGGCGAGCTCTACGTCGTGGTGGACGGAGAGATTCGGGTTCACCTCGACCACGATGGAGGCGAGGCAACGCTGGCGCGGCAGGGTCCCGGCACGGTGCTGGGTGAGATGTCGGTCTTCGACGACGAGCCGCGCTCGGCGAGCGCACAGGCCATGACCGACGCGGTCGTCCGTGTGCTCCGGCGCGACCGTCTCCAGGCGATCGTCCACGAGCACCCGGAGGTGCTGCTCGAGTTCATCAAGAATCTCAGCCAGCGCCTGCGCGCCATGGACGAGAAGCTGGAGTCTCTGCCGATTACTCCGTAGTCTCGGTTTCGGCGCGGACCTCGATCTTCTTGCGCGCCTCTTCGAGCCGCTGCACGCAGATCCGGAAATATCGCTGCGCGTCTTCCGCCGCCTTCACGGCATCGTCGAGAGAGAGCTTGTCCGACTCCATCCTCTTCAGCGTCTCTTCGAGTCTGTCCATCGCCTGCTCATATGTGAGCTCCGAGTCGGTCACGGCTTCACCTCGTCGACCCGGCCGGCCAGGCTCCCAGATCCAAGCTGGATGGTCACCTTCTGGTCGACCGCAGCTTCGATCGCCGCGCGGAGGATGGTCCGGCTCGCCGCGTCGCGCGTGATGCTGTAGCCGCGCGACAGCACCGACAGCGGGTTCAACGCGACCAGTCGCTGGCGCTGGCTCTCGAGCCTGCGCGCCTTCTCGCTGAAGCGGTTCTGCAGGACGCGGCTGATTCGCTCCAGACCGCCGGTCGCGGCCAGCCTCGTCTGGCTGACCTTCAGCTTCAAGGTCAGCGCCGCGTGGAGCCTGCGCTGCTGTTCGCGCAGCGCCTGCTCGCGCCGCTCGAGCTGCCGGATCGGGCTGAGACGCCCTATGTCGGCTTTAGCGCGGGTGAGCCGGTCGGATTCGTGCCGGAAGCGGCGGTCGATTTCGCGGCGCAGGCGCCGCTCGCGCTCGCTCAGCAGCGCCAGGAGATCCGCCTTCTTCGGCACCACACGCGCTCCGGCCTCGGTGGGCGTGCGGCACTCGGCGTCGGCCACCAGGTCGGCGACGGTTCGGTCCGACGTATG
The DNA here is from genome assembly GCA_035280285.1 of Candidatus Dormiibacterota bacterium. Taxonomy (GTDB): domain Bacteria; phylum Chloroflexota; class Dormibacteria; order Dormibacterales; family Dormibacteraceae; genus 40CM-4-65-16. The sequence continues at coordinate 40,353 of DATEGC010000098.1, read as the reverse complement.
GCCCAGCGCCGTGACCACCGGCAGGCGCGATTCGAGGATGGCGCGCGCGACCAGCTCAGTGTTGAACGCATACATCTCCTCGAAGCTGCCGCCGCCGCGGGCCAGGACAATCACGTCCGCCAGCTGTTCGTGATTGCAGCGGCGCAAGGCGCGCGCCACGCTCATCGGCGCGCCGGCGCCCTGTACCTGGACCGGGTAGACGACCATGCCCATGTTCGGATACCGCTCCCAGATCGTCTCCTGCAGATCGTTGATGACGGCGCCGGTCGGCGAGGTGAGGAGGGCGACGTTCATGGGCAGGAAGGGGAGGCGCCGCTTCCGCTTCGGATCGAATGCACCTTCCGCCTCGAGCCGTCGCTTGAGCTCTTCGAGCCGGGCGCGAAGCTTGCCAACGTCGTCGAATTCGACCTGGTCGACGATGAAGCTCAGCCTTCCCGTCTTGCCGAAGAAGTCGACGCGGCCGCGAAAGATGAACACCTGTCCGTCCTCGGGCAGCGTCGTCACGCGCCGCGAGTCGTCGGCAAAGAGCACGGCGTCAATGCGGCTGTAGCCGTCCTGGATCGTGAAGTTGTAGTGGCCCGCCCCGCCGCGCTTCATGCCGCTGACCTCGCCTTTGACGAGGAGGGCAGTCAGGGGTCGAAGCTCCCGGCGAATCTCGTTCGCGAGCTCGGTGACGGTGTAAGGACGTTGCGCCTCTTCAGGCCTGAGCACGCGTCTAGCTTAGGAGCCCTTCGTTCTTCTAATTTGAAGAGATCGGCGACTCAGCCGCCGATTTGGGACATCGACTTGGCCGGTTTGATGAAGCCTGGCTTGTTGATCAGATGGCCTTCCTCTTTGCGCCAGATCGCGGTCTCGATCACAGACCCGATGTGGTCATCCGACACGCCCGAGCGCATCAGGTCCCGCAATGGCGTTTCGTGCAGTGAGAAAAGGCACGTGCGCAGGCCACCCTCCGCCGTCAGGCGCACGCGGTTGCATGTCGTGCAGAACGCCTGGCTGACCGAGGAGATGAATCCGATGCCGCCGGTGGCGCCGTCGGCGAATGTGTATCGCGTCGCCGGACCCGGTCTTGTGTCATTGAACGGTACGAGCGGGAACTGGTCTTCGATCTGCTCCTGAATTCGGCGGCTTGGCACCACCTGTTCGTTCGTCCAGATGTTGTCGCCATCGAGGGGCATGAACTCGATGAAGCGCACCTCGTAGCCCTCGGAGTGGGCGAGCCGGGCGAAGTCAACCACCTCGTCGTCGTTGCGCCCTTTCATGACCACCATGTTCAGCTTGATTGGCCAAAGGCCGGCCTCACGCGCGGCGGCGATGCCGTCCATCACGCGCTTGAAGGCGTCGCTGCGAGCCATCTCATGGAATCGGTCCATGTGCAGCGTGTCGAGCGAGATGTTGATGCGCTTCAGACCCGCTTCCCTCAAAGCCAGAGCCTTCTGCCGGAGCAGGACGCCGTTGGTGGTCATCGTGATGTCGAGGGTCGGGTCGATCGCGTTGATCATGGCGACCAGCTCTTCGAGCTTCACCCGTACTAGCGGCTCACCACCCGTGATCCGGATCGTGCGCACGCCGTACCGCTCGACGAAGATCCGGGCCAGGCGCACGATCTCCTCGAATCTCAAGATGTCCTCTCGCTTCAACCACTTCAGGCCTTCAGCGGGCATGCAGTAGATGCAGCGGAAGTTGCAGCGGTCGGTGACCGAGATGCGCAGGTCGTCGGCGACCCGGCCGTACGAGTCCCAGAGCCTTGTGCCAGGTCGTCGGCGTCCATCGGCGGATCTTTGGGGACCATCCAGCCCGCCTGCTTCGTTGCTGTCTGCGCGCGCTCGGTCACGCATTGCCGATGCGCTCCGTCGCGTGCTCGCCAGCGCCTAGGATCCGGACGGGGTGGCTCCCCAAATCTCTCGTCGACGCCACCGACGCCATTGCATTCGGCATTTAGCTGATGATAGGCGCGATGGGGTACGAGCACATCCTCGTCGAATTGGAGCCGCCGATTGCGACCGTGACGCTCAACCGGCCGAAGGTTTTGAACGCCCTGAGCCCTGACCTGATCCGAGAGGTTTCAGCTGCGCTGACCGAGCTGGACGCGGACGACAGCGTTCGGGCGGCGGTGCTGACCGGCGGCCCCAAGGTGTTCGCCGCGGGGGCCGACATCGGCGACATGGCCGACCAGACCGCTGTCGATCAGCTGCACCGAGACCAGACCGGGCGCTGGGCGCCGCTGGCCGGCTTCAAGAAGCCGCTCATCGCTGCGGTCAACGGCTACGCGCTGGGCGGCGGGTGCGAGGTCGCGCTGATGTGCGACCTGGTCATTGCCGGCGACACGGCCCGGTTCGGTCAGCCCGAGATCAACCTCGGCATCATCCCCGGCGCGGGTGGCACGCAGCGCTGGCCACGCACGGCCGGCAAGCAGGTGGCGATGGAGGTCATGCTGACCGGCGGCCCAGTGACCGCGCAGCGCGCGTACGAGCTGGGCATCGTCAACAAAGTGGTGCCGGCCGAGATGACAATCGAGGTCGCGAAACGGTTGGCGCGCGAGCTCGCGTCGAAGCCTCCGCTCGCTGTGCGCATGGCGAAGGAGGCCGTGCTGAAAGCCTTCGAGATGCCGCTCGCGGAAGGACTGGCGTCAGAGCGTAAGAGCTTCTACTTTCTGTTTGCGACCGAAGACCAGAAGGAAGGGATGCACGCGTTCCTCGAGAAACGTAAGGGCGTCTTCAAAGGGAAGTGAGAGATGGCGACTGAAGTCGAGCAACACATCAGCGCCGAGACCGAAGCTGGGATCGCCTGGATCCGCTTCCACCGGCCGGAGAAGATGAACGCAATCGGCGCGCTCACGCGCCAGCAGCTCAGCGAGGCGATCAAGCAGGCCGAGCGCAACGACGCCGTGCGGGTTGTGGTGCTGACCGGGACCGGCCGGGCATTTTCTTCGGGCGCAGACGTGACCGAGATGGCGCAGGGAGCGGGCATGCGGACGCCCGAGGACGTCGGCAACGTCCTCCGCGGCGACTACATGCCCATGCTGCAGCGCCTCCGCACCATGCCGAAGCCCGTCATCGCGGCGATGAACGGTCCCGCCGTGGGCATCGGGGCCAGCTTTGCGTTGGCCTGTGATATCCGGATCGCGACGCCCGAGGCGTACCTCCTCGAGGCGTTCGTGAACATCGGTCTGGCGCCGGACGGTGGGGTGAGCTGGCTGCTGCCACGACTGGCAGGCACCGGAGTCGCCTACGAGATGTTCTTCACCGGCAAGCCACTGCAGGCTGCCGACGCACACAGGCTCGGCGTGATCAACAGGATCGTGCCCGCGGAGCGACTCGAAGAAGAGGTGCGCGACCTGGCTCGGCAGCTTGCCTCGCAGCCGCGCCAGGCGATGGCAGGGGCGAAGCGCGCGGTCAATCACGCGCTCAACTCGACCTTCGAGGAAGCGATGGAATTCGAGTCGTACCTGCAAGAGGCGCAGGCTGCGAGCCCAGAGTTCGCGGAAGGCGTGCAGGACTTCCTCGCAAGGCGCGCCGCCAAGAAGTAATGCCGGAAGCGGTCATCGTGGCGACGGCGCGCACGCCGATGGGCCGCTACGGAGGCCAGTTGAAGGACGTGCGGCCGGACGACCTCGCCGCGATCGTGCTGAAGGAAGCGTGCGACCGCGCGCGCGTCAAGCCCGAAGAGGTCGAGGACGTGATCCTTGGCTGCGCCAACCAGGCCGGCGAGGACAACCGCAACGTCGCGCGCATGGCACTCCTGCTGGCGGGCTTTCCGGTCGAAGTCCCCGGCCAGACCGTGAACCGCCTGTGCGGGTCGGGGATGCAGGCGACGATCACGGCGGCGCGGGAGATTCAGTCCGGTGCCGCGGAGGTCATGGTCGCCGGCGGCGTCGAGAGCATGACGCGGTCGCCGTGGGTCATGCCCAAGCCTGCCGCCGGTTTTCCGCGGGGCCCGCAGAGCGTGTACGACACGGCGCTCGGTTGGCGCCTGGTCAACCCGAGGATGGCCGCGATGTACGGCACCCTTCAGATGGGCGAGACCGCCGAACGCGTGGCCCAGAAGTACGAGGTTTCGCGCGACGACCAGGACGCGTTCGCTCTGCGCAGTCACCAGCGCGCGGTAGCGGCCCAAAAGTCGGGACGGCTCGCCGAAGAGATCGTGCCGGTCAACGGCATTACCGACGACGAAGGGCCGCGCCCCGACACGTCGCTGGAAGCGCTCGCCAAGCTCAAGGCCGCGTTCGCCGATAACGGCTCCGTCACCGCCGGCAACGCTTCGCCGCTCAACGACGGCGCGACCGCGCTCGTCTTGATGTCGGACTCGAAGGCGAAGGAGCGCGGTTTGCGGCCGCTGGCCCGCCTGGTGTCGGCAGCTCCCGCCGGCGTGCATCCCGACTACATGGGCATTGGGCCGGTGCCCTCGTCATTGAAGGCATTGGATAAGGCAGGTCTGCAGCCGTCAGACATGGGCGTCGTCGAGCTGAACGAGGCCTTCGCGTCGCAGTCGCTCGCGTGCATGAGGTTGCTGGGGCTCGACGAGGACAGGGTGAATGTCAACGGGGGCGCCATCGCGCTCGGCCACCCCCTCGGCAGCAGCGGCGCGCGCCTGGTCAGCACGTTGGTGCGCGAGATGGCGCACCGCGACGCCGAGTACGGGCTCGCCACCATGTGCATCGGCGTGGGCCAGGGCATCGCTTCGATCTGGCAGCGAGTCTGAGCGAGAGAGATCCAGCTGCAGTCCGGTCGATGTTCGACCGCATAGCCAGTCGTTACGACCTGGTCAACACCGTGCTCTCAGCGGGCACCGACGGTGGCTGGCGCCGCCGCGCCGCGTGCGAGACGCGACTTCAGCCCGGCGGGTCGGCTCTCGACGTCGCCTGCGGTTCCGGCAAGCTGACCGCACAGCTGGCAAGGCTGGCGGCACCGGCTGGCCGCGTGGTCGGCCTGGACTTCAGCCCTCAGATGCTCGAGGTGGCCCGCCGCCGGTACCCGACGATCGAATTCATCGAGGCCGACGCGCTCAGCCTTCCCTTCGACGACGGAAGATTCGATGCGGCGACGATCGCGTTTGGGTTGCGGAACCTCGCCGATCCGATTCGCGGTCTTCGCGAGATGACACGTGTGGCAAGGCGGGCCGTGGTCCTCGAATTTGTGCGGCCGCCAGGAGGGATGGCCGGACGGGCCTACCGGATCTATCTCAGGACGCTGCTGCCGACCGTTGGCGGCTGGCTGTCAGGAGAGCCTTCCGCCTATCGCTACCTCAGTGACACTGTCGACGCCTACCGCACGCCCACCGAACTGGAGGAGATGGCCGGGCAGGCGGGATGGAGTGACGTCCGGTTTCACAGCCTCGCGATGGGGACCGTCGGAATCCTCTCCGGAATGCATAAGGTGCACCTTGGCCAATGAGCGCGCAGAATCGAAGCGATAAGCAGAGCGCGCGGAATTAACTAGGAAACTCGATCGACCGCGGCGCGTGCGAGTCCGATCAACGTCGGCCGCAACCCGTCCAGCTCCACGGCGTCCAGCTCGCGGACGGCTGCTTCGATCAAGACCTGCGCCTCCTCACGGACGCGCGGCAGCGCGTCGCTCGACGTGACCAGCTCCGCGACCCGACCCACCTCGGCGTCGCCCAGCGTGCCGGCGAGAAGGCGTCTCACCTCCGGCCCGACGACCCGGTCTTCGGCCGCGTAGATCAGTGGAAGCGAGAGGACACGCTGACGAATGTCGAGTCCGACCGGTTTGCCCGAGCTCGGACTGAAGTCGACCATGTCGTCCGCCATCTGAAATGCGACACCGAGAAGATCGCCGAAGCGGCGCAGCGCGGCGACGACTTCGGGCGGCGCGTCCGCCAGCAGCGCACCCGACGCGCACGCGGCGGCAAACAGCGAAGCCGTCTTGCCGCGGACGACACGCATGTAAGAGTCGCGGTCGCCAGGGTACGCACCGCGCATCGCCACGTCGTCGATCTGCGATGCGCAAACTGCCTCCAGGGCCTCGGCGAGAGCCGAGGTCACGCCAGGATTACCCATCTCGACGACGAGGCGCGTCGCCTTTGCGAAGTAGAAATCGCCGACGGCGATCGCGCGCTCAGGGCCTTCGGCGGCGGCGATGGTCGGCCGGCCGCGGCGAAGCGTGCTCTCGTCCACGTAGTCGTCGTGGATCAGCGTTGCGTTGTGGAGCAGCTCGACAGCCGCCGCCAGCTCCGTCGCGAGAAGCGGGTCGTGGCGCGGCCCGATGCCTGCAGTCAGCTGGACCAGCCTCGGTCGCAAGCGCTTGCCTCCCGCCTCGATCAGCCGGCGCATGGGCGAGGCCACCGCGTCGGGGTCGACCATCAGCTGGCGCGCCAGCTCGAGCTCGACCAGCGCCTCCAGCTTTTCCTTTGGCTCAAGGCGCATGAAATCTCCGTCGAGCTGCAGCGCGAGCTGACGCTCGCGCGGGCCGTCGAGCTCGACTGCGAACACCGACTGCCAGCGGCCGAGGACGAGCTGGCCGTCTTCGACGAGCAGCGTCGCGAACGCGCTCAGCAGCAGCTGGCGGCAGTGAGCGTGGCCGTTGACCGGTTCGTCGAGAGCAATCTCGAAGCGCCGTGAGAAATCGTCGTGCTCGTAGCCGGCGCCGGCGGGAGCGAGCCGGTTGAGCATGGATTCGAAATCGCGCAGCAAAAGCGGTTCGTTTTCATTGACAGCGAGCCCGACTGTTGTGTGCAACGACTGCAGATGGACCTGACCGTTGCGCAAGCCGGCATGCTGCACCTCGTCGCGGATGCGGTCGGTGATGTCGACGAACTCGGTGGGGTGGTTGGTGATGAACTCAAGGCGGTGCGCGCTCATCGCGCGGCACCCAAGGCTTGCTGCAGCAGCACGCGCAGCTGTGGCGCCGGCTCGCCCGCCGCCGCCGCCGAGGACAGAGCTTCGATGGCTCGGGCGAAGGCGACCTGGACCGCCAGCGGCGCGTTGTCGGCCAGCAGTCGCGAGCCGCGGGCCAGGCACAGGTCGCCGACAAGCAGCGTGGTCGGCGGCGCGGCGCGGTCGCCGAGTCCCTGGAGCCGGATCCCGAACTCGATCAGGGCCGCGGCCAACGCGACCTTGGGCCGGGCCGCGAACTCGAACCGCGTCACCTGGTCCACGTAAGCGTCGTATGCGTCGGCGAGGCCGTCCTCCCACAGGCTCTCCAGGCGGTCGAGCTCGCGGTCGAGAAGGCCTACAGACACGAGAGGAGCCCTCAGCGAGAGTCGGTCGAGGGTCTCAGCTCGTGGCTGTCTGCTCATTCGACGATCTCGATCACGCTGCCTGCCAGCTGGCGGAAGGCGGAGAGGGCCCGCAAGCACGACTCGTCGTCTCGCGTCACCACGTAGTACAGACCGAAGCCGAGCACCGTGTTGAGGACGAGCGGCACGAGCACGTCGCGCGGAACGTTCAGGCGAATCCGGCCGTCGTTCTCGAGCCGGTCAAGCTGCTCCTGGATCACCTCCCGGTAGCGCGTGAACAGCTCTGGCAAGTAAGCCCGCAGCCGCTCGGTGCGTGGCGCCTGGACGAGGAGGTCGAAGGCCGCGAGCTGGACGTCGCCGAGGCGGCGGAGCGAGTCCCACAGCGACTCGACGCCGATCTCCAGCACGACCAGGGGGTCGGTGAGCTGGTTCAGGGTCTGGCGCAGCTCTTCCACCGACGTGGCAGTCAGGTAGCGCCAGGCTTCGACGAGCAGCTCGGACTTGGTGGGGAACCAGTACTGGAGGTTGCCGATGGCGACGCCGGCTCTGGAGGCAATCGAGCGGACGCTTGTGCCGGAGTAACCGTTTTCGAGGAGGGACTCTGCCGCCGCGTGGATGATCTGGTCTCGGGTGCTCTCAGCCGCGGTGGCCTCGGTCATACGTATGTACCAGTGTAGAGAGGCCCGTGAGCCAACTGGGGTCTGGCGGATAATCTCGTTTGGCGTGCGGTCGATCGCCGAAGTCTTCCCCAACCGCCTTTGCGGCGTCCTGCGCACCGAGAATGCTGCCGCAGGCTTCCAGGCCTGCCTTGCGGCCATGGAAGGCGGTGTGCGCTCGATCGAGATCACGAAGACCGTGCCGTCGTGCTTCGAGCTGATCAAAGGCCTGATCGCGAGCACGGGCGGCCGCTACCCGGTCGGGGTGGGGACTGTGTGGGACCCCGGCGCCGTGATGGAAGCCAAGGACGCAGGGGCTTCATTCGTCGTTACCCCTGTGCTGCTGCCGGAAGTCGCCGACGCATGCCGCAAGGCGGACATCCTGTGCGTGCTCGGCGTCCTGACCCCGACCGAGATCTACCAGGCGCGGCTTTCCGGCGCCGCGTTGGTCAAGATCTTCCCGGTCACGCCGGTAGGCGGCCCTCGCTACATCGAGGCGCTCAACGGCCCACTGGGCGGCGTCCCGTTCTGGGTCTCGGGAGGCGTGCCGATCGAGGACATCGGCGCCTACCTTCGCCTGGGGGTGAAGGCGGTCGGCCTGAGCGGCTCGCTCTTCCCGGCGGACGCGCTCGCCCGGCAGGACATGGGGAAGATCAGGGAGCTGGCCGAACGGGCCGCGCAGGCGGCGGCAACGGCGATGCCGGACTGACCTGCTAGATCAACACCCCACGTGGTAGAAGCACATCGTGCGTGAGATGTTCGAGTAGACGTTGATCAGCTGACCGCCGGTCGCAATCAGGGCGATGATCACGATCAAGGCGACGAGGGCGAGGATCAGGGCGTACTCGACCATCCCCTGGCCCAGCTGGCCGGAACGAATGCCGGTCAGCATCCGACGTGGTAGTTGCACATCGTGGCGGCGATGTTGGAGTAGACGTTGATCAGCTGACCGCCGGTCGCGATCAGTGCAATCAGCACAATCAGCGCCACCAGGGCGAGGATGAGCGCGTACTCAACCATTCCCTGGCCATTCTGGATGTATGGATGATGAATCAAGACGCTGTTCGACCTAAAAGCGTAACCCTCGAACCCCCGTTTCTGGTCGTTACCTGCCCAATCGCCCGCTCGACTACCACCCGGACCATGCGCTTGCGCCAGAAGTGGCTGAGATCGGCATTGTCGAGCGGTTTTGCCGGTTTCGATGCGATCTCGGCCGCCTCCTGGATCGTCTCGGGCTCCAGCCGCTTGCCCTTAAGGAATTCCTCAGCCGCTTTCGCCTCCAGCGGGTAGGAGGCGACCGCCGAGAGCACGATCCGGCAGTTCACCACCGTCGGGCCGTCGAGCTTGACAGCCACGGCGGCGCCGGCGATGGGGAAGTCGATCGATCCGCGCCGGCGCAGCTTCACGTACGCGCTGCGGGTGTCCGCCGCCGAGCGCAGGCGGAGCTCGGTCACTACCTCCGCCGGTTGCTTGGCCAGGTAGTCGATCCCGTCGTCGCGGTACAGGGCCGACACGGGAAGCTCGCGATCCGCGTCCGGCCCGGCAACGATTACCACTCCTTCGAGAGCGACCGCCATCGGCGCGGTGTCGGACGACGAGACCGCCCAGCAGCGTGGGCTGCTCGGCGCAACCAGGCAGATGTCGCCGTCCTTCTTCAAGCAGAAGCCCGCGGCCTTCCGCCACTCGTACGTCATGTCGTAGTAGTTGCACCGGGTGTCGACACAGAGATTTCCGCCGATCGTGCCGACGTTGCGCAGCGGAGGCGAGGAGACGAGTCCTGCCGCTTCGGCGTAGCCGGTGAAGCGTCGGTTGAGAAGCGGGTCGTGCGTGGCGTCGGCGAGGGTCATGCGGGCGCCGATCACGCACTCATCGGCACCACTGTGTGTCGAGGCCGGCAGGAAATCCAGCCCGATCAGGGTGTCGACCTCGAACTGCCTGCGCTTGAGCTTCGGAAAAAGATCCGTGCCACCGGCGACGAACATCGCCCGCGGCCCGAGCTCGGCCGCCATGCGCGCCGCCTCACGCGCGGTCTTCGGCCGCAGGTACTTAAATCGTGGAAGGCGGAGCATCGACCTTGATCGTTGGTGGATACGGAATTAATGGGAAGCGCAGCGGTCCGTAGCGCGGCAGCTCGCCTTTACCTTTGCGGCGCAGGGCCTCGAGAACTTTCTCGGGCGTGACCGGGACCTCGTCGATCCACACGCCGAGCGCGTCGTGCACCGCAGCGCACAGCGCGGGCGGGACCGGCAGGAGCGGGCCCTGGCCTGCCTCCTTGGCGCCGTACGGACCCTCGGGGTCCACGGTCTCGACGATGAACGTCTCGATCTCGGGCACGTCGAGGAAGGTGGGGGACTTGTACTCGAGCATCGACGGCCATTTGTGCAGGCCTTTGCGAAACGTCTGCTCCTCCATAAGCGCTTCTCCCAGGCCCATGTAGACGCTGCCCTCGACCTGCCCTTCCACCAGGAGCGGGTTGATGGCTCGGCCGACATCGTGCGCGATCCAGACCTTGTTGATGTGAACGAGGCCGGTGCGCGCGTCGGCGTCGAGGTCGATCACGCATGCCGAATAGCTGTAGGCCGGGCTCGGTCCGACCCCAGATCCCTTGTAGGGACCGGCGATCTTCGGCGGCGTGTAGCTGCCGGCGCTGGTCAGCGTGCCGAAGCGCGCCTCGGCGAGAACGCTCGCCTCCTCAAACGTGACGTCATCGAATTTGCGGCCGCCTGCCTCCACTGCTTCGACCAGCATCGAGCGCATCTTTCGCGCCGCCTCGAGCGCGGCGTTGCCGGCCATGAACGTCACGCGCGACGAATAGGAGCCGAGGTCAATGGGCGTCGTGTCGGTGTCCGCCGTGACGAGCCGGATGTCCGCCGGTTGCAGGCCTAGCTCCTCGGCCACGATTGCCGCCAGCACCGAGTCCGAACCCTGGCCGATGTCCATGGCGCCGCAGTAGACGGTCACGCCGCCGCGGTCGACCTTGATCTGGACCTCTGAGTGCGGCATGTCGTTCCAGTAGATCGCCGTGCCGGCGCCGGACAGGTAGCTGGAAATGGCAAAGCCCATGCCATGTCCGGGGCGCCGCCGGCGATCGTGGAAGCCGGAGGCTTTGATCACATGCTCAGTGCACTCCTCGAGGCCGCAAGAGGTGACGCGCAGCCAGTTCACCGTCCATGTATTCGGTTTGACGAAGTTGCGGCGCTTGAGCGCCACCCCATCGAGGCCGAGGTCATCCGCGATCTTCTCCAGGTGCAGCTCCAGCGCGAACCGCGGCTGCGGCGTGCCGTGGCCGCGCTTGGGGCCGCACGGCGGCTTGTTCGTGAACACCCGGCAGCCCTCGAAGCGATACGCGGGGATGTCGTACGTGACGGTCTGCAACGCGCCTGTATAGAAAGTGGACGCGACCCCGTACGAGCCGTACGCGCCGCCGTCCAGCGCGCTGCGGAAATGCATGGCCGTGATCCGGCCGTCCCGTGTCACTCCCGTGCGGACCCACATCAGCACCGGGTGCCGCCCGCGGTGCGCGTAGAAAACCTCTTCGCGTGTCAGCGTGCACTTGACCGGACGGCCTGTAAGCATCGCGAGCTTGCAGACGATGATCTCGTGCGCGAACGGGTCGGTCTTGCCGCCGAAGCCCCCGCCGTGCGCCGCCCCGATCACGCGGATGCGATTCATCGGCAGCTCGAGCACCTTGGCCAGGGCGCGGTGCACGTAGTGCACGACCTGCGTCGATGACCACAGCGTGACCTTGCCGTCGACATAGGTGGCTATCGCGCTGTGTTGCTCCATCGGCAGGTGCGTGTTGCCCTGGAAGAAGAAGACGTCCTCGCGCACGTAATCGGCGCGGGCGAAACCAGCGTCGACGTCGCCGAACTCCAGCGCGACGAGTTTGTGGATGTTGTTCGGCCCACCGTAATCCTGTATGCGTTCGTCTTTCGGCGGATCGAGCGCGGCGTCGATTGACATCACCGGTTCGAGCACCTCGTACTCGACGGAGATGGCGTCACAGGCGGCGGCCGCAATCTCCTCTTCGGTCGCCGCGACGGCGGCGATGGGGTCGCCGACGTAGCGCACCTTCTCATGCTCGAGCGCGCGCTCGTCCTGGGTCACGGGCAGGATGCCGAACTTGACCGGCAGGTCCGCGCCGGTGATCACGGCCAGCACGCCCGGCATGCGGCGTGCCGCGGAGGTGTCGATTGAGGCGATTCGCGCGTGTGGATGTGGACTGCGCAGGATCCTGCAGTGCAGGGTGCGCGGCAGGGCGATGTCGTCTGCATAAAGGGCGCGGCCCGTGACCTTGGTGGCGGCGTCGACTTTCGGAAGCGGCCGGCCGACGACCTTCATGACATGCGTGCCGCGGCCAGCTCGACGGCCTGCAGGATTTTCGTGTAGCCGGTGCAGCGGCACAGGTTGCCGGCCAGCGCCTCCCGGATCTCGTCGCGTGTCGGTCGGGGGTTCGTGTCGAGCAGCGACCTCGCCGAGAGCAAGATGCCCGGCGTGCAATAGCCGCACTGCGCCGCGCCCAGCTCGCCGAAGGCCACCTGCAGCGGATGCAGCTCCGATCCCTGTGCCATTCCCTCAACTGTCGTGATGGCACGGCCCTCGAGCTGAATGGGGAGGAGCAAGCAGCTGAGTGCGGGTTTGCCGTCCACGAGCACGGTGCACGTCCCGCACTCGCCGAGCTCGCAGCCATGCTTGGTGCCGGTCAGCTGCATGTCCTCGCGCAGGACTTCCAGCAGGGTCTTGTGCACGGGGACGAGCACCTGTCTCTGCTCGCCATTGACGGCGAGGTTGAGCACGATGCGCTCGACCTCGCGCAGCACTTCGTTCTTCATCCCGAGTCGAGCATATTCCTCAGTGCTGCGGCGCACGCCCGCAGGTCGGGCGCGACGGCGTGCGCGCGGCTGTTCGCCGGCGCAGGGTCGTCAGGATGGACCAGGATCGTCCACATGCCAAGTGCGAGGGCGGGCACGATGTCGTTCTCCTCGCGGTTGCCGATCACGACACAGTGGTTCGCCGGCACCGCGGCCCAGCGCATCGCCAACTCGAACACGGCGGGATGAGGCTTCAGGTGGCCCGCGTCGACCGAGGTGATGATGCCGTCGATGTAGCCGGCCATGCCGAGCTTGCGAAAGTCGTCCCAGTAGCTGTCCGCGTCGCGCCAGTAGGTGTTGCTGGCTATCACCGACCGCAGGCCGAGGGTGTGAATCGCCTGCAGCAGTTCGAGCGCGCCGGGCAGCGGCTGGAAGCGGTCGTGGACCGGGATGGCCATGGCACGCCGGATGCGGGAGATGGTCTGGGGGTCCGCAGGGAGCCCGTGCCGGGCGAGGCAGCTCGTGATCAGCTCCTCAGCCCCGATCATCATCACGGACTCGGTCGTGACGCTTCGGGCTTCGTCGCCGGGCCGGCTGCTTCGCAACAGGTCGTCGATCAACGCGTCGACGACCCGTGGATCGCTGCCGGCCATGGCCACTCTGATCCGCTGCCGGCGGCCTTCGCCGTCGGTCTGCCGGATCGGCCACGAGTTGGGCCACAGGGTGCCTCCGACGTCAATGAGGGCGACCTCAAGGGCTCTCGGCACTGGCCCTATCATCGCCTCAATGCCCCTGCGGTGGCTGACGTCTGGCGAATCGCACGGCCCTCAGCTGACGGTCGTGATCGAGGGCCTGCCTGCCGGCCTCGAGATCTCCGAGGACGAACTCCGGCGCGACCTTGCGCGCCGGCAGGGCGGCCACGGCCGCGGCGGGCGGCAGAAGATCGAGACCGACGTCGCACGGATCGTCAGCGGCGTGCGCGGCGGTTTCACCATCGGCAGCCCTGTGACCCTGGTCCTGGAGAACAAGGACCACGTCAACTGGACGGCCCAGATGACCGCGGCCAGGGAGGGCTTCGAGCCAAAACCGGTGACGCGGCTGCGCCCCGGGCACGCCGACCTGGCCGGCGCCTTGAAGTACGGACACACAGACATTCGCAACGTGCTCGAGCGCTCGTCGGCGCGGGAAACGGCGACCCGTGTGGCGGCCGGCGGCGTCGCCCGCAAGCTGCTCGGCCATTTCGGGGTGGAGGTGCTGAGCTTCACGCAGTCGATCGGCATCATCGACATCGGTTTCGAGGGAGTGGACACCGACATCGTCGATGCCGACGACATCGAGGCGTCACCCGTGCGCTGTCCAGACCCGGAAGCCTCGCGGCGCATGGTCGCCGCGATCGACGAGGTCGCGGAGCAAGGCGACACGCTCGGGGGGACCTTTCGGATCATCGCCCGGGGCGTCCCGCCCGGGCTGGGCAGCTACGTGCACTGGGACCGCAAGCTCGACGGCAGGTTGGCGCAGGCGGTGATGTCGATCAACGCCATCAAAGGCGTGGAGTTCGGCGCCGGATTCGAGGGGGCGTCGCGCCGCGGGTCCGAGTTCCATGACCAGATCGACTACCAGGAAGGGCGCTTCCGGCATTTGACCAACCGCGCGGGCGGCATCACCGGAGGAGTGACCAACGGCGAGCCGATCGACCTGCGCGTGGCGATCAAGCCGATCTCGACGATGAAGAAGCCGATGCAGTCGATCGACCTGAAGACGAAGGAGAAGACCGAGGCGCACTACGAGCGCAGTGACGTGTGCGTGGTGCCCGCCGCCGGCGTCATCGGAGAGTCGGTGGTGGCGCTCACGCTGGCGGAGGCCTTCCTCGAGAAGTTCGGCGGCGATTCAATGACGGAGCTGGAGCGCAACTATCGTTCGTTCATGGAGTCGATCGCGCAGTAGGCAAGCTCATGTCGATGGCGCGGGCCATCGAGCGATTCGTTCCCGACGGTTCGACGGTCGCGATGGGCGTCGCGCTCGAGCCGTTGATCCCGTTCGCGGCGGGACACGAGATGATCCGCCAGGGTCGCCGCGAGCTGGAGCTGGTGGGCCCGATCTCCGACTCGCTGTTCGACCAGCTGATCGGCGCCGGCTGCGTGCGGCGCGTGACGGCGGCGTGGGTGGGCAATGTCTCCGAGGGGCTTGGCCACTGCTACCGGCGCGCGTGCGAGCAGCAGATCCCTCGCGCCGTGGAGGTGCACGACCACTCCAACTTCTCCATCTCGCTCGCGTTGTGGGCCGCCGCGTGGAACGTGCCGTCTCTGCCCACTCGAACTCTGCTCGGGAGCGACATCCTCGCCAACAGCCCCGGGCTCTCGGTCCGAGACGGGCTGGTACACGTGGACGCGGTGCGGCCGGACGTCGCGGTGGTGCACGTCCAGCGGGCGGACGAGCATGGACGCGCCCACGCCTGGGGCCCGCTTGGCATCACCGAGGAAGCAGGGCTCGCAGCCGATCGCGTCGTTATCACGTGCGAGGAGGTGGTCGAGGCCGAAGTGACGCTGAGCGACCCCAACCGAATCCTGTTCCCGGAGACGAAAGTAGTCGCGGTGGTGCACGAGCCTGGCGGTGCGCATCCGTCTCCAGTCCAGGGCTATTTCAAGCGCGACCACGCCTTCTACGGCGAGTACGCCGAGCGCTCGCGTTCGGTGGAAGGTTTCACCGCGTGGTTAGAGCAATGGGTGGGCGGCATCCAGGACCGGCCGCACTACATGCAGCGCATCGACATCGATAGGCTGCGCATCACACGCCACCGGCCCTCAGTTCCGGTGGATTTCGGTGACGAGTAAGGCATACACACCACAGGAGTTGATGGTGGCGGTCGCGTCGCGCGAGATCCGCGACGGCGACCTCGTCTTCGTCGGCATGCGGCAGCCGATGCTTGCCTACGCGGTCGCGCGCAACGCCCACGCGCCAAACGCCCGCGGCCTGTTCGAGGTCGGACTGATGCGGGACCAACCCGCCTCTGCATTTCTCGGCACGATGGGCGACCCGCCCAATGTCGCGGGTGCGCTCTGGGCGACGCGCATGTCGAACGCGATGGCGTTGATGGCGCAAGGAAGTGTCGATCTCGGATTCATCGGAGGAGCGGAGGTCGATCGGTTCGGCAACCTCAACACCTCTTATGTAGGTGAGCCGCGCAGCCCGATGGTGAAGCTACCGGGGAGCGGGGGAGGCGCGGACATCGCGATCCTCAGCCGGCGGTGGGTCACATTGATGACTCACGAACGCCGGCGGCTCGTAGATCGGGTCTCGTTCATCACATCGCCGGGACACGGTGACGGGACGCGGGGATGGCGCAAGACCAACGGACTCCTCGGTGCCGGCCCGGTCGCGATCATCACCACACTCGGGGTGCTGCGCTTTCCAGAGGGCGGCGGCGAATCGTATCTCGCGTCGGTGCATCCGGGCCATACCGTTGACGAACTTCTTGCTGAGACGGGATGGCCTTTGCGGGTCCCTGATGATGTAAGCGAAACGTCAGCGCCGACTGCGGCGGAGCTGGCGGCAATCAGACGCTTCGACCCCGGCGGTTTCTGGACCGGCCGCCAGTTACACAACAATGACCCCAACGCAACCGGCGCATGACACCGCAGATCGAATCTGACCTCACCCAGATCTCTTTGAGGTGAGAACGAGATGAATCCGTTTGCAGCAGTCGCCGTCAAGACAATTGGCGCGGCAGGCGTCGCCGCGCTGCTGAGCGTGGGCGCGGTCGGCGCCCTGGCCGCGAGCCCGTCGCCGGCACCGAAGCCAACCGCCGCGGGCACATCGCAGCCGACCAAGCCCTCGACAGACAGGCACGGCGACCGCCGGGCCATCCGCCGCGCCGTCATCGAGGCCGAAGCCGACGTGCTGGGCATCAAGCCCGAGACTCTGGTGAAGGACCTGAAGGAAGGCCAGAAAGTCTCCGACCTCGCAAAGGACAGGGGCATGACCAAGGAGCAGTTCGAGACCCGCTTGCTCGCCAACCTGAAGCCCCGCCTCGAGGCGCTCGTCGACAAGAAGGTGATCACCCAGGCGCAGGCCGACAGGGTCCTCGACCGGATCTCAAAGGGCGATATCCCGTTCTGGAACGGAATCCACCACCGCAAGAAGTAAGAGACTCACTGCCTCCCCTTGCGAAGGGCTCGGTCTCACAGCCGGGCCCTTCGTGCTGCCATGGCGAGCTGTCTCCACTTCCTTCGATCCTCGATTCGGATGCGCGCGTCAGATTTCGCCGCCACGGCGCGCAGCTCACGCAGCAGCTTGCGGTAGCTGTCCAAGCGTCCGCGGTCCAAGCTGCCGTCGGCGAGCGCGGCTTTGATGGCGCAGCCGGGCTCGGTCACATGCGAGCAGTCGTTAAACCGGCACCGCAGAGCCAGCTCTTCGATGTCCTCGAAGACTCCGCCCAGCGCGTCTTCGCCCTCCCAGAGCTGCGCTTCGCGCAGCCCGGGCGTGTCGATGATCATTCCTCCGCCGGGCAGGTGGATCAGCTGGCGGTGGCTGGTCATGTGCCGGCCTTCGCCTGAGCGATGGATGTCTCTGGTGCGCATGACGTCCTCGCCGACGATGGTGTTGACCAGCGATGACTTGCCGACGCCAGACGGTCCCAGCAGGACGCCGGTCTTCGACGGCTCGAGCTCCCGCTGCACGGCCTCGACGCCTTCCCCGGTCACGCTGCTGGTGACGATCACTGGCGCGGCGAGACGCGGCACCTCGACCGACTCGGTGAGATCCGCCTTGGTCAACACCACCACGGGAACCGCGCCGCTCTGCCAGGCGATGGTGAGGTAGCGTTCGAGGCGGCGCACATTGACGTCAGTCGCGGCCACGACCACGAAGGCGACATCGACATTGGCGGCCAGCACCTGCTGCGTCGTCTCCGTGCCCGCCGCACGCCGTGAAAAGACCGTACGGCGCGGAAGGACCTCGGTTATGAAGTTGCCGTCGACAACGACCCAATCGCCGACGGCGGGGTCGCAGCGCCGGGCGACGGCCCGCCGCGCAGGCGTGCCGTCTTCGACGAGATAGTCCGCGCCGTAGTCGGCGATGACTCGCGCGGTGACAGCACCGTAGGTGGGCAACGCAAAACCTCCGGTTGAAGACGAGTGGGCGTATCGGTCCGCCCGGACCGGAGGGCTCTTAGAGAGAAGCTCCGGAGGCGGCCGACGGCTGGGACAGGCTCACGACAACTTCTGCCATTCGAACGCCACCTCCTGAATAGATTTCTGCGCCGCGCAGCCTATCACGGTCAGCCGGCAGGTGCTTCCCAGACCAGCTCGCTGAAGTCGATCACCAGCTCGGTGTCGGTGTCCGAGAGCCGCCGTACCTCACCGCATCCCACGCAGATCGCGTCGTTCAGCCAGCTGTACCTCTCGTCCGAGCTCAAGTGCCACGCAGCCGTCACGATCTGCCGGCGACCAGGCGGATACGCGCGGCCGTATCCCTGGTAGTCGAACATGACCACGGCGCCGTCATCCGTCTCGATCACGCCTTGAAAGTCCGGCATGTAAGTCAGATCGGTGCGGCGTCGCGGATGGTTGGCGCCCCGAAAGCGGCCGGCCACGCGACCCGTGGCGGCGCCTTCTGCAAGGAAGAAGTGCTGTTCTTCCTTGCCCGCTGGACCCGTCAGCTCCACGAACCAATCGCTGGGGTATCGAAACCGGACGGTGTAGAGCGGTTTGAGATGCAACTACTCGCCCTTGAACTCGGCCTTCCTCTTCTCGCCAAAAGCCTTGATGCCCTCGTTCGCATCCTGCGAGGTGAACACGCGGCTGATCGCCTCGCGCTCGAGCGCGAGGCCGAGGTCCAGCGGAGCGCCGTAGCCCTGGGTGATCGCCAGCTTCGCGTGTCCGAGCGCGACGCTGGGGCCGGCGGCGATCTTGGCCGCATAATCGACTGCTCCCTCGCGGCACGCCGCCGCGTCGGGGAAGAGTCGGTCGACCAGGCCCGCCTCCTTGGCCTGCGCCGGACTCATGGTCGTCGCGTTGAGAATCATGTCCATCCCCCGCGACAGGCCAACAAGCCGCGGCAGTCTCTGCGTGCCGCCCGAGCCGGGAAAGAGGCCGAGGTTAGTTTCAGGCAGGCCGATCTGGTACGTGCCTTCGGCGGCGAACCGGAGGTCGCACGCCAGGGCGAGCTCGAAGCCGCCGCCGAGGCAGTGGCCCGCGATCGCGGCGATGAACACGATCGGCGTGTTCTCCATCTTGCGAAAGGACTCATGGGCGAGCAGTGCCGTCATCACGCGCGAGCGGGTGGTCCCCGAGGCAAATGCGCTGACGTCCGCGCCGGCCGAGAAGAATCTCTCCGACGCGCTCGTGATCACGACCGCATGGATATCCTCGTCTGCACGTACGTCATCTACGGTGCGTGCGAAATCACGCAAGAACGCATAGTCATAGCTGTTGGCGGGCGGGCGGTCGAGAACGAGCACGCCGACGCCGCCTTGCTTCTCCAACCTGACCGGCATATCGAACCCGATAACCTTATCGAAGTAAGAAAACAATCAACCGACGGGGGTGTCGAATGGCGACGATGATCATCGAAGGCGACCGGACCAAGGCCGCGTCCGGCAAGACCTATGAGGTTCGCAACCCGGCCACCAGCGAAGTTGTCGATGAAGTTCCGGCTGGTGGAGCCGCGGACGTAGATCGGGCTGCGCAGGCGGCGGCCAAGGCCTTTACGACGTGGTCGCGTCTGCCGGCGAACAAGCGAGCCGAAATCCTGCACACGGCCGCGCAGCACATGCTCACGAAGGTCGAGCAGATCGCCCCGATCCTGACCAGGGAGCAGGGCAAGACGCTGCTCGAATCCCGCATCGAGGCGCAGCGCTTCGGCGAGAACATCGCGTGGTTTGCCGACCTCGCGGACAAGATCCACGGCCAGTACGTGCGGCTGCCGGACCTCACCACCTACGGGCTGGTGGTTCGCAAGCCGATCGGTGTATGCGGCGCCATCGTGCCGTGGAACTTCCCCCTGACGCTCGCGGCCAACAAGGTCGCGCCGGCAATTGCGGCAGGGAACACCATCGTCTTGAAGCCCGCAAGCACGACGCCGCTGTCGACGCTGGCCTGCATCGAAGCCCTGATCGAAGGCGGCTTGCCGGAGGGCGTCGTCAATGTCGTGCTCGGGCAGGCCACCGGTGAGGCCATCGTGTCGCATCCGTTGATACGCAAGGTTGCCCTCACCGGCTCGACCCCGACGGGCAAGAAGGTGATGGCCCGCGCCGCGGAGGGACTCAAGAAGGTCACCCTCGAGCTCGGCGGCAGCGATCCATGCATCGTCCTCGACGACGCGGACCTAGAGGGTGCGGCGCGCGCGATCTCAGTTGGCCGGTTCTTCAACTGCGGTCAGGCGTGTCTGGCGGTGAAGCGGCTGTATGTGCAGGAAGGCGCCTATGACGCGCTGCTCGAAAAGCTCGTCGCGCGCGCCTCCAAGCTAAAGCCCGGGAACGGGCTCGACAAGGAAAGCCGGATGGGTCCGATGCACACAGAGACCCAGCGCGCGGAGGTCGAAGCCCAGATCAAGGACGCCATCGACCGCGGGGCGAAGGTCGCCTTCGGCGGCGGCAGGCCGAAGGGTTCGGAGTACGAGAAAGGCTGGTTCATCGAGCCCACGATCGTGGAGAACGTGCCCGACGGCGCCAGGATGTGGACGGAAGAGGTCTTCGGACCCGCGCTCCCCGTGCGGCGGATCAAGGACCTCGACGAGGGCCTGCGTCTGGCCAACGATTCGCAGTTCGGACTCGGGTCGTCGATCTGGACCACCAACATGGCGGCCGCGCACCGCGCGGTGCAGGAGATCGAGGCCGGCTACACGTGGGTCAACGCGCTGCAGATCGCGCACGATGAGCTGCCCTTCGGCGGCACCAAGCAGTCCGGCTTCGGCAAAGAGCATGGGGTCGAAGCCTTCCTCCAGTACACCGAGGAGAAGTCGGTCGTTTACGGAGGCGTATGAGGTCGGGCCTCGTCGTGCTCGGCGTGCTGGTGGTGCTGGTCGGTCTGGTCTGGGTCGGTCAGGGACTCGGCTACATCAAAGGCAGCTTCATGACCGGCGACATGAAGTGGTTCTGGATCGGTGTGGCGATGGTGATCGCCGGATTTGTCCTGGGCGGAGGCGCGTGGCTGACCGGACGGCGTGATCAGTCGAGGGTCTGAAGCGCGCGCCACACCGACCAGAGGGGCTTGCGCGGATTGGAGCAGACGATGATTGGCGCGCCGTACTCGTTGTTGTGGATCCCCTCCGAGTTGGTGATCGTTGCCACCTGGCGGCAATCTGTGAACAGCCTGTCGCCTTCGTCGACGGTGAAATTGATCATGACGACGGTCGTTGGATTCATGCGCGGCGGCGCCCAGTACCAGTAGCTCAGGTGCGGGCTGACCGCGTGGGGCAAACCCGACGCGGGTCCAAAGAAGTCGATCGCCGCCGCCTCGTGGTAGTAGTGCGCCAGCACCATCGTGCTGGCCTGCTGATCTGAGGGCAGGCTGTCATAAACCTGAGCCGTCTGCTGCGCCAGCTCAGGCCAGCCGACCTCGTCGTCGAAGACACCGCTCGGTACGGGCGCCAACGGCAGGAGTGCGGGCGCCAGCACGAGGACGACCAGAATCGACGCCGTGGCGAACACGCCGGTCCACACCCTCGATCTCAGCTTCGCGTCGAGCCATATCGCGCCCGCCGCGTAGGCGACCGGGTAGATCGGCGCGGCGTAGTAGGACTTACCGCCGAGCGCGAAGAAGACGAGCTCGACCGCGATCACCCCGTAGACCACCGCGTTGAAGCGCTCGTCTTTGCGCAGCACGACCAGGCCAGCGACCGCGGGCACCACGAACAGCGGGTTGAAGAAGACCAGGAACTGCTGCCACCAGTAGGCAAACGGTCCGTCGGTGTGGCCGCGGTGGGAGACGACGTACTGGACGCTGATCCAGTCGTGCGTCGCCTGCCACCAAATATTGGGGAGGAAGACAAGCAGCGCGATCGCAGCGCCCAGCCACGGCCAGGGCGACACGAGCATCGAGCGGCGACTGGAGACGAGGATGCCGAGGAACAGCGCCACAGGCAGGGCGGCGATCGTGAGCTTGGTTTCAAAGCCGACGCCGATGATGAGCCCGACCAGCAGCCACAGCTTCTGCTGTCCCGTGCGCAGGAACCGGATGAACACGAGCAGCGCTGCCGCCCAGAGCAGCTGGTCGAACGTGGCGGTGTGAAACAGGCCGTTGGCGCCGAGGAAGACAGGGGAGAGGAGCAGGGCGAGAGCGGCCCATGCTTGAGCACGCGTGGTGGCGCCGAGCTCGCGAGCGATCAACGCGGTGAGGACGAGGACCGCAACGCCACCCAGCGCTGCCGCCAGGCGCAGTGCCACCAGCGAACCTGGTGCTACCGCCTGATCGGCGCCCGCGATCAGCGGCACGATGGGTGGGAAGTCCACGTAGCCGAAGTCGAGGTGACGCGAGGCGGCTACGAAGTAGAGCTCGTCGCCGTGCCAGCCGTAACGGTTGGCGAAAGGTAGGGTGGCGGCGAGCTTCAGGAGTGCGAAAAGCCCGACCCATTTCCAAGGGAAGGGAGCGCGCACGCCGATAGGTTATTCGGGTGCCGGCGCCCCCACCCGGCAGCTTCGCCGCCGACCTCCCGGCAACCGGGGAAGGTCAATCGCTACAAGAGCTAGGCCGTTCTTCCGTTAAGTCGATCCCAGTGGGACTGGCACTCGACGCAGCGCGTGGCCGCCGGCTGGTACTTCAGCCGCGCCTCCGGGATCTTGCGGCCGCAGCCTTCGCAGATGCCGTACGAACCTTCCCGCAGGCGCTCCAGCGCACGCTCAACCTGCTCCCGGTTCTCGTCGAGCAGGTGGACCAGGATGTCCGTCGTCTCCCGGTCGGACAGCGCCTGGGCCAGGTCGGTGTCCTCGGGAATCCCGGTGATGACGCCGCCGGTGACGTCGTTCAGCGGTCGATGGAGGCCGGCCTCCTCGCCGCACTGCGCGGCCAGGAGCTCAAGCCGTTTCCTGTCAGCTTCCAGCCTCTCCTCTGGAGCGCTTCCGGACTTCTTCTGAGCAGCCATTCTCTTTGAACTCCCTACCAACTCATTACCGCCCCGGGCGTCGGTTGGATTCTCGGAGTCAGAACGCGTGCACCGGCATGCGTACCCGCTCCCGCACAATTACTGGCCGAATGCCAAACCGGCCGACCATCCCCCCGAAGATGCTCGCCGCGCTAGCCGTGGCGATCACGTTGGCCGGCTGCCAGCCGACCTCCCCGCATCCGGTGCCGAGCGTACCTCAGATAGGCGGTGATCTCAAGTGCTCGCAGGGGGACCATGGACTCGAGGACCCGCAGGCGGGTTGGGGCTTCTGTTACCCCGGTACCTGGAAGTACACAGAGCGTTCCCAGGCCAGCCAGAGCCCGCCCGGGTTCGACCTGACGTTCGACATCACGAACGTGCCCACCACGCCCACAGCCTGTCCGAGCTCGTCCAGCCCGCAGACCGGCTGCTCAGGCCTGTTCGCGTTCATGATCATCTCGACCTACCAGCGGGGAGACTCCTCCGATCTGGCGAGCTGGATCGCGGCCAACCTGAAGCCGGGCCAGGACATGCAAACGATCTCATGGGGCAACTCTGCGCAGGCTGTCCGCTTGCCGGACGGCCGCCGGGTCGCGCTGACGCCCCACCACGTGGTCATCCTGGACCTGCATTCCGGGCTGCTCGACCTGGAAGCTGAGATGTCTCCCAGACTGGACACCTGGAAATTCAGCTTCTAGGAATGCGCACCGACGCGCTGATCCAGGCTATCGAGCGGAGCCTTTTCGTGTATCCCGAGGTGCCGGGCCTCGTCTCGGAGATCGGGGTACGCGGAGTCATCGGTCGTGAAAGTTCTGTCTCACATCCGATCGCGAACCTGATTGGGTGCGCCGACCTGACCGAGGCAGGCGCGGACGCCACCATCGCCGCGATCCGGGACAGGTTTGCCGCATCGGGAAAATCCTTCGGGTGGGTCACTAGTCCCGAATCTCGACCTGCCGACCTTCCCCAACGACTCACGGCGGCCGGCCTGGTAAAGGCCGACGAGCTGGCCGGCATGGTCCTGACGAACCTGGAGTCACCGATCCGGGCCAACCCTGACGTCGAGGTCAGGGCGGCCAACGTCGAGGAGCAGCGCGCGGCCGTCGCCATGACGGCGGAGGCCTACGACCTGCCCGTCGACGTGGCGGAATGGTTCGTGGACGTGGTGATCGGATCGGCGGGTCGAATCAACTCGACCGTGTACCACGCGTACGTGCCGGAGAGCCCAGGCCCGGTCGCGTTTGGCAACCTGGTCTTCATTCCCGACACATCGATCGTGCTGCTCGGCGGCGCCGCGACCCTCACCCCATTCCGCGGGCGGGGCGTCTACACCACGCTCGTCGCACGCCGGCTCGCCGATGCTCGCGCCGGTGGGGCGGAGGCTGTCGTGATACAGGCTGTTCGTGGCACGTCAGCGCCCGTCTGCGCGAACCTCGGCTTCAAGGAGATGTTGCCGCTCGAGCTGTACGCGTGGGTGCCTCCAGGTGTGGAGATGGACCTGCACGCGTAGCGCCAAGGGGCGTCTTAGCCAGGTCTCCTGAACAGCGTCTGCATCTTGATCGCAAGCCCCATGTCGCCCTTGATCTTCAGCTTGCCCTGCATGAAGGCCGCGGTTCCGTCCAGCTTGCCCGTCATGATCTTGACCCAGTCGTTCACGTCGGCCATCAATGTCAGGTTCGCTGGATCACCAGGTTCGCCTTTGCCGGACTCGGCCTTGCCGTCGTGGATCTTCACCCACCACTTGCCGCCGCCTTCGCCGCTGAGGTCGAACTGAATGGTGGCGTTGGTCGACCCGGCCTTCTCGGGGATCAGGTATTCGGGCATCGCGTCCACGATCTGGTCGGGGGTCATCTGGACTTCGGACATCGAGCTCCTCCCTCAAGCAACGGGTTCGTTTCTAGTACGTCCGAGTACGGTCGACTACTCATGTTAGCGGCCTCAGCGAGAATGCCGGGGTGGCCGTCGACCTTGCGCTGAGCGAAGTCGCAGCCGGCGTCTTCGAGCTGCGCCTGCCGATTCCATTCGAAGACGGCCTGGTCAACGTGTTCCTGTTTCCCGACGGCGCCGAGGCCGACCTGCTCGACTGCGGCATGAACACCCAGGAATCGCTCGACCTGATACGCGGCGCGCTCGCGCAGCTGGGTGCGAAGCGACTCCGGCGCCTGGTCGTGACGCACATCCATCCCGACCATTACGGCGCGGCCGGCACCCTCGCCGGCGGACCCGGGCTCGCGGACCTCTACATCCACCGCCTCGAGGTCCCGCTCGTGCATCCGCGATACGTCGAGCTCGAGCAGCTGGTCGAGGAGGTGAAGAAGTACCTGCTCGTAAACGGCGTGCCTGCTGACGAGGCCGAGGTGCTGAGCAACTCGCAGCGCGCCCTCAGCCAGGTCGTGAAAACAGCCGAACCGTCGGTGCAGCTCGACGGGGCGGAGACGATCGAGATGGGGAGGCGGACTCTGCGCATCGAGTGGACGCCAGGCCACTCGCCCGGTCATATCTGCCTGTTCGAAGCCTCGGATGGCTTGCTCTTCGCCGGCGACCACATCCTGCCCGATCTTTCGCCCAACATCGGCCTCCATCCGCAGAGCACGCCGGACCCCCTGCACGAATACCTCGAAGGCCTGCGCCGGATGGCAAACCTCGAGCCGCGCCGGGTCTTGCCCGCGCACGGACGTCCCCTCACCGACGTCGCGGGCCGCGTGGATGCGCTTGTCTCGCATCACCGACGGCGCCTGAACCAGATCCTCGAAATGCTGGGTCGCCACGAGCGCTCCGGTTGGCAGGTGGCTTTGGACCTGTGGGGTCCGCGCGACAACCTCTACGAGAAGCGGCTCGCGCTCCAGGAAGGGCTAGCCCACCTGCAGGCACTCGCGGTCGAGGGTCGCGTGAGCAAGTCGGTCACATCCCGGTCCGTGCGCTGGCGGCGGCTTTGATCCCGAGCGGCATGATGTCCGCCGGATAGCAGCCGACCCCAACGACGCCGGGTCCGGCGTGCGCGCCGACCACCGGACCGAGCGGCTGGATCATCAACGTCTCGGCGATGGGATCGAGCTCTCGCGCGACGCGCTCGGCGTCGGCCTCGGCGTCCGCGTGGCCGACGATCACGCACAGGCCTTTTCCGCGATCCACCTCGCGCGCCAGCTCCACGATTCTGTTGAGCGCGCGGTCGAAGGTGCGCACTCGCTCGAGCGGCGTGACGAGACCGTCGCGGATGCAGAGGACCGGCTTCACCTGCAGGACCGAGCCCAGCAGCGCGCTCGCGCGTCCGATGCGCCCACCTCGCCGCAAGAACTCGAGCGTCGCGACCGAGAAGTACGTCTGCACGTTGTCGCGCATTGCAGTCACCTTTTCCGCGACGGCCTTTGCGTCCACGCCTCGGGCCGCGACGTCGGCGGCGGCGAGCGACAACAGGCCGAGCGACATCGAAACGAGCTGCGAATCGATGACCAGCACACGCTTCGGGTCGGTCATCTCCGCACCCTGTATCGCCGACGCGTATGTGCCGCTCAGCTTTTCGGAGATGTGGATCGACACGACCTCGGAGTGGTCGTTCAACAATTCTGCGTAGGTCTCGGCGAAGCGGCCGGGTGCCGGCTGCGACGTCGTCGGATGAGTGGTGGCGTTGGGCAGCTTTCGATAAAACTCGGAGGGCCTGATGTCGACGCCGTCGAGCAGTAAGCGGCCTTCGAAGTTCAGCGTCAGCGGGACTATGTTGATGCCGCGTGCTTTGATGAGCTGAGAGGGAAGGTCGGCCGTCGAGTCGGTGACGATTGCAACCTTGCTGTCGGTCATTCAGCGGGCTCGTGCGGCGGCGGGTCGCTGCGGCGCCGGTTCCGGCGCAGCGGAAACACAAGATTCTCGAACGGTTTCAGCCCAACCAGGACCACCGCGACCAGGACGGTGGTGAACAACGCGACGCCGTAATAGCCGAACCCTACCGCCATCCCGATCGACGCTGTCACCCAGATCGACGCCGCGGTGGTGAGGCCGCGCACCTCCTCGCCCTGGCGCAGGATGCTGCCGGCGCCAAGAAACCCGACGCCGGTCACGATCTGCGCCGCGATTCGCGTGGGATCGACAATCTTGGAGAACTCTGGAATCAAGCCGAGTGCGGTGAACATGCAGGAGCCGGTGCTGATCAAGGCCATCGTCCGCAGGCCGGCTGGGTGTCCGCGGAACTCGCGCTCGGCGCCGAGAATCAAACCGAGGGCGAGGGCGATGACCACGCGCAAGGCGAGCTCGAGCTCGCCGCTCAGATGCGTTGCCTAGCCCCGGCCGGGGCGTCCTCCGGGTGCTGAGCTGCCGGGTTCGTCCTTGGCACCCGGCTCATCGGGAAGCTCGGGTAGGTCCAGGCTGTTCACGAAGTCGCGAAATACCGCGAGCCGCTCTTCGTCGACCACGGTTTCCGTCTTGTCCTTGTCGCCATCTTCGTCCGCTTCGGGGATGATGCCGGCCGTCTCCATCACCTCGGAGGCGACGAAGATCGGGCACTCCACGCGCACTGCCAGCGCGATGGCGTCGGAGGGACGGGCGTCGAAGTCGAGGTCGCGGCCGTCCTGCTTCACGTACAGGCGCGCATAGAAGACCTGGTCGGCGAGTCGGGTGACGACGATGCGCCGAACGCTTATGCCGAGGTCGCCGAACGCAGTTGCCATCAGGTCGTGGGTGAGAGGCCGGCCGAGCGTGTTACCCGAGATCTTGGTGGCGATGGCCTGGGCTTCGAACGAGCCGATCCAGATTGGCAGGTACCGGTCGGCTTCCTTCTCTTTGAGGATCACCAGGTGCTGGGCAGTCGGCATGTGAATCCGAATGCTGTCCACGGACACCTCGATGAGGTTTTTCATCCTCGGGTCCATTCTACCCTTGGGTCCTCTCCATCCCTTCAATTTGAACGGGGCAGCCGCCCCGAGGGTGACGCTCAGCCCTCCGTAAACTTCGAACGTGGCGAAGGGTCGGCGTGGGCGCCTCATCCTGATCGACGCCCACAGCCTCATCTATCGGGCTTTTTTCGCCCTGCCTCCGATGAGCACCTCCGACGGCAGGGTGACCAATGCCGTCTACGGATTCACGTCGATGCTGGCCATCGTGCTGGCGTCGCGCCCCGAGTACGCCATCGCCGCGTTCGATCTGGGCAAACCAACATTCCGCTCTCAGGAGTACGAGGAGTACAAGGCCGGCCGGCGCGCCATGCCCGACGACCTGCGCCCGCAGGTGGAAATGGTCCGCGAGGTGCTGGAAGCGTTTTCAATTCCGATCTATGGCGTCGAAGGCTTTGAGGCGGACGATGTGATCGGGACGCTCGCCCGCATCGCCGAAGAGCGCGGCCACGCGGTCACGATCGTGTCAGGCGACCTCGACTGCCTGCAGCTCGTGACCGAGTCGGTCGAGGCCCTCGTACCGCGACGCGGCATCACCGACACGTTCGTGTACGGCCCCGACCAGGTGCGCCAGCGCTACGGCTTCGAGCCGGTGCAGCTCATCGACTTCAAGGCGCTGCGCGGCGACACGTCGGACAACATCCCCGGCGTACCGGGCGTCGGTGACAAGACCGCGGCCAAGCTCGTCCAGGACTTCGTGACGGTGGATGCGCTGCTCGATCGGCTGGAGGAGCTGCCCGAAGGCCGACTCAAGACGGCGCTCAGCGCCAACGCGGACAATGTCCGGCTTGGCAAGCGCATGGTCACCATCGTGCGCGACGTGCCGGTCGAGCTCGACCTCGACCGGGCTCGCTGGACGCGTTACGACTACGACCGCGCGCGGCGCGTGTTCGACCACCTCGAGTTCCGGCAGCTGCTGAGCCGGTTCCCACCGCCCGACCAGGTGCCTGTGCAGCCGAGTCTCGCGCTCGAGCCGGCGCCGGCCGCCGCCGGCCTGACGATTGTCGTGGACCCGACCGAGGCCGCGAGCCTGCTCGACGGCTCCCGGGACGTAGGCGTCTTCACCTTCACCGAAGGGTCGGGCCGCGGATGCCGGGTCCTGGGCCTCGGGGTGTCGTCGGCCGGTCGCACCTTCTACATCGCAGAGCCACAGGCGATGGACGCCGCCGCGAGCACGCTCTCGGGCCGTCCCATCTCCGGCCACGACGCCAAGGAAACCGAGCTGGCGCTGCGCTCTCTCGGTGGCGGCAGGCGCGACTGGGCGTTCAGCACGTTTCTCGCCGCGTACCTCCTCGGCGCCGGTTCGCGCGATCCACGACTCGAAGACCTTGCGCGCGAATTCCTCAGCATGGAGCTCGTCAGCACCGAGCAGCTGCTGGGCACGGGTCGCGCCGCGCGGAAGCCGTCGGCGGTGGCCGAGAACGAAGCCGCGGAATTTGCCGCTCGCCGAGCGGAGGCGATCGTGAACCTTCGGCCGCGGCTCGAGGCCGAGATGCGCAACCTCGGCGTCGACTACCTCTTTCACGAGATCGAGTTGCCACTGGCGGCGGTGCTCGCGGACATGGAGTCCGAGGGTGTCGCCATCGACGTGCCTTACCTGAAGCAGATGCAGGACGAGCTCGCCGCGCAGCTGTCGGCGATCGAGTCCGAGGTCGAGGAGGTCGCGGGCCAGAAGTTCAACATCAACGCGCCGCAACAGCTCGCGAAAGTGCTTTTCGAGGACCTTCGCCTGCCCGTCGGCAAGCGGACGAAGACGGGCTACTCGACGGACGCCGACACGCTCGAGGCACTGCGAGAGAAGCATCCGATCATCGGTCTGATCCTTGAGCACCGGCAGCTGTCGAAGCTCAAGTCGACGTACGTCGACGCGCTGCCGCAGCTGGTCGACCCGCTGAGCGGACGCGTGCACACATCGTTCGGCCAGGCCAGCACCGCGACCGGCCGGCTCTCGTCTTCCAATCCCAACCTGATGAACATCCCGATCCGCACCGAGCTCGGACAGCGGATCCGGCGCGCGTTCAAAGCAGGCCGGCCGGATCACGTCATGGTGTCGGCCGACTACTCGCAGATCGAGCTGCGCATCGCCGCGCACCTGAGCGGCGATCCGATGCTGCTGGGCGCGTTTGCGGCCGGCAGGGACATCCACACCGCGACCGCCGCCGCGGTGTTCAAGGTCGCGTTCGATGCCGTGACTGCGGATCAGCGCCGGCTCGCCAAGGTGGCGAACTTCGGCTCGATCTACGGCCAGGGCGAATACGGCCTGTCGCAGCAGCTGGGCATCACCGGCGACGTGGCGCGGGAGTTTCTCGGCCAGTACTGGTCGACGTACTCGCGCCTGAGGGAGTTCCTCGACGATTTGCGGCGTAAGGCGCGGGAGGAGGGGCTCGTCGTCAGCGCGACCGGTCGCCGGCGCGCGATCCCCGACCTGCGCTCACCGAACTATCAGCTGCGCGGCGCGGCGGAGCGAATGGCGATCAACTTCCCGATGCAGTCGCTGGCGGCGGACATCATCAAGATCGCGATGGTGCGGCTGCATCGCGAGATCGAGGCGGACCAGATCGAGGGCCGCATGCTGCTGCAGGTCCACGACGAGCTGCTCTTCGAGGTGCCGCACGCGGAGGTCGACCAGTTCGCCGAGAAGGTGCCGCGGATCATGACCGGCGCGTACGAGCTCGAGACCGGAATCGAAGTGGAGATGAAGGTCGGTCCGAACTGGGCCGACATGAAGAAGCTCGCGGTCGTCCGTGCCTGAGCTCCCCGAAGTCGAGACCATCGTTGCCGACCTGCGGCCGCATCTGATCGGCCGCACCATCACGCGCTGTGAGCTTGCGTTTCCTACCATCGTCCGCCATCCCGAACCTGAGCAGTTCGTCGACGGCGTGTTCGGACAGCGCATCGAGTCGGTCACGCGACGAGGTAAATACATCCAGATAGGACTCAGCGACGACGTTGTTCTGGTCGTGCACCTCGGGATGACCGGCCAGCTGCGGCTCGTCGATCCAGTACTGCCGCTGCAAAGGCACACGCACGCGGTTTTCTTCCTGGATGACTGCCGCGAGCTCCGTTATCGCGACCCGCGCCGCTTCGGCCGCCTGCTGCTCGGAACCGAGCAAGCGTTGATCTCTTCGAAGAAGATGCCGCGCCTCGGCCCCGAACCAATCGACGCTGCCTTCGCCGCGGACGAGCTGTACCGCCGCCTGCGCAAGCGGCGGGCTCCGCTGAAGGCGGTGCTGCTCGACCAGGCCGCCATCGCCGGCGTCGGCAACATATACGCCGACGAGTCGCTCCACCGCGCGCGCTTGCGACCCGACCGGGTAGCCCGCACCGTCAGCAGGAATTCGGCACGGCGGCTGCACGAATCGCTGCGCGAGTCGCTGCAGCTCGCGATCGCCAACCGCGGCAGCTCTGTGGACACATATCGCGATGCGTGGGGCGAGGTCGGCGGCCAGCAGGAGAAGCTTCTGGTTTACGGTCGCGCGGGAGAGCCGTGCTTCTCGTGCGGGCGCCCGCTGAGCGCAATCCGCATCGCCGGCCGGACCACTGTTTTCTGCCGCCGTTGCCAGCGTTAGCACCGCGTCTATTTGGAATCGCGGCCCTGGGCTTCGCGTTCGTCGCGCTCACATCAGCCATCATCGCGGGCGCGTTCACCAGCCTCGACCTGCAGGTCGCCCAGGCTATGCATGACGCGTGGATACCGTCGCTCCATGTGCCGTTCCAGCTCGTCGCCGAGCTCGGCAGCGTGGAGGTCACGACCGTTGTGATGATCGGGATCACCGTGTACGTGTGGCGCAGCGGGTTCGGGTCTGACGCCTTTGTGTTCGTGGTCTTTCTCGCCGCCGAGGCGTTCGAGATCTTCTACAAGTTCAACCTGCACCACTTGAGGCCGCCGCACTCACTCGCCCAGTCGGACGGACCGAGCATCAGCATGCTGCTCTCGGGATCGAGCGCCGCGAACAGCTTTCCGAGCGGCCACATGATGCGCACGGTGATCGTGTACGGGCTGCTCGCCTTCGTGATCCGGCGCCTCTCGCCATCGCCGCGCATCCGCACGCTCGCGGGGGTGGGCGCGATCGTGGTCATCGCGCTGATGGCCTTCGACCGCCTGTACCTCGATGTGCACTGGGAGTCGGACGTCATCGGCGGTCTGATCCTTGGCGCCATCGCTTTGCTCGCAGGCACTGTGTGGCTCGACCGCCCCACTAGGGCTGGGGCCTGAGATTCCGAGCCGGATCTTCGGCGTCCATGCAGCCTATCTGCGTCGTTGCCTCCTGCGCTCCTCGCTTACGCATCAACGGATGCGCTCGCTCCGGTGCTCGTCGGCGCCTAGCCTCTAGGCCGCTTGGGCCGCCGAATCTCTCGGCCGCACCTCAGGCCCCACCCCTAAAAGCCGAGAATTAGCCTCGGTATGGGGGAGAAAGCGGTCCTGATCCTGGTCACCGCGGGTGCGCGCGACGATGCGGAACGGCTCGGCGAGGCGCTGGTTGTCGAGCACCTTGCGGCGTGCTGCTCGGTCGTGCCCACGGTCCATTCCGTCTATTTCTGGGAGGAGCGGCTGCAGCGCGAGCACGAAGCGCTGCTGCTGATCAAGACGCTCGAATCGCGGGCGGAGGCGGTCCAGGAGTACGTCCGAAGCCACCACACCTATCAGCTGCCCGAGGTCCTGCAGGTCCAGATCGACGGCGGTTCAGCCACCTACCTGAACTGGATGGCGGAGCAAGTAGCCAAACCCGGCGGCTGAGCGTTAACTCAGCACTTAGACTGCGGACAAGGAGGGCTGGGGCTGGCCACCGCCGTAGACGAACCGGTCGAACCGCGCGGCTCGAAGCGCCGCCGGCGCCGCACGCGCCGAGAAGCCAGGGAGGCTCAGGCGGCGGCCTCCTCTAACAGAACGCCGCAGGTGATCGAAGCGCCGGTCGCGGAGGTCGAGCCAGAGCCACAGCCGCAAGCACCCGAGCTCGACGAGTTCCGCGACCTGCTCGGCCAAGCCGTCGGCCTTCGCCTCGACGCCGTCTCTCGCGAGTTCGGCGGGCGGGACGAGATGCATGTGACAGCCCTGCAGAACGTGACCCTGGACGTCGGCCCGTGCGAGTTCGTGGCCATCGTGGGTCCGTCGGGCTGCGGCAAGACGACGCTGCTCTCGCTGATGGGCGGCCTCGACCGACCTACGTCGGGCCACGTCTACGGCGCCGGCCTGCCACTCGGCGAGCTGCCCGACCCCGACCTTTCGGACTACCGGCTGCAGCGGGTGAGCACGATCTTCCAGACCTTCAACCTGATCCCCTCGATGACGGTCGAGGACAACGTGGCATTGCCCATGACGCTGGCCGGGGTCGAAACCGAAGAGCGGCTCAAGCGGGCGCGCCACCTGCTGGATCTGGTTGGGCTTCGGGACCGCGCCCGCACGCGAGCCGGGCGCCTGTCCGGCGGGGAGCAACAGAAGGTGGCGGTGGCCCGGGCTCTCGCCAACCGCCCCGGCCTGATCCTGGCAGACGAGCCGACCGGCAGCCTCGACTCGGCCGCCGGCGAAGGAATCCTGGACCTGCTCAGCGATCTGAATCGCCGCGGCGCGACGGTCGTACTCGTCACGCACGACCCGGAAGTTGCGCGGCACGCCAGGCGGGTCGTGCGCATGATCGACGGACGCGCGATCGAGCTGGAGGCCGGCAGGCCGACGGTACGCAGCCAGGAGCCGGTAGATCCGCCGGCACGAATGCACTGGCGCGACACGCTGAAAGTCGGTCTCGGCAGCGCCGGCCGGCGGCCGCTGCGTACGACGCTGACCACCACCGGTGTCGCCATCGGCATCGCCGCGCTGAGCCTGATCGTTGCTCTTGCGGGCGGCCTGCAGCAGGCGTTGAACGCTCCCGCGCTCGCGACCAGCCAGGTGCACCAGGTCGCGGTGTTTCCAGTCGCAGACACGCAGACGTCGGGTTTCGACTCGGCCACGCTGAAAACACTCGCCCAGCTGCCGCACGTGCGCGCGGCGTGGGGCCAGGTCGGCATGACGGGAACGTTCAGCGCCCTTGCACCCAGCCTCGGTGCCGGCAGCAGCGCACCCGCCGTCCTGCCCACCGCAACGCTGGTCTCTCTTCCGCCGTTGGGCTCGTCCAGCGCCGTTCCCACGCTGATCGCCGGCCGCATGCCGAGTTCGGACGCGGCCTCTGAGATCCTGCTGACTGACAGCGAGGCGGTGGCACTGGGCTACCGCTCGCCGCCCGGCGCGATTGGCACGCGGCTCAAGCTCAGCGCGACGTCGGGCGGGCTCTCCACCCTCGACGCTCGCAACAAGGTGACCAAGCCGGTGGCGGCCAATTTCCTGGTCGTGGGCATCGTGTCTAGCAACTACATGCCCGCGGGCGCGCCAGGCGCGTTTGTGCCTTACGCGTCGATGCGAGATTACTGGCGCGCCGTCGCCCAGCCGAACAGCTGGAAGGGCGGCGAGTTCACGTCCATCACTCTGCTCGCGGATTCGGGTCTTGCCGTGCAGGGGCTGCGCAAGCAGGTGGAGGGTCTGGGCTTCCAGGCGCAGACATTTGGCGACCAGTTCCGCAACTTCGAGGACCTGCTCGGCAAGTTGCGCGTCGCCCTGCTCGGCCTGGCACTGGTCGCGCTCTTGCTCGCGTGTCTGGGCATCGCCAACACGATGTACACCGCCGTGCTCGAGCGCACCAAGGAGATCGGCGTGCTCAAGGCGCTCGGGGCACGCTCCCGAGACGTGATGCTGCTGTTCATCGCCGAGGCTGCGGGCATCGGACTGGCGGGGGGACTGGTCGGGGTGCTCATAGCCGTCGGGCTCGGCCGCCTGGGCAACGCCGCCGTCGATCGCCTGACGCAGGCGGTGACGTCAACGCCCTTCGACGTCTTTCGCATCGACGTCGTGGTGCTGCTGGTGGCGGTGATCATCGCGGTGCTGCTCAGCACCGTCAGCGGGCTGCTGCCCGCGCTGCGGGCGGCGCGCGAGGACCCCGCGCGCGCATTGCGATACGAATAGTCAATTGCGCGCTTCGACGTATCCGCTGATTGATGCCGGTGTGGCGTCCGCGCTGGTGCTCGAGCACACGCCTGTGCTGGGCGTGGAGCGCGTCGACCTCGCCGAGTGCGTGGGCCGCGTGCTGGCCGAGGACCTGATCGCCGACGCGTCGCTGCCGTCATTTCCTTCGAGCGCCGTCGACGGCTATGCGGTGCGCGCCGCCGACGCGGGCAAGACGCTGCGGGTCGTCGGCGAGTCGGCGGCGGGCAAGCCGTTCGATGGCGCAATCGCGCCGGGCACCGCCGCCCGGATCCTGACCGGCGGCGTCGTGCCCGACGGCGCCGACTGCGTGGTCATGGTCGAAGACGCTCACCTCGCCGGCGACCACGTCACCGTTCCGGCCTCGCTACGCCCAGGCGGCAACTTCCACAAGGTCGGCGACGACCTCCGCGTCGGCGACAAGATCCTCGACGCCGGCACCCTGCTGGGCGCGGCCGAGATCGGCATCGCCGCGGCGACAGGCCGGGCGATGCTGCCGATCCATCGCCGGCCGCGTGTCGCCCTCATGTCCACCGGCAACGAGCTGGTCGAGGTGGGGAAGACGCCGGGGCGCGGTCAGATCCATGACTCCAATCGCTGGGCGCTGCTGGCGGCGCTGCGCGAAGCGGGCGCCGATGTGCGCGTACTCGGCATCGCCCCGGACGAGACGGAGCCCCTGCGCAAGCTGGTCGTGGACGCGCTGCGGCAGGCCGACGCCCTCGTCACGTCGGGCGGGGTGTCGGTCGGAGCGCACGACCTGGTGAAGCCGCTGCTCGAGACGCTGGGCACGGTGCATGTCGGGCGGGTCAAGCTGAAGCCGGGGAAGCCCTTCACGTTTGCGACGCTCGACGGGGGCAAAGTGGCGTTCGGCCTGCCTGGGTTTCCGGTGTCGTCACTGGTGACCTTCGAGGTGTTCGTGCGGCCGGCGCTCCGAAAGATGCAGGGCTTCGCACAGCTGCAGCGGCCGACGCTGCCAGTGCGGCTCGCCTACGACGCCAGGCCCACAGCCGAGCGGACCGAGTACCAGCGTGTCACGCTGCGACGCCAGGGCCGCGACCTGATCGCGGAGACGACCGGCTCACAGTCTTCCTCCCGGCTGATGTCGATGGCCGGCGCGCACGCCCTGGTCCGGGTTCCGGCCGGCGAACAGGGCATCCCGGCGGGGTCGGTGGTGGAGGCGATTATCCTCTCGCTCCCGTAACCGCCGAACGTTTGTGCGCCTTAGAATTAATACCCAGATGCCCACCCGCTTTCGTGTCGACGCACCCTTCAAACCGGCCGGTGACCAGCCGCAGGCGATCGCCGAGCTCGTCCAAGGCGTTCAAGCCGGCCTGAATCAGCAGGTCCTGCTCGGCGTCACCGGCAGCGGCAAGACCAACGTCATGTCCTGGGTCGTCGAGGAGCTGCAGCGCCCGGTGCTCGTGCTGAGCCCGAACAAGACACTCGCGGCCCAGCTGTGCGCCGAGTTCCGGCGCCTGCTGCCGAACAATGCGGTTGAGTACTTCGTCAGCTACTACGACTACTACCAGCCCGAGGCCTACATCGCGCGGACCGACACCTACATCGAGAAGGACTCGAGCCGGAACGACGACATCGACCGCATGCGCCACTCCACGACCCAGTCACTCTTGACAAGGCGGGACGTGCTGGTCGTAGCGAGCGTGAGCTGCATCTACGGCATCGGCTCGGTCGAGGACTACATGGGCGAGTCGCTGCACGTCGAAAAAGGCCAGTCGATCCGCCGCGAGGTGTTCCTGCGCAAGCTGACCGAGATGCTGTACGAGCGCAACGACTACGACCTCGCCAGGCTGCGCTTCCGGGTCCGCGGCGACGTGGTCGACCTCGTGCCGGCCAACGAGGAGAAGGTTTATCGCGTCGAGTTTTTCGGCGACGAGGTGGAGCGCATCCAGGAGCTGGACGCGACCACCGGTGAGATCCTCGGCGCGCGGAGCGAGTTCACCGTGTTTCCGGCGTCCCACTACGTCACGCCCGCCGACAAGCTGCGCATGGCGATGGCGGACATCGAGGTGGAGCTGGAAGAGCGATGCAAATGGTTCGAGGACCATGGCCGGCTGCTCGAGGCGCAGCGCTTGCGGCAGCGGACGAACTTTGACCTCGAGATGATGCGCGAGACCGGCACCTGCGCCGGGATCGAGAACTACTCGCTGCACCTGACGCGGCGCAAGCCTGGTGAGGCGCCCTACACGTTGATGGACTTTCTGCCCGACGACACGGTGATCTTCGTCGACGAATCGCATGTTGCCGTGCCGCAGATCGGAGGCATGCTCGGCGGCGACCGCTCGCGCAAGGCGGCGCTGGTCGAGTACGGATTCCGCCTGCCCAGCGCGTTCGACAACCGCCCGCTCAGCTTCGAGGAGTGGGAGGAGCGCGCAGGCAACGTCATATATGTTTCGGCGACGCCGGGGCCTTACGAGATGCGCCGCTCGCAGCGAACGGCGGAGATGCTGGTCCGTCCGACAGGTCTGGTCGACCCGACTGTGGAGGTGCGGCCGACCGAAGGGCAGATCGACAACCTGCTCGCCGAGGTCAAGAAGCGAGCCGAGGTCGGGCAGCGCTCGCTGGTCACCACGCTCACCAAGCGCTTTGCCGAAGACCTTGCCGACTACCTCCGCGAGTACGGCGTGAAGGTGCGTTATCTGCACTCGGAGCTGGACGCGATGCAGCGCATCGAGGTTCTGACCGCGCTGCGAACGGGTGAGGTCGACGTCGTGGTGGGCATCAACCTGTTGCGCGAAGGGCTCGACCTGCCCGAGGTCGCGTTCATCGGCATCCTGGACGCGGACAAGGAGGGTTACCTCCGCGCGTACAGGTCGTTCATCCAGATCATCGGCCGGGCGGCGCGCAACGTCGAAGGCCACGTCGTGATGTACGCCGACTCGATAACCGATTCGATGCGACATGCGCTCGACGAGACGGAACGCAGGCGTACGAAGCAGATCGCGTACAACGCCGAGCACGGGATCACGCCCGAGACGGTGAAGAAGGCGATCTACGCGCTGGAGATAAACGAGAACGACATCCAGGCGGACGCGATCGAGATCATGGCCGGCGCGGGTGTGCCGCGGGAGGACTTGCTCGCGATCGTGCGGGACCTGGAAAAGGAGATGCGCCGGCTGTCGAAGGAGCTGCAGTTCGAGGACGCCGCCCGAGTGCGCGACCGCATCATCCTGCTGCGCAAGCGCCTCTCCGGGGAGATCGTGAGCATTGACAAAGAGGACGACGCCGAGGTCGCGATGGCGATCGCAGCAGCGCCCAAGCAAAAGACGCAGGTACGCAACTGGAGAAGGTCGCGACGCGGTCCTTAGCCGACGATGCTCTTCATAAGGCTGAGGATGCGCTTCCGCGACCCGCGGAGCACCGGCAAGTTGGCAAGACCGATGAGTCGCACAATGAGCTCGGTCGTCTCGTCGATCACCTCGAGCGTGCGCAGCCTTCCGGGCGACCGGTCGAAGATCCAGAAATAGAGGATCGCCATCTGGTAGAGCCAAAGCGCCAGGGGCAGCATCGCGGCGATGTCGGCCGGGATCCGCGCGTTCGAGCCTTTGACGACCTCGGCGTAGAGCCGGACGACCTCATCGCGCAGCGGCCTGGCGGTGCCGCCGAACGGGTTGAGGGGGCTCGACGGGTTGGCGACCGTGCTGAAGATCGAACCCGCCACGGCATGGAACGGTTCGCAGGTGACCACGACAGCTCGTATGGTTCCGCGGAGTCGGGTGGCGAGGTCCTTCTCGCGTTCGAGGAGGGGCGCGATGGCTGCGGCATGGAGCTCGTGCGTGTGGCGGTAGAACTCCAGCACGAGATGCTCTTTGGACGGGAAGTAGTGATACGAGCTGCCCAGCGACACGCCGGCTCGCTCGGCGATGATGCGCATGGTGGTCGCCTCGTAGCCGTGCTCCTGGAAGAGGTCGAGGGCGGCGTTCAGTATCACCGCCCTCGAGGCCTCACCGCGCCGGGTTTTCGGAGCCGCGATTGCCGTAGGCGTGCCTCAGGGCGTGGGCGCCGGCGGCGTCCACTGATAGGGGTTGACCGGCAGCGGAGCAGGCTTCTGGTGGAGCGGGCGCCGGATCATGCGGAGCACGAGCATGTTGTTGAAGTGCATGAAGCCGAGCACGAGGAGCACGACGCCGACCCGGGTCACAGTCTCCTGGACCATGTCGGCGTACGAGCCGGGCGCTCCGCCGGCATTGATGAGAAGGGCGGCCGCGCCGAAGTTGACGAGGTAGAAGCCGACGACAAGGAGGCGGTTGACCGAGTCGGCCAGGCCGTCCTCCTTGAACACCGAGACCAGGAACGCGCGGCCGTTGCGAAACAGGGTTCGGCCGACCCAGACGGTGAGCACGACGCTCACGGCGATGTAGATCACGTAGTCGACAAGGCGGAGATCCATGCTTATCACCCCAGTTCACCTAATTTGAACATGTTCAATTAAGAGGTTAGCTGCGGCTGATTCGAATGTCAAGAGAATTAGAACATGTTCAAAAGTTGGGAGTTCCGAATTCGGAGCGGGCCAGGGCCCTGCTGGCGGCCGACCCGGCCGGCTGGATGGAGACCCTGGGCGCCCGGATCGCCGAGGCTGCGCCCGGGCGGGTGGTGGTCGAGCTGATCGCCGGGCCTCGGCACCGGCACGGCGGCGGTGTCGTCCAGGGCGGCGTCATCACCCAGATCGCCGACGCTGCGATGGGGATGTCGCTGGCGACCCTCCAGGAGGATGGCATCTGGAACACCACGATCGAGCTCAAGATCAACTTCGT
This sequence comes from Candidatus Dormiibacterota bacterium, assembly GCA_035280285.1. GTDB lineage: Bacteria > Chloroflexota > Dormibacteria > Dormibacterales > Dormibacteraceae > 40CM-4-65-16. Next base: position 954 of record DATEGC010000098.1, on the reverse strand, counting down.
TCGGCCCGCGATCGAGGGCCGGCTGCAGGCCGTCGGTCGGGTGATCGAGATGCGGCAGACGCTGCTCTTCAGCGAGGCCGACGTGTTCGACGAGCAAGGGCGCCTGGTGGCGGTTGCCTCGTCTACGTGCATGCCGGTGCCCGAGGGCCAGGGTCGTGAGTAGCGCGAAACCTTCTGGGGTCCCCCCGATTTCGTCGCCGGGTGTCTGGGCGTGGCTGGGGATCAAGGAGGTCGAGCTCGGTGAGCAGACCGCCGTGCTCGAACTGACCCCCACGCAAGACATGGCGAACCACGCCGGTTTCGTCCACGGTGGAATGATCAGCGCCCTGGCCGACTCGGCCATGGGCCGTTCGATCCGTACGCTGAAGCCAGGTGTGGCCCGGGCCATGAGCTTCGACCTGAAGCTCAACTTCATCTCGGCCGCAAGGGTGGGTGAGACGCTGCGGGCGACCGGCCGCGTGGTCCACGCCGGGCGGCGCACCGCTGTCACGGAGTGCAGGGTCGAAGGTCCACGGCAAAGGCTCGTGGCCACGGCCAGCGGGACGTTTGCCGTCACACGAAATAAGGAATAGTGAGCCTCCTGTACCGGAAGTTCCTCGCAGCTTCGCGCCCTAGGCAGCCGGGCGCCAGATCACCCCACGAAATCTGTGATTTCGCGGGGACGCCGGTGGGCGCTGAAGCCTGCGTCAAGGGGCCCAGCGCTGAGTTGTCACGCATGTTCGGATGCGCTCCTCCAGGCGCCACCCTTGCCTTGGCTCCGGCTGTCGATGACGCGAAGCTGCGTCCGAACTCCGATACAGGAGACTAGAGGGTCGGATGCCGACTGACCAGATCACGATCCGCGGAGCGAGAGAGCACAACCTCAAGAACGTCACCCTCTCCATCCCTCGAGACAAGCTCGTCGTCTTCACCGGCCTGTCGGGGTCGGGGAAGTCCTCGCTCGCCTTCGACACG
>DATEGC010000097.1:0-4772 GCA_035280285.1 Candidatus Dormiibacterota bacterium | reverse complement strand
GAAGATGAACGGATAGCCTGACGCCAGGCATCCCTTCATCTGGTTGAGGTCCTGGACGATGCTCTGGTAAGACACAGCGCGGTCGAGCCTGGCGTCCGCGTAGCAGCGGGCCGGCGGCTTGCGGGCGAACTTCGAGATGTCGTACGGCCATTCCGGCTCGGGGCATACGCCGTCGCTTGCCACCGTCTTGATGCCATCGCGCAGCATGGCGCCACTGTCGATCGGCACCGAGCCTTCGATGACGCGCTCGTTGTAATAGATGAACAGGCGCGAAGGAACGAAGTCTGAGAGCTTCTGCTTCATGCGATCGAACTCGATCGCCGCCGCAACCGCGTTAGCGGTGCAGCTGCCGAGCATGCCCTGGTCGTAGACGGGCGGGCACTGCTTGCGGAGGTCGGTCGAGGCGGGGAGCGCCCTGAGGTACTGCGGGGGCGCGGCGTAGAGATGGTCTCGCTGGTCGGGTACGTCGGGAATCCATCCGTAGTGACGAATCTCGCGTGGTCGCGTCATGGCGCTACCTCACAAACAGCCAGGCTCCCCAGGCGGGATTATCGCCGTTGCGATGGGGAATCCCGCACCGTCCGCGCCGGTTCCCAGATGATGCTCACGTGAAGCGGCTTCACTACGCCTGGATAGTCGCAGCCGTCACCTTCATCGCTTTGATGGCCGCAGCCGGATTGCGCGCCACACCCAGCGTTCTGATCGTGCCATTGCAGCACGAGTTCGGATGGAACCGGGCCGTGATCTCGGTGGCGGTTTCGATCAACCTCATCCTCTTCGGCCTGACGGGTCCGTTCGCCGCTGCGTTGATGGATCGGTTCGGGCTGCGGGTCGTGACCGTCGCCGCGCTGGTCACCGTGGCGACCGGCGCCTTGCTGACCACTGTGATGAACGCGCCATGGCAGCTCTACCTGCTGTGGGGCGTGGTGGTCGGCCTGGGCACCGGGTGCATGGCCTCGGTCCTCGCGGCGACCGTGGCCGGCCGCTGGTTCGTGCAGCGTCGGGGTCTCGTGCTGGGCGCTCTCACCGCGGCCGGAGCGACCGGCCAACTGATCTTCCTGCCGTGGCTGGGCTGGCTGGCCCAGACCGTCGGGTGGCGATACGTCTCGATCAGCGTGGCCGCCGGAGCCCTGGTGGTCGTGCCGGTCGTCGGATTCTTCCTGCGCAACCGGCCCGCCGACGTAGACCTCAAGGCTTACGGCGCGACCGAAGCCGACACCGCGCCCACTAACACCGGCAGTCCGATCGTCAATGCGTTCCGCGGTCTTGGGATCGGCGTGCGCTCGCGCGACTTCTGGCTGCTTGCCGGCAGTTTCTTCATCTGCGGCGCTTCGACCAACGGCCTGATTGGCACGCACCTGATCCCCGCGTCGATCGATCACGGCATGGCCGAGGTCACGGCCGCGAGCATGCTTGCCGTGATCGGCGTCTTCGACGTGGTCGGCACGCTGGCCTCGGGATACCTGACCGACAGGTTCGACAGCCGGTCGCTTCTCTTCGTCTACTACGGACTCCGCGGCCTTTCGCTCCTTGTGCTCCCGTACGCCTTTGGCAGTCCGCAGTTCGGTCTGATTCTCTTCATCGTCTTTTACGGACTGGACTGGGTCGCGACGGTGCCGCCGACCGTGCAGCTCGCAAGACGCGCGTTCGGTCAACAGAACTTTGCGATCGTGTACGGCTGGATCTTTGCATCGCACCAGCTGGGCGCGGCATCGATCGCGTTCGCGGCCGGCGCGGCGCGGACTTTCTTCGGCGACTACCAGCTGGCGTTCATGAGCTCGGGCCTTCTGTGTCTGGTGGCGGCGGGACTGGTCCTGCGCATCGGCCGGATGCGGGCGCTACCGGTCGAGGTTCCAGAAGTTCTCGAGCCGGCCGAGGGCCTGGCCTACTCCTGAAACCGCGCAGCCGGCTCGCAGTCGCCGGCCTCGCCATCGCCGCCGCCCTGATCCCCCAGCAGGCATCCGCCCACGCGGTCTTGTTAGGAGCTGATCCCGCGCCTGAGTCGGTGCTCGAGTCGGCGCCAAACGAGGTCACGTTGATCTTCAACGAGCCGATCACCCCAGCCGGCGTGGGGATCAAGGTTTTCAGTCCCAGCGGCCGCGAGGTGGCCGCGCCGGCGATCGCTCACCAATCGGTGATGGCTGCCAGGGTCACGACGACGGAGCTGGGGACGTATGTCGTGAGCTGGCAGATCTTCGCCGGCGACACGCACCCGTCACGCGGCGTGTATCGCTTCGAGGTCGTCCACGCCAGCGCAAATCCGTACTCAACGCTCCTGAACACGCCTGAGGTCGGCACCGCAACGCCGGCCGGAGTGGCGCTTCAGGCGCTGGCGCGATTGGTGCACTTCATCGGCTTCGCCCTGGTCATCGGCACAGTCGGATACGGGCTGCTGGTCAAAGGCAATTTCAGTCCACGCGTACTTGGTCTTGGGGTAGCTCTTCTCATCGCCGCCGAACCGCTGGCGCTTCTCGGCCAGCTGGCCAGCCTCTCGTTCGACGGCGACACCGCCCTCGCCGTGCTCGGGTCCACGTTTGGCCGCCTTCTCGGGCTGCGTCTCGGGGCGGCTCTATTGATGTGGGCGCTGCTGTCGACAGGCCGGTCGTGGCCGATGCTAGCGGTTGGGGCCGTGGTCGCGGTGCTCGACGGCGCCGGGGCGCATGCGATACCGGGCCTGCCCGGAGTGGGCCAGCTCCTGGTGGCGGTGCACGTGTCCGCGATGGCGCTGTGGGCAGGTGGAATCCTGGCGTTCGTCCGCGCGCCCGACAGCCGATTCGCGCGCTACGCGGCGATCACTCTCGGCGTCGCCATCACCTCAGGCCTGGCGCTCGCCCTCGAGCACACGCACGTCTCCTTGCTGCTCACCAGCGATTACGGTCGCGTGCTCGCCGTCAAGATCCTTGTCGTCGGTGGTGCGATCGCTGCGGCGGTCGTCAATCGCCATCGCCTGGAGCTGGTGGTAGTAATGGCGATCATCGGCCTGGCTGCTCTCGTGGCGGTCCTGCCACCACCGTTCTAGGTCTCGAGTGCCGGCACTCGTGCCGGTCTCACAGATACGGCCAGTTCGCGACGCTGGGCCCCTCGCCGACGTAAGCCTCCACGCCGTGCTGGAAGCGGTGGGCCTCGAGCACGATCGCGGTCGCGCGCGCGTGTCCCTCGAGGATCACCAGCGCGCCGTCCGGCCGCCGCAGCGCGATGATCTCCGGCACCTTCTTGTCGGAGTGACAAAGGCCCGACGCCAGCGACAGTACGACCATGTTTGTCGAGTCACCGGTAAAGATGTGACCGACGTTGGTCACTCCCTCCGCAACCTTGCGCGTCACGGGTGACAGCAGCCGCCACGCGCCGTCGCGCCGCGCGTACAGCATCTCTGCCACGTCGCCGGTGGTGAGTCGAAAGCGGCGCCACGTGATGTCGTTCGCCAGGCCCTCGAATGAGCCCGCGCCGCTGCCGAATCCGTAGACGTTGGTGATGAGCTGGCGCCGCAGCTCGTTTTGCTCGGGGTCACGCAGGTCGGGCGACCGCGCCGCTTTCAGCGCCGCCGACAGGTTCGCCGGGTTCGGCGGGTTGCCGATGACGTAGGCCTGGAAGTCCGCCGATTCGATCTCCGCCTGCAGCCAGGCGAGGATGACCTGGTCTTCGGTGACCTTTCCCAGATCATCCACGGCCCAACTTTAAAATGACGTGAGCCATGCCCAAAGCACATAAGTGGATCTACCAGTTCTCCGAAGGCTCGGCCAAAATGCGCGACCTGCTCGGCGGCAAAGGCGCCGGCGCCGCCGAGATGACGCGCGCGGGAATGCCCGTGCCGCCCGGATTCACGATCACCACGGAAGCCTGTCGCTCGTATTACTCGAGCGGCGGCAAGTTCCCGCCCGGCCTGTGGGAACAGGTCTTGACCAACCTGAAGGTCCTCGAGCGCAAGGCCGGCAAGAAGTTTGGCGACCCCACGGATCCGCTGCTCGTAAGCGTCCGAAGCGGGGCCAAATTCTCGATGCCGGGAATGATGGACACCGTTCTGAACCTCGGCCTCAACGAAGACACGGCCAAGGGCCTCGCCGCGCTGACGAAGGACGACCGCTTCGCGCTCGATGCGCGGCGGCGGTTCATCCAGATGTTCGGCAAGACGGTGAAAGGGATCGACGGTGACAAATTCGAGGAGGCGCTGCAGGAGGCCAAGAAGAAGGCGGGGGTCAAGACCGACCCCGAGCTGAAGCCCGCGGACCTGCGGCCGCTGGTCGCGCGATTCCGCGCCATATATAAGGAAGAGACCCGGCACGAGTTCCCGAGCGATCCCATCGGGCAGCTGCGCGAGGCGATCGACGCCGTGTTCAAGTCATGGAACACCGATCGCGCGAAGACGTACCGGCGCATGGAGCGCATCCCCGACGACCTCGGCACCGCCGTGAACGTGCAGATGATGGTGTTCGGCAACATGGGCGCGACATCGGGAACGGGCGTCGCTTTCACGCGCAACCCGATCACCGGAACCAGAGAGCTTTATGGCGACTACCTGGCAAACGCGCAGGGCGAGGACGTCGTGGCCGGCGTGCGCGACACGGAGCCGATCAGCGCGCTGAAGAAGGAGCAACCCCGGGTCTACGCGCAGTTCGACCGCTACGCACGCCAGTTGGAGAAGCACTACAAGGACGTGCAGGATCTCGAGTTCACGATCGAGCGCGGCAAGCTCTACATGCTGCAGACGCGCGCCGCGAAGCGGACTGGCGAGGCGGCGGTGAATATCGCCGTCGCGATGGTGAGCGAGAAGCTGA
>DATEGC010000096.1:0-6987 GCA_035280285.1 Candidatus Dormiibacterota bacterium | reverse complement strand
CATGGCCAACGGCGAGGTCGGCAAGGTGGGAGTCGCCATCGACTCGCTCGCGGACATGGAGATCCTGCTGCAGGACATTCCTCTGGACCAGGTCTCGACCTCGATGACCATCAACGCCACCGCCTCGATGCTGCTGCTGCTCTACCAGCTGGTGGCGGAGAGGCAGGGGTGTCCGCCCGAAAAGATCACGGGCACCGTGCAGAACGACATCCTCAAGGAGTACGCAGCCCGCGGCACTTACATCTTTCCGCCCAAACCGTCGATGCGGCTGATCACCGACCTCTTCGCGTACTGCGCGGAGAGCCTGCCCAACTGGAACTCCATCTCGATCTCCGGCTACCACATGCGCGAGGCCGGCTCGACGGCGGCCGAGGAGGTCGCGCTCACCCTCAGTCACGCGATCGCGTACGTCGAGGCGGCGCAAGCCGCAGGACTCATAGTGGACGACTTCGCCCCGCGCGTCTCGTTTTTCTTTGCTTGCCACATGGACTTCTTCGAGGAGGTCGCGAAGTTTCGGGCTGCGCGGAGGATTTGGGCTCGCATCATGCGCGACCGCTTCCATGCCGCCGACGTGCGTTCGCAAGCCCTTCGCTTCCACACCCAGACGGGTGGCGTGACGCTGACCGCGCAGCAGCCGATGAACAACGTCGTGCGTACGACGCTCGAGGCGATGAGCGCAGTCCTTGGCGGAACGCAGTCACTGCACACCAACGCCTATGACGAGGCGCTGGGCCTGCCGTCGGTGAGCGCGGCGGAGCTGGCGCTGCGCACACAGCAGGTGATCGGGTATGAGTCGGCCGTCCCTCTCGTCGCCGATCCGCTCGGCGGTTCGTACTACGTCGAGGACCTCACCGACCGGGTCGAGGCTGAGGCGCTGGCGATCATGGCCGAGATCGACGAGCTCGGCGGCGCGGTGGCATGCATCGAATCGGGCTGGACTCAGAGGCGAATCGCTGATAGCGCGTACCGCCTGCAGCAAAGAATCGAGTCGGGCGACCGCGTCGTGGTCGGGGTCAATCGATACGAAGAGACCGACGCGCGGTCAGTCGAGATCATGAAGGTCAGCCCCCGCCACCAGGTGGCGCAAGCCCGGGCCCTCAAGAAGCTGCGCGCGGGACGCTCCCAGGCCGTCGTCGATGCGCGCTTCGCCGACATCGAGCGCGCCGCACGCGGGACTACGAACCTGATGCTGCCCTTGAAAGCGGCCCTCGCCGACTACGTGACCATCGGTGAATGCTGCCGCGTGCTGCGCGGCGTTTTCGGCGAATACCAGCCCCAAACATCATGAAGGGAGAGGCCGCATGAGCAACCCGTACCCGGCTGTGATACCGATGATCGCCTACGAGAACGGACCGGCTGCGATGGACTGGCTGGCCCGCGCGTTCGGGTTTCGTGAGCGCACTCGCATGTTGGGCGAGAACGGGCGCCTGAGCCACGGCGAGATGGAAGCCGGCGACGGACTGATCATGCTGGCGACCCCGTCGCCGCACTACCACGGGCCGAAGCGCCACCGTGAAGAAAGCGAGGCGGCGCGGAAGTGGTCCGAGGTGCCGTACATCATCGACGGCGTGCTCTTGTACGTCGATGACATCGACGCCCACATCGCGCGGGCGAAGGCGGCGGGCGCGACGATCCTGTCGCCGGTAGAGGAGAGCGGGGAAGGCAAGCGGTACCGCGCCGAGGATCTCGAGGGGCATCGTTGGATGTTCATCCAGAAGTGAGCCAGAAGCCGCGTAAGGTAGACCCGCTCAACGAGCTCCGGCAGCGGAAGTACGAGGCAGGCCACGGCGATGCGGAGGCGTTCAATCGCCAGCACGCCAAGGGCAAGCTGACCGCGCGTGAACGCATCTCGCGCCTGGTCGACCGCCACTCGTTCGAAGAGATCGACCTCTTTGCCAGGCATCCCGGCGGCACGCACGGCGACGGCGTGGTCACCGGGATGGCCAGGATCGACGGCCGCGACGTGATGCTCTTCAGCCACGACGCGAGCGTTTTCGGCGGCTCGCTCGGCGAGGTGTTCGCAAACAAGGTGATCAAGGCCATGGACCTCGCGCTCAGCAACCGAATCCCGATCATCGGCATCAACGACTCGGGAGGCGCGCGCATCCAGGAAGGCGTCGTGTCGCTGGCCGGCTACGCGGAGATCTTCTGGCGCAACGTCGAGGCGAGCGGGCGGATCCCACAGCTGAGCCTGGTCCTCGGACCGTGCACCGGCGGCGCCGTCTACTCCCCGGCGATCACCGACTTCACCTTCATGGTGCACGGCGTGGGCTACATGTTCATCACGGGACCCGAGGTGATCCGCGTCACGACCGGAGAGGACGTCACGTTCGACTCACTCGGAGGCGCCGAGGTGCACAACGTGAAGTCCGGCGTCGCTCACTTCCTCGCGGACAGCGAAGAGGAATGCTTCGCTCAGGTCCGCAGGCTCTTCAAGTTCATCCCGCAGAGCAGCGACGACAAGCCGCCGGTGGTGAAAGCGACTGACGACCCTGAGCGCGAGGCGCCGGGCCTGGCCACGATCATCCCCGACAACCCTAAGGAGCCGTACGACATCAAGGACGTGATCGGCATGGTCGTCGATCAGGGCGAGTTCTTCGAGGTCCAGCCCTTCTACGCGATGAATCTAGTGGTCGGGTTTGCTCACCTCGACGGCCAACCGGTGGGCGTCGTCGCGAATCAGCCGAAGGTCATGGCCGGCGCACTCGACATCAACGCTTCGGACAAGGGAGCGCGCTTCGTGCGCTTCTGCGATGCGTTCAACGTCCCGCTGGTTACGCTGGTCGACGTGCCCGGCTTCCTGCCCGGCACGGCGCAGGAGTACGGAGGCATCATCCGCCACGGCGCCAAGCTGCTCTACGCGTTCAGCGAGGCGACGGTGCCGAAGCTGACCGTGATCACACGCAAGGCGTACGGCGGCGCGTACTGCGTGATGTGCTCAAAGCACATCCGCGCGGACTTCAACGTGGCGTGGCCGACGGCGGAGATCGCGGTCATGGGGCCGGAGGGCGCGGTGAACATCCTTTACCGCCGCGAGCTCGCGGCGGCAGAGGACGCGCCGGTGCGGCGGCGGGAGCTTGTAAGCGAGTACACGGAGCGGTTCGCCAATCCGTACATCGCCGCGGAGCGCGGATACATCGACGACGTGATCGAGCCTGTCCGCACGCGCAGCGAGCTGATCCGCGGGCTGCGTATCGCGATGCGCAAGGAGCGGCGGCGCAGCCCGAGGTGGCACGGCAACATTCCCCTGTGATCGAGCTGGAGCCATACACGGAACATGATCTGCCGCTGCTCGAGCGGTCGAACAGCCGGGAGATGACCGAGCACCTGGGAGGGCCCGAGACAAACGAGCAGCTTCAGGTTCGCCTGAGGCGATACGTGGTCGCCACCACTGATCAAGCCCGAATGTTCAAAGTGATCGCCGACGGCGTGCCCACAGGCGGCGTCGGTTTCTGGGAGAGGGAGTGGCAGGGTGAGCAGGTCTATGAGACAGGTTGGAGCGTCCTCGCCGAGTTTCAGAGCCGAGGCATCGCCACCGAGGCTATGCAGCTGCTGATCCCCATCGCGCGGGCCGCCAACCGACATGAATGGATGCACGCTTTTCCGGCGCCGGACAACAGACCGTCGAATGCGATCTGCCGCAAGCTGGGCTTCGAGCTTCTCGGCGAGGTGGCGTTCGAATATCCGAAAGGACACTGGTCGCCGAGCAACGACTGGCGCCTGAGCCTCCGCTAATCTCAGGACTGACTTGAAGCTCCTCGAGTACCAGGCCAAGGAGGTGCTCGCCTCGCTCGGCATCCCGATCCCGCCAGGCACGGTTGCCCATAACCCGGACGAAGCCGCCGCGGCCTTCGCAAGGCTCGGGCCTGTCGCGGTCAAAGCGCAGGTGCCGGTGGGCGGGCGTGGCAAAGCGGGCGGGATCAAGCTCGCGAAGACCGAGGCCGAAGCGCGCGCGGCTGCGCAGGGGATCATCGGCATGGACATCAAGGGCTACAAGGTGCATCTGGTCTACTGCGAGGCTGCGCTTGAGATCCAGCGCGAGGTCTACGTCGGCTTCACCGTCGACCGCGACGCTCGCGCCAACATCCTCCTACTGTCGGCGAAAGGTGGCATGGACATCGAGCAGGTGGCAGAGGAGTCGCCCGAGGCGATCGCCAGGCTTTATCCGAATCCGTGGCGCGGCCCGCTTGACTTCGAGCTGGCGCAGCTCGTCTACGACACCGGTCTTGGTGATCTGGCGCGGCCGCTGATCGCCACGATGAAGAAGCTCTACCGCGCCATCCCCGAATACGACGCTCTCATCGCAGAGATCAATCCGCTCGTGTTGACGAAGAACGGCGATGTCATTGCCGGCGACGCCAAGCTGGAGATCGACGACAACGCCGCGTGGCGGCACAAGGACCTCGAGGATAGGTACGGCTCGGTGCTCGAGGGCGACCCCTATGAGGTCGAGGCGAAGAAGCGCCACCTCACATACGTCTCGCTCGACGGAGACATCGGCATCATCGGCAACGGCGCCGGGCTGTGCATGAGCACGCTCGACCTGGTGGAGCGCGCCGGCGGCCGGGCCGCGAACTTCTGCGACATCGGTGGCGGCGCGAAGGCGGAGGTCGTGGAGAACGCCCTGGCCGTGATCCTCATGAATCCCAGGGTCAAGGGCGTGCTGATCAACGTGTTCGGAGGAATTACCCGCGGCGACGAGGTTGCGAAGGGCATCGTCACGGCGCGCGACAACCTGAACATGAAACTTCCGCTCGTCGTGCGCATGAGCGGGACGCGTGAGGAGGAGGGACGCGAGATCCTCAGGCGGAACGGGATCGAGCCCGGCGCGAGCGCGTGGGAGGCGGCAAGGAAGATCGTCGAGCTGACCAAGGTTGGCGCCGGGCGCGCGCAGAGCGCAATCTAGATAAATGAGCATCCTGCTCGACTCGACGACGAAGGTGATCGTCCAGGGCATCACCGGGCGTGAAGGATCGTTTCACACCGAGCAGATGCAGGCGATCGGCACCGCGGTCGTGGGCGGCACGAGCCCGGGCAAGGGCGGCACCACTCAGTTCGGCGTGCCGGTCTTCAACACCGTAGCAGATGCGGTCGAGGCCACCAGCGCCAACGCCTCGGGCATCTTCGTGCCGGCCCCGTTCGCAGCCGACGCGATCATGGAGGCCGCCGCGGCCGGCATCACCCTGATCGTCTGCATCACCGAAGGAATCCCGATCCAGGACATGATCCGGGTCAAGGACTTCCTGCGCGGCTACCCGCAGGCGCGGCTCATCGGCGCGAACTGTCCCGGTCTGATCACGCCGGGCCAGGCCAAGATCGGCATCATCCCGCAGCGCATCACGACCCCGGGCTTTGTGGGCATGGTGTCTCGCAGCGGCACGCTGACGTACGAGGTTGGGTCGGCCCTGTCGGCGGCGGGTATGGGTCAGTCGACCATCGTCGGCATCGGCGGCGACCCGGTCCTCGGCATGGCGTTCAGCGACGTGGTGGAGCTGTTCGAGAAGGACCCGGCGACCACGCACCTCGTCTTGATCGGCGAGATCGGCGGCAGCGACGAGGAGCACGCCGCCGAGCTGCTGGCGGGCGGCAGCAGGCTAAAGGCGGTCGCGTTCATCTCCGGCCGCACAGCGCCGGAAGGCAAGCGGATGGGCCACGCGGGCGCCATCATTTCCGGTAACCGCGGCACCGCCCGGAGCAAGGAAGAGGCTTTCCGCAAGGCTGGAGTTGCCGTGGCCGAGACCACCGATGAAATAGTGGAGCTGCTGCGATGAGCTCGATTCCGATTCCGATGCCGGTTGCGTTGACGAGGGCGTTGCCCGCCGACCGGATGCGCGACCTCGGCCTTGCGCTGGCGCTGCTCACCTGGCTCGTCTATACACGCGTCTTCTGGATCCTCCAGGCCGCGCACCTCACCGCGCCGCCGTGCCCCTTCTACTACCTCACAGGCCACCCGTGTCCCTTTTGCGGCGGCACGCGCTCCTTCGCCTACATGTGGCGCGGTGACATCGCAGACGCGGTCAGGCTGTACCCGTTCGGGCCGGCGCTGTTCGCCGGCACGTTCGTCGCGATTGGGGGGCTGCTGGCGGGCGCCGTCGGCGGGCGGACGTGGACGCCGCGACTCAGCGCGCGCCAGTGGCGGCTCGTAGGCATCGGCGCGGGCAGCGCTCTTTTGATCAGCTGGGCGCTGAAGGTGTTCGTACTCGGCAACTAGCATCAGGCGCCTGAAGCCGGAGGACTGGCAGCTCTACCGCCGCATCCGCCTCGCCGCACTGCAGGAAGCCCCGTACGCCTTCGGCTCGACCTACGCCGCGGAAGCCGGCAGGCCCGAGCGCAGCTGGCGCCGGACGCTGGATGATCGCGCGCGCTTCCTGGCCGAGGTCGACGGTGTCGTCGCCGGCACCGCTAGCGGTGGGGAGGGCGACTCGCCAGCGGTAGCGGCCTTGACCGCGATGTGGGTCGACCCGCGGTTCCGTCGCCGCGGCGTTGGTGAGGTGCTGGTGATGGCGGTGATGGAGTGGGCGAAGTCGAATCGCTACAGCAAGCTGCTGCTCTGGGTCACCGACGGCAACAACAACGCGGAGCGCCTATACGAGCGGAACGGCTTCGCGCGCACCGGCGCGCAGCAGGACGTGCGTCCGGGACACCTCGAATACGAGATGTCGCGCGAGCTCTAGCCGCCCTCGATGAAGCGATTGATCACCGGATACACCAGCGCGGTGTTCTGCTCTGCGTTGCCGGGGTCGATCAAGTCGTGGGGCAGGTGGTCGGTGAGCGGGAACACGTAGGTAGCGATCGTCGCGCCGCGCGCGCGCCACGACCTGATCAGCCGGTACGTAAATCGATTGTCCAACCGAGGCTCGGCCGCGTTCGTGATGACCACCGTAACTCGAGACCTGGGAGCGTTCGTGCGGGCCGACTTCACGAGCAGCCGCCCGACCTCAAAGAGAGCGGCGTAGGCGTGGGTCGAGAAGCGCGGGTAGCCGTACG
>DATEGC010000095.1:0-5568 GCA_035280285.1 Candidatus Dormiibacterota bacterium | reverse complement strand
ATAGTTGCGTGCAAGCCTGGGACCGACACCACCCCAAGAAGCCGGTCAAGCGCGAAGCTCGCAGGCTGCGGCCGGGCCTGGACTAGGACTGATCAGTGCCGGTGCCGGCAGCGAAGGATGTGGCGCGCTGTCTTTGCCCGCGAGTGCCGGCATCGATGGGAATTCGCGCTTAGCCCTGGATCGCTGTCAGCACCGCCAGGTTGCTGAGTGACGTCGCGGCAAGGCCAATGGTCACTGCCTGGACGGCGGCCAGCGACAGGTCGAATGTGAGCCGCGTGAGACGGTGGTCATCCGCGCGCACCTTGTGGGCGGCCGCCACCAGGGCGGCCTTAGCGCCGGCGACGATGAGCAGCTTCAAACCCCAGAAGAGTGCAACTCCACCCCGTCGAGCAAGCGAGCACTGATCGGCATCAGCTCGATCGCGCCACGGGCTCGGTCGATGGCGGTGGTGATGGTGTCAGTCGCCTGACTTCCCAGCAGTAGGCTGCTCCACATGATCGCCTGCCGCACCTCCACGCTGAAACAACGCGCCCAACAGATGAGGCTCAAGCTCTAACGGTGGGAGTCCACCGGTTGTCGCTACCACCTCGCCTTTCGGTGCGGCCTGATCGAAAGGCACCGCTGACACCGAGAATTCGGGACGTTTTGCCCAGACGGCAGTAATCTGGGGCCTCTGCGTCCTGTCTACGTCACGATGTCCTTTTCAGGACGATGAACTTCTCGTCCACGTCCGTTTCGGCCAGTCCGCCAAACGAGATCGTCACCGCGCCATCCGTGTCCAGCCGGCCGTCGGGCACGCCGGCCATCTGGAACACCCGCACCACCTCGTACTGAGCCGCCACGTCGGGAAACTGCTCGCGCAGGGAATCCAGCTCCCATGGGCGCAGCACCAGCCAGTCCGGCTTGAGCCTCGCGACCAGATGGGGCAGGTCGCGGTGGTCCGGTGGCAACGCCTGCAACGCATGCACTGACGTCTTCGACGTCAAGCCTGGGTAGTCGTACAGCTTCACGTCGCCGTAGAAACCGATGTAGCCGGCCGACTCCGACGTCACAGACTGCCCGGGCGGCACTGTGGCCCTCAAATACTCGGCAACGTTTGTACGGACCTGACTTTCGACGGCCTGTACCTGTGACTCGACTGCGAAGCTGAACGGCATATGCACGGCGAACACCGCCGCCAGCGCCACGGCCAGCGTTCGCGTGATCGCCGGGCGCACGTCACCAATCCGCTGCAGCCCGATGGCCACCACGATCATCACCAGCGCGAGGAACGGCGGCAGATACCAGTCGTAGTAGTTGATCACCGGGATGAAGTAGACGCGGTACGCAAAGAACAGTCCCAGGAACGCGAGCACCGGCCACCAGCCGTCGACGCGACGCGACGCGACCAGCCCAATCGCGAGCACGTCCGCAACCACGACTGCGATGACGATGAGGATCGGACCCGGCAGCGGCGCGGCCGCGGTGCTCCAGACCTCATGGAACGGCTCGAAGTGAAACAGCAGCAGCTCAACGTGGCCGACGAGCTGCGAGCCAAGCCATTCCAGCCACGGTCCCGGTGACCCATCAGAAAGGAAAGGGGGGATCGGGCTTACCGTGGACTTGGCAACGACCGTGTTGGGAATCGGCGATCCGTAGTAGGCGGTCGTGAAGATCACCCACGGGGCCACGACTGCGCCCGCGATGCCGGCTGCGGCGAGCCCGCGCCTGATATTCGGCAGGGCGAGGTAGGCGAGGGCCGGCGCGACCCACAGCACAAACTCCGGACGAACGAGTGGTGCGAGCCCGAGCCAGAGGCCTGACGCCACGAGGTCGCGGCGGCGGACGTGGTAGACGCCGGCCAGGACGACGGCGACGGCGACCTGGGTCTCCATCCCCGACATGCCGTAGAAGATCATGTTCTGGTCGAACGCGAGGTAGGCCAGCACGAACGCCGTCGGAAAGGCGCCCAGGCCGAGGTCATGACAGATCACGCGCGCGTAAACGAGCGCGACGCACACTGCGACGAGTGACGCGACCCGCATCGCAAACATTCCCGAGCCCTGGTGAATCAGCTCGCCGGCAAGTGGAATCAAGACGCCTAGCGCCGACGTGAACCCGTGCACGTTGCCTTCGCCCGTGTGATGGACCAGGCCGAGGCCGAGCGGGACATTGCGCGCGTGGGTGATCGTGGTCAGGCCGTCCTCGAACATGCGGTTGGTGATCAGCCAGAACGCCAGGCGCGCAAGCACCGCGGCGACCACGAAGCCGAGCAGAAGAGGATCGGCCCGCGCTCGAGCGATCAGTCGCGCCACGGCCGCCTATTCTGGGCCGGCGGCTACCGCTTCAAGCCACATTCAGCGCCGCGAGCGCTCCCAATTTGGAGGTGCCGCCCTAGATGGACACGGGAAACCTGATCACGATCCTCGTCGTCGCCCTTGTCCTCGTCGTGGTGCGCGCCCATAGGCTTGGTTACGCGGCGAAGGACAGGACCGAGGGCATGCGCCAGGCCCTGCTCCACTATCGAGTCGTTATGGTCCGCATGATGGGCTCGCAGCAACAGGCATCAACCGAAGAGAAAAAGCGGGATATGGCGTATAAGCGTTAGAGGCCCGGCGCCGTCACCTTCGGCCAGGCGTCGTTCACGTTGGCAAGGCGGGAGGTGATCTCGGACGAGCCCGCGATGCTGTAGATGTAGGTGACGCCGGTCGGCTGCGGCTGGCCGTTGAAGCATGTCGAGCACTGCTTCTCGCCGCTGTACCAGACCAGGTCGTTGGTCAGGAACCGGACGCCGGAGCGGCCCGGCGGCGTCGTGTTGGAGACGCTGTTGGCCTGGACGCTGTAGAAGCCGATGCCGCCGACACCGCTCAGCGTCGGGAATGTGTACGCGATCCACCGCCCGTCCGGCGATGCCTTCGGCCGGATCCAGCCCAGATTGGTCATCGTCGACACACCCGCTGACGCATCCCAGCGCTTCATGCTGCCCGCGGTGTCACGAAAGTAGAGGCGGCTGGGGACCGACGCCCACACCGCCATCGTCATCCCTGAGGTCGAATAGACGAGCGCGCCATCGCTCGCGCGCCGGATCTGGTCGGGAGCGGTCTCGCCAGTTCCGCCCACGTGGAAGGTCTGGAACAACGCGATGTACTGGCCGTCAGGAGAAAAGCTGAGGAAGCTGTCGTCCTGGTTCGCGCTGACGCCGCGACCGGGCACCGGCGGCAAGGTGGTGAGCGTGCGATTGCCAGAAGCGCCGTGGAGCATCCACTTGTTGCCGTCGAGGTACGTGACCGCGTGGCCGTCGGGGCTGATCGCGTACTGGCCCGACCCGGTGCCGGCGCCGTAGGTGGCGATGAGCGTCGCGTTGCCGCCGGCGAGCGGAGCCTCCAGGATCTGGTTGTCGCTCGTCTCGTAGGCGACAACGGTCGCGCTTACGAACTGCGGTGAGAGCACCGTGGAGTCGAACGTGCAGAGGTTCTTGGCGTTCGCGGGGTCCTGGATATCGCGGACGACGACCGTCGGATCACCCACCACGGTGCCGATGACGAGGTTGTCGCCGGCGGGCACCGCCGCGGCGCAGCGCACGAAGTTTGGTTGGCTCGGCGCCTCGCTCGGGGCCGATGATGGATTGGTGGATGGCGGTGCCGAGGTCGAACCGGATGCGTTCGGGCTGGAATGTGCCGTCGGAGTTGAACCGCCGCATGCCGTCAGCGAGACCCCTATTAAGAGGACGAGGGCTGCCCCGCTCGCGCGCACTCGGTAACAGTAGCGGGCGGGAAACCTAGTCGATGAGCTGGCTCAGCAACTTTCGCGTTTCTGCCGGCAGTCTGTCGCGAAGCCTGTAGTAGATCCAGATTCCACGCTTGTCGGACTCGACCAGGCCTGCCTCGTTCAGCTTTGCCATGTGGTGGGAGATGGTCGGCTGCGTCAGCCCGAGCCCGGCCGTGAAATCGCAGATGCAGATCGGCCCGGTGGCCTTCCACAGCGAAGCGACCATCGTGAGCCGAGTCGGGTCGCCAAGCGCTTTCATGAGCTCGGCGCGCTCTTCGGCCCAGCTCTCCTTGACCGCCGGCAGCGCGCAGCACACGCCGCGTTCTCGAATCATCGGAAGTTGTTTCAAAGCCACGACCTGCATGTTACGATATCCATCGACGTTTATCGATGGGTTCTGGAGTCCAATGACGATGAGTGAGATCAAGGAAGCGGTCAGATCACGGTATGCTGGCGCGGCGAAGCAGATCTCGGTCCTGCAGCCGGATGCGTCAGGATGCTGCAGCGTCGACGGCCCCGATTGCGGGTGCGCTGGTTCCTATGCCGTGGACGAGCTGAAAGAGGTCGGGCTCAGTGACGCGATCAGCCTCGGTTGCGGCAACCCGACCGTGCTGGCCGGGCTGAGGCCGGGCGAGGTTGTCCTCGATATCGGCTCGGGCGCCGGGCTTGACGTGCTCCTGTCGGCGCGACGCGTGTCGCCCGGTGGCCAGGCCTACGGAGTCGACATGACCGACGAGATGCTCGAGCTCGCGAACCGGAACCGCGAGAAGGCTGGGATCACCAACGCGACCTTTCTGAAAGGCACGATCGAGAGCGTTCCCCTGCCTGACTCGTCGGTCGACGTGATGATCTCCAACTGCGTCATCAACCTGGCCGAGGACAAGGGCGCCGTGATCAAAGAGGCGTTCCGCGTACTGCGGCCCGGCGGTCGATTCGCCGTGGCCGACATGGTCGAACTAGAGCCGCTGGCGCCGGCGGTGAAAAAGCAGCTCGACTCATGGGCGGGCTGCGTCTCGGGCACGATCCCGATCGCCGAGTATCGAGCCGCGTTGATCGAGGCAGGATTTGTGGAGCCGGATTTCGACGTGCACGCCACGCAGTCGCTGCCTGGCGTGGGCAAGGTCGGGAGCGCCTACATACGCGCCCGCAAACCCTGAGCGCCATCGATCCGGGCTAAAGCAATCCTTCGCGCGGCGGCGTCGGTGCTGATGCCGTCGCGCTCGGCTCGCTGAAAGATCTCGTAGATGACGTCGCCGATCCCGACGAGCTTTTCGTCGAGGACCTGGCGTGACCAGTGTTGCTCCTCGAGGCCGCCTCCGTGCAGAACGCCGCCGGCGTTGATGACGAAGTCCGGTGCGTACGCGATGCCTCTGGCCCGGAGTAGATCGGCATCGGCAGGGGTCTCGAGCTGGTTGTTGGCGCCGCCGGCGATGACGCGGCAGCGAAGAGTGGGGATGGTTTCGGCGTTGATGATGCCTCCAGTCGCGCATGGCGAGAGCACGTCGCATTCGGTGGTCATCGCTGCCTCTGGCGGAACCACCCGAATGCCTCTGTCGCTGAGCGATGCAATGCGTCTGGAATCGACGTCGGTCGCGATTACGGAGGCGTCCGCCGCCAGCAGGAGCTCGATCAGGCGGCCGCCGACTCCCCCGGCACCCTGGACCAGCACGCTTCGCCGGCTCAGATCGTCGGTGCCAAACGCATAGCGGCAGCTCGCCCGGATGCCGTGCAGCACGCCGACCGCCGTGTCGGGCGCGGTGTCACCGGCTCCGCCCGCGGCCTCGGTCCTGCAGAAGACAAACGGGGTGACCTCCGCGATCA
>DATEGC010000094.1:0-2698 GCA_035280285.1 Candidatus Dormiibacterota bacterium | reverse complement strand
GGCGGTGGCAAGGAAACGTAACCTCGCCACCGCCCGGCGGAACCCAACTACTTGTCCGTCAAGCCGCTCTCTGAGCGGTTGTGAGCAATCAGCTGGCCGCCGACGGAAGCGGCTCCGCCCACTCCTTGCTCAGAACGGTCGTGTGCGATCTGCTCAGCGCCCACGGCCGAGGTTGACACAGGCGCGCTGGAGTTGTTGGTCAAGAAGGCTTCATTGACGACAGCCGGCGCGCCGAGTGCGATTACCGCCCCGGCCACAAAAGCGAGCAAGCCGCTGGCCGCAGCGGTTCCGACGTGAACCCGTCGTCTGATTATGGTGCTGACGTTCTGCATTGGTTCCGACCTCCTGGTTATTGACCGAGTCCTCGGACTGCGGTCTTGATGAGGTCAGCTTCGGCAACTTGAGGCGACCGTTCATCGGGGAGCTCCCTCATTCTTCCGTCCTGCCCGTCAGACTCGCTCTGGCCGGCGGTCGAACCTCAGTTTTGCGCAGTCAAACGACGGGCCAGGTCAGTCCGGTTGCGGGTGCCGGTCCGCGCGAGGATGTTCGAGACATGGCGCTCAACGGTCTTCCGCGATAGGAAGAGCCGGCTCGCGATCTCAGGATTGCTGTGGCCGGCCGCGATCAGAGCGGCGATCTGCCTTTCCCGCTCGCTCAACTTGTCCAGCGGCTGCTCTCCGCGGCCGGCCAGGCCTCGCCGCCATGTTCGCACCCCCATGCGCCGCAGACCGAGATCTGCCATCTGCTCCACAGTCGATGCACCGACGCTGGCAGCCAACTCGCCGACCTGTCGAAACTCCTCGGCCGCCCGGCGACTGTTACTCGCCTGCAGCGCTGCGGCGAGGTCCAATCTGGTCCACAGAAGCGATGCGATCAGGCCGAGCCGTTGCTGCTCTGCCAGGACAGCCTCCAGCTCGGCAATGCCGGTCGGGTCGTGCTTGGCCACGGCAATAAGGCCTGCTATATGGCGTCGCCATAGCGCATCGTTTAGAAGCGCACCACGTCCTCTTTCGTCCCAGCTCCGGAGTTGTTGTTCGGCGTCTTCGTTTCGACCCAAACGGGCGTATGCCTCGGCCGTCTTGAGCTTTAGTTCGCGGGCGCATCGGCGGCAGTCGGCGGCCAGTGCGTCCTCCCGGCTTGCGCCGACGTGCAAGTCGACATCCTGACTCCTAGGCGGACCGGCGCACCTCGCGAGCCACACAAAAATGTGCCAGTGGAGATGCATACGGAAATGAGCCTCCGGCTGCCGCAGGATTTCGCGTTCGAGACTGCTCATGGCATCTCGCCAGTCGCCTCGATACAGCCAGGCTTCGTGGCGGAGGCTGTGAATCGACCAGTTCCCGACTTTGCTCATGGCGAAGCGCTCGCCGGCCCCAGCGACCCGCTGCTCGAGCTCGAGGCATTCCGAGATCACCTCATCCGCTTCATCGAATTGACCGGCGTCAAGCAGCTTGCTCAACAAATTTGCACCCGATGTGAGGGTCAGCATTGGCAACATTCGCTCACGGGCTCGATTCCACGCGCGTCGTCCGTTGTCAACAGACTCACGAACCCGACCGGCGAACATCAACGCTGCCGCGTGGTCATGGTCTGCCCAGACTGCTCCTTCGTCTGAGCCCCGCGCTGCATGACTGAGCTCGTCGGCGATTCGTAGCTGAGCGGCGCCGTCTTCTTCCACCACCGCAGCATCGAAGGCCACCTGAAGCGTGGCCACGTATGCATCGCGTTCGCGCGCCGTGATCTCCACCGGAGGTGCGCCCCACAGACGTCGCGCCTTCTCCGCGGCGTGGTAGGCGGCGCGACGACCCTCCTCTGCCTGGTGCTTGACAACTTGTAGCAGGTTGGCACGATGCGACTCGATCTCCACGGCCAATACAGGGTCATCCGTCGGCTGCCCTTGAGCGGCCTCGAGAAGTGGAAACGCGTCTGTTTTCCGCTCTACGAGATGCAAGGCAGCACGAGAGGCTCCGAGGTAGGCCGTGGCGCGAAGCGTCGGATCTGTGACGTCCGACGCCAACGAAGTCCACCTTTCGACCGCAATCTGCTGCTCTCCCAGCTCGGTGGCCAGCTGGGCCACTGAAAGACGCAGCGCAATTGCCACAGCCTCAGCGAGCCTTTCCGAGTCAGCAACCCGAGCAAGCTCTTGCAGGCCGCCTCGCCCAAGGAGCCTTCTTCGCGGTGATTGAAGAACGCGAAGAGCCAGATCGGTGATATCCCCGCCTGCTTCGCGACGGTGAACAAGTGCTTCGTGCAGCAGATGGACATCTGTCTGGGCCTGTTTTTCGAACCACGTTGCGAGCGCCGAATGCACCTCTCGACGTCGCCCCGCCGACATCTGCGCAATGACCGATGCACGTATGAGGTCGTGCACGAGTCCCACCGAATCACCATGTCTGATCGCCAACCCAGCCCTCTCGAGTTCGGCGACCGCACTGTCGCACCTGAGATCGTCCCACGACAACACGGCCGCGCATTCCGTAACCGCGAGTGGGCGAGTCGTGATCGCCAGTAGCGCGAGCAACCGACCGCTGTCGGTACCCACACCACGCTGTCGGGCCGCCAGATAGTCAGCGACATCAGCTCGCTCAGCCCCGCGCGCAAGCAAGCCGAGCCAGAAAGGCGAGCCTTTCGCTCGAGACCAGAGCTCGACAGATTCTTCGTGGCTCCAGCGTGGCGCGACCTGTCTGATCAGTTGAAC
>DATEGC010000093.1:0-21445 GCA_035280285.1 Candidatus Dormiibacterota bacterium | reverse complement strand
AGTCGGGGCGAGAGTGCGCCGGCGGCGAGTGCGGCCACATGGGATGGCCGAACTGCTACTCCAGAGGCAACTATCGACTTGCGGGGCCTCCCAAGTCAAGTCGAACCTGCGTTCGTGAGCCTGCCGACGAGTTCAGTACGGTAATCGGGAGCTGTAGTCCACGCGGTCGACGAGCTTCCAGGCTGCGCGCGGATCGGCGCCGGTCGCCTCGAAGATCGAGACCACCCGGTTGGTCGTATCGCCCGCGGCGTCGAATCCGAGGTCGCCTGTGGTTCCCGCGAGATTGGAGGTCTGTGCCAGGGCTGCGGTCACCGCTGCCCGCGCCGGCCGCTTGCCGCCGGCGTCACGAATGGCGTGATCAAGCGCTGCGTACAGAATCGCCGTCGCGTCGTACGCAACGAGGGTGTAGGGCCCGTAGTCGGCGCTGGCTCCATGCGCGACCTTGAAGTTGCGGATGATCGCCGCCGCTGCTGGGCGCGTCGTCGCGTCGACGAAGGGAACCGTGGCGTAGATGCCAGGGCTGTTGTCCGCAGCGAGGTTGACGCAGGCCGGGTCGTGAGCGATGCCGTCGCCGCCGAGGAATGGGGTCTGCTCGCCGGTCGGGAACAGGGCCCGCATTTGGTATCGGATTCCGCAGCCTTTGCTGGTGCCCCCGTAATAGATCGCCCGCGCGCCCGCGTCCTTCATGCCCTGCAGAAACCCGGTGGCGTCGGTTTTCGTTGGCTCGAGGTCGATGTGGCCGAGGACGCTGCCGCCCAGGTTGGTCAACCTGGCGCTGAAGGCGTCGGCGAGCCCCTGGCCGTAGACCTCGTGGTCCGATATGACAGCCGCGCGCTGAATGTGGAGTTTCTCGAATGCGTAGTCGGCGGCCGCAGCGCCCTGCAGCTCGTCGGTCGTGGTCAGCCTGAAGAAGTTGTTGTTCCGCTGAGGCCTGAGCTCGGAGGCTGCAGGCAAGCCTGCATCCCTGCACGTGATCACTGTTCGCGCCGGGTTGAGCAAGATCGGGATGTAGACGTCCTTCGTCAGGCACGGGTTGCTGGTCGCCGGGCTGACCATGGCCAGCCCGGCGGCGTTGGCGACGGGAATCTCATTCCGGGCGACCATGGCGTCAAAGGGACCGATCATGGCCACCACGCTCGAGTCGCCGATGAATGCCTCGACGTCCGACACGCCGAGACTCGGATTCGGAGACCCGGCACGCGCGTCGTCCGACGTGACCAGGACAACCTGGAACCCATCGAGCGTCGGGTGGGTCTGGACGAAGAAGCGGATGCCGTTGAGCGCCGGCACCGCCGCGCGTGCCTCGTGCCCCGTCAGCGGCAGGTCCACGCCGATGCGCAAGACCTGGGCGGAAGGCTGTGAGCCGGTGGTGGTGCCGCAGGCGACGCAGGCGACGGCGAGGGCGGCAGCGCTCGAGCAGGCCCAACGTCGCATCGCTGAGAGGATGACAGCCGCCCGGCCCGCCTTGCAGTTCGTATACTCAGCACTCCAAATCAGCCCTTCAGCCGGCCATAGGAGCGCGCCCCTTTGAAAGCGGAGACCAGCGAACACCTCAAACCTCGATCGCAGTACGCCGAGGACGCCGTGCAGCTTGCGATCGCGGGCAAGTGGGACGAGGCAGTCAAGCTGAACCGCTTCATCATCGACAGCTTCGGTGCGGACGAGGAGACGCAGAACCGCCTGGGTAAGGCGCTCTCCGAGCTGGGCAAGCTCAAAGAGGCGAAGGCTTCTTACGAGGCGGCGCTCAAGCTCAACCCCATGAACTCGATCGCGAAGAAGAACGCCGCGCGCATCAACGCGCTGCTGCACCAGAAGGAAGGGTTGAAGGTCGGCGGCGTCAGGGTCGACCTGAACCTCTTCGTCGAGGAGATGGGAAAGACGGTCATCACGACAGTGGACGCTCCAGCCAATACGGACATCTGCTCGAAGGTGGCGGCGGGCGACGTCGCCGAGCTCCGCATCGAAGGCGACGGCATCGTCGCGGAGACGTCACGCGGCGTCCGGCTCGGACTGCTCGAGGCAAAGCTCGCCCGGCGCTTGATCAAGTTCATGCGCGGTGGCAACCGCTACCAGGCGGGCGTGACCGCGTGCGACGGCAACTCGGTCAAGTTGATCGTGCGCGAGACCTATCAGGACCCGCGGTTTGCCGGCAAGCCGAGCTTCCCCATGCGCCGCAAGCGCGAGGTGGAGTTCAGGCCGTACACGAAGGAGAGCCTGCTCACCCGCGGGGTCGAGGTCTTTGCCGACGACGAGGAAGAAGGCGAAGCGCTGGCCGACGAGCCGGCGGGCGAGGACATTGAAGAAGGAATGCACGCCGTCGAGGACGAGGGCGAGGCGCTCGACTTCTCGGAGGATGCGGACGGCGAGGTGGAGGACGAAGACGATGACGAAGGCTGATCTTCCGGATCAGCAGGCCGCGGCCCGGAGGTCTCTTCACCGAGGCTAAGCCACAGCTGGGCGGAGTGCCCGGCTTTCGTGACCTCCTTCCGTTAGAAGCCGAGATCCTGCGCGAGGCCCAGGAATCGCTTCTCGCCGAGATGCGACAGTGGGGCTACCGACACGTTGTCACGCCGCTCGTCGAGAGCATGGACGTGCTCGACCTCGGTCTGGGCGTCGAGCAGCGCCGGCGCCTCTTCAAGTTCACGGACGCCCGCGGAGACCTGGTGGCGCTGGTTGGTGAGCGGACCGTGCCGGTGGCACGGCTGGTGGCCGGCAAGCTGCGAACGTCGGCGCTGCCGCTCCGACTCTGCTACGCAGGTCCCGTCCTCTCTACCGACGAAGGCCGGTTCCAGCATCGGCGAGAGACCTATCAGGTCGGCGCGGAGCTGATCGGGGCCTCGGGCGCGGCTGCCGACGCGGAGGTGATCGCACTGGCCGCGCGCTGCATGGAGGCCGCCGGCATCCGTCGGTACCAGATCGACGTCGGCCACGCGGAGTTCTTCCACGGCATCATGGACGCGGTCCGGCTGCCGGACGAAGTCAAGGGAGCTTTGCGCTCAGCCCTGGTCGCGCGCGATTTTGTCGCCCTCGAGTCACTGCTCGAGGACACGCCGCTCAAGTCCGCCGAGCACGAGCTGCTCCTTCGCTTCCCTGCGTTGCGCGGGGGTCCCGAGATCCTGGGCGCGGCTGGTGGGCTGGTTCGCAACCGCCGTTCGGAAACTGCACTGGAGGAGCTCGCCCGTGTGCGCGAGCTGCTGGTCGGGCACGGCATCGGCGACGTTGTGAACCTGGACCTTGGCGCGATCCGCGACTTCGACTACTACACGGGCGTCATCTTCGAGGGATTCGGACCAGACGTCGGCAAACCCGTCACGCAGGGCGGACGCTATGACGGTTTGCTGGCCCGGTTCGGCCGCTCCGCGCCCGCCACCGGCTTCATGGTGCAGCTCGACCTGGTGTCCGAGATGCTAACCCGTAATCCTCGCCCTCCCGAACTGCCCCGGATCGACGCCGCCATCACGTGGAGCGACGAAGGTCTCAACACTGCGCTCCGGCTCGGCTCGACGCTGCGCTTGTTCGGCATGCGCGCGGTGGTCGACACCGAGCCGAGAAACGAGCCGGCAGCCAGGGCCTGGTGGCAGGCCGTCGGCGCCGCCAACCTCGTCCACTGCCGCAGCGAATCGTTGGTTTCGTGGACAGCGAAAGGACAGAGAGCGCGCAGCCTGCCGCCGGAACAGGTGGCCGCGCGCCTCGCGGGGGGAGCGTCGTGAGCCGCGACGAGCAGGTCTCGATAGCGATCCCCACCGGGGCGCTGCACGATGGCGCGCTGTCGCTGCTCTCAGCGTCTGGACTGGCGCGGCTGGGCGCCGAGGAGCTCGGCCGGCAGCTCTTGATCGAACGCGACAACATGCGCGTGATCCTGGTGCGGCCCTCCGACGTCCCGGCGTATGTCGACCACGGAGCGGCCGACCTCGGCATCGTCGGCAAGGACATCCTTTGGGAGTCGCCAGGATCCCACTACGAGCTGATTGACCTCCGTTTCGGCGGATGCCGGCTCGTTCTCGCGGTGCCGGAGGGGTCGGGCCTCAATGGGCCCGAGACGTGGCCCCCGATGATGCGCGTCGCCACCAAGTACCCGCGCACGGCGACGTCGTGGTTCGAGGCGCGAGGCCAGGCAGTCGAGGTCGTGCGCCTGCATGGATCCGTAGAGCTGGCGCCGCAGGTCGGCCTGGTCGATGGAATCGTCGACCTGACCGCGACCGGACGCACGCTCCGCGACAACCGGCTTCGCATCGCCGCCGTGCTTGGCAGCTCGACGGCGCGGTTGATCGCCAATCAGGCAAGTCTGAAGACGCGCAGCTCGGCGGTTCAGTCCGTTGTGGCGCGGCTGCGGGAGGCATCGGGACATGCCGGTTAACCGCTTCGACGTCGGCTCGTGGCTGGACTCGCCGCTGTCACGGCGCCGGTTCGACCTGGCGCAGTTTGCCAATGAGCGCGACGCAGTGGCCGAGATCTGTGCGCGTGTGCTGGCGGAAGGTGATGAGGCGCTTCGCGAGCTGGGTCGCCGATTTGAGGGCTGGGCGCCTGCCGCCGGCGAGACGTTCGAAGTTTCCAGACGCGAGCTGACCGCAGCCGCGGACCGCTTGCCGCCCGCCGACCGCGCCGCGCTGGAGTTTGCCGCCGGGCGCATCCGCGATTTCCACGAGCGCCAGTCGCAACCCGCGTCGGTCGGGTCGCCTGGCCTCAAGCTGGTGACGAGGCCGGTGCGGCGGGCCGGTGTCTACGCCCCCGGAGGTCGCGCCGCCTATCCGTCGACGGTGTTGATGACCGTCATCCCGGCCCGCGTGGCGAAAGTGCTCGAGGTCGTCCTCGCGACTCCGCCTCGGCCGGATGGGACGGTCCCCACCTCGATCCTCGCCGCGGCGCATGTCGCCGGCGCGGATGTGGTCTATCGCATCGGCGGCGCGCAGGCGATCGCGGCGCTGGCGTACGGCACCGCGAGCATCCCGCGCGTGGATGTGGTCGCGGGCCCGGGCAACATCTACGTCACGCTCGCGAAGAGAGAAGTCTTTGGGTCCGTCGGCGTCGACGGCATTGCCGGACCGACCGAGGTGGTGGTTGTCGCCGACGGCGAGGCGCGGCCGGATTTCGTCGCCGCCGACCTGGCCGCGCAGCTCGAGCACGACCCGCTGGCCTGGGGCGTCCTGATCACGGACTCGAACCGACTCGCCGATCGAGTCGAAGAGGAGCTGGAAAGCCTTCTGCGCGGGCTCGACCGCGCCGACATCATTCGCCAGGCCAACTGCTGCGTGATCGTCGCGGACGACATGGACCAGGCGATGCACGTCGCCAACGACTTCGCTCCCGAGCACCTGCTGATCGTGGCGGCAGACGCCGGACGTCTCGCGACGCAGGTGGAGAACGCGGGCGCTGTGTTCGTCGGCGCGTTCGCGACGGTGCCGCTGGGTGACTACTCCGCCGGCCCGAACCACACGCTGCCCACGTCAGGCGCGGCGCGATTTTCCTCACCGCTCGGCGTGCACACCTTCCTCAAGCGGTCGAGCGTCCTGAGCCTGAATCGCGGCGACCTCGAAACCTTGCGCGACGCTTCGGTTCGGCTGGCAGAGATGGAAGGGCTCGGCGCGCACGCGCACGCAATCGAGGTGAGGCTTGAGTAGGCGAGGCCGCGTCACGCGCAAGAGCAGGGAGACGCAGCTGTCGGCGAAGGTCGACCTGGAAGGACGCGGCCGGGCAGAAGTGTCAACTGGTCTCGCGTTCGTCGATCACATGCTGGAGCAGGTGGCGCGCTACGGAGGATTCGACCTGCGGCTGCGCGGGGCGGGCGACGTCGAGGTCGATCCGCATCACCTCGTCGAGGACGCGGGCATCGTGGTGGGGCAGGCGCTCTCGCAGGCGCTTGGCGAACGAGAAGGCATCGCGCGTTTCGCGTCCGCCTACGCGCCGCTAGACGAATCGCTGGCGCGGGTTGTGGTCGACCTAAGCCGGCGGCCGTACCTCTCATACAACGTGCCACTTCGCGGCCGCATCGGCACGCTGGAGTCCGAGGTGATCGAGGAGTTCTGGCGCGCGCTTACCATCCACCTTGGGGCGACGATCCACGTCGACCTTGTGCGTGGCCGCAACCGGCACCACATGGCGGAGGCGACGTTCAAGGCGCTGGGCCTGGCCCTGCGCGCAGCCATGGCCCCGACCGGACCCGGTGGTATCCCATCATCCAAAGGCGTTCTCGGATGATCGCGATCGTCGACTACGGGGTCGGCAACATCCGTTCGGTCGAGAGGGCGCTCACGCAGGTAGGGGCCGAAGCTCGTCTCACCGCAGACCCCGAGGAGCTCGAAGCGGCGAACGGGATCGTGCTGCCGGGTGTGGGCGCTTTCGCGCCCGCGCTGGCGAAGCTGTCGGCGCAGGGCCTCGGCCGCCGGATCGTTGAGCTCGCGCGCCAGGGCAAGCCGGTTCTCGGCGTTTGCCTCGGCTATCAGCTGCTGTTCGACGAATCGAGCGAGCACGGCCGCCATGAAGGGCTCGGTCTGCTTCCGGGTCGCGTGGTCGAGGTCACGTCAGCCCCCCGCCTGCCGGTGATCGGCTGGTGCCGGACGGCCCAGGTCGCGACCTCGGGTCTCTGGGACGGCATCGCCGACAACTCGTACTTCTATTACGTCCACTCGTTCACGCCCGAGGCTTCCGGGCACCGGATCGGCTGCACCGAGCACTCGCCCGCAGCCGCTGCGGCGATGGGCAATGTGATGGGCACGCAGTTTCATCCCGAGAAGAGCGGGTCGGACGGGTTGCGCCTCTACGCCAACTTTCTCGCCATGTCCACCTGATGCCCGCCAAGCGAATCATCCCCTGCCTCGACGTCACCGACGGCCGCGTCGTCAAAGGCGTCCGCTTCGTCGATCTGCGCGACGCCGGCGACCCGGCCGCGCTCGCCGCCGAGTACGACCGCCAGGGCGCGGACGAGATCGTGTTCCTTGACATCACGGCCTCCTCGGACTCGCGCAAGATCATGCTCAAGGCTGTCGAGCGAACTGCTGACCAGGTCTTCGTGCCGCTTGCGGTGGGCGGCGGCGTGAGGGGAGTGGACGACGTGGCCCAATTGCTCACCCACGGGGCCGACAAGGTCTCGATCAACTCGGCGGCGCTGGCTGAGCCTGAGCTGCTGACGCGCTGCGCCGAGATCTTCGGCTCGCAGTGCGTCGTGCTCGCGATCGACGCGCGCAAGCGTCGCGACGGCGTGGGGTGGGAGGTCTTCAGCCATGGAGGCCGCCGCCCGACGGGGCGCGACGCAGTGGAGTGGGCCGCGCTCGGCGAGTCGTTCGGAGCAGGGGAGATCCTGCTGACATCGATGGACTTCGACGGGACCAAGGCGGGCTACGACATCGAGCTCACGCGTGCGGTCAGCGGCGCGGTCCGCCTGCCGGTGATCGCGTCAGGCGGGGCAGGCTCAGCGGAGCACATGCATGAAGCGCTCACCACCGGCGGGGCCGATGCGGCTCTAGCGGC
The DNA here is from genome assembly GCA_035280285.1 of Candidatus Dormiibacterota bacterium. Taxonomy (GTDB): domain Bacteria; phylum Chloroflexota; class Dormibacteria; order Dormibacterales; family Dormibacteraceae; genus 40CM-4-65-16. The sequence goes on along the minus strand of DATEGC010000093.1, from coordinate 13,981 downwards.
CTCGGTCTTTCATTTCGGCGAGCTGTCAGTGCAGGAGGTCAAGGAAGAGCTCGCCCGGATGGGCCTGGAGGTAAGGCGATGAAGCCCGACTTTTCGAAGGGCCTGGTGCCCGCGGTCGTCCAGAACGCGGAGACTGGCAAGGTGCTGATGTTGGCGTACATGGACGAGGAATCGTGGTCGAAGACGCGCGAGACGGGTCGCGCGTGGTTTCACTCTCGCGAGCGGGGGTTATGGGAGAAGGGCGCCACGTCGGGCAACACGATGGACGTCGTCGAGGTCCGGCTCGATTGCGACGAGGACGCCGTCTTGCTGCGGGTTCGCCCCGCCGGTCCCGCGTGCCACACCGGAGCGGAGTCGTGCTTCTTCAACGAGCCTGACTGACCTCAGGCAACGGTGCATCTTTATGCATCTGGCTGTATACTCATGCGCCCATGGGCCGGAAGCTGAAAGCGGCGGTCGCGGGCGCAAGCGGTTACGCCGGCATGACGGCCGTCCACCTTCTGGCCCGCCATCCGGACGTGGAGCTCACTCAGCTCACTTCGCGGTCATTTGCGGGTAAGCCTTTCTCTGAGGTCTTTCCTCTCCTCGATCTGTCCGGCGCTTTTCTCGCGGAGCCGGCGGCGGGCTCGGTCGATGTGATCTTCAGCTGCCTCCCCCACAACGTGGGCGCGGCGAGGGTCGAGGACTGGCTGGAGGCGGGAGCTCGGGTGATTGACATGAGCGCTGACTTCAGGCTGCGCGACGCATCGCTGTACCCGCGCTGGTACCGCCAGCCACATCCGCAGCCGGCGCTGCTCGAAAAAGCGGTGTTTGGGTTACCTGAGCTTCACGAGGAGGAACTGAAGGCCGCCCACCTGGTCTCGGTGCCCGGATGCTTTTCGACGTGTGCCATCCTCGCGCTCGCCCCCGCGGCCATGAGCGGACTGATCGGCTCCGACGTGATCGTAGACGCGAAGTCAGGGGTGAGCGGCGCCGGGCGCTCACCCGGCATGGGCGTGCACTTCAGCGAGATCAACGAGTCAGTCCATGCATACGCGGTCGATGGTCACCGCCATCTGCCGGAGATCCTGCAGGAGCTGGCCGGCGGGGTGCAGGTGACGTTCGTGCCGCACCTGGTGCCAATGACACGCGGCATCCTCGCCACCTGCTACTTCGATCTGAAAGGCTCGGTCGCCGAGCTGGAGGACGCATATCGCGAGTTCTACACGGGCCAGCCTTTTACGAAAGTCATCGACAAAACGCCGACCACAAAGCTTGCGACCCACTCCAACCTGTGTCTGGTCAACGTCGCCGCCCAGGGCAAGAAGGCGGTGGTGACCGCGGCGCTCGACAATCTGGTGAAGGGCGCCTCGGGGCAGGGCGTGGAGTGCTTCAACATCGCGTTCGGAATCGAGCGCACGACGGCGCTTCTGGGTCCGGTGCAGTGGCCGTGACCTACGCCCGAGGATTTCGGGCGGGCACGGCGGCGTGCGGGATCAAGGCTTTCACCACCGGCGCCTCAGCCATTCCTCGCGACCAGAGGGACGACCTGTGCGTCGTGCACTCGGCCTTTCCGTGCGACACCGGCGGCGTGTTTACGACCAACAAGGTGAAGTCGGCCTCGGTGGTCATCGACCAGCTGCACCTGCAGCGCAACCGCGTGCAGGCGCTGACGATCAACTCGGGCAACGCCAACGCGTGCACAGGCGCGCAGGGGTTTCGGGATGCGCTCCTGATGGCCAAGCTTTCCGCCGACCGACTCGACCTCGACCCCGACCAGGTCCTGGTCAGTTCGACGGGCGTGATCGGCCGCTACCTGCCGATGGGCGCGATCAAGTCTGGCATCGCCCAGGCGTGCGGCAACCTGAGCCCCGACGCGGGCGTGGCCGCCGCGCGCGCCATCATGACCACGGACACCAAGCCGAAGACGGCCCACGCCGAGCTGCAGATCGGCGGCGTGACCGTGCGGGTGGGGGGGATGTGCAAGGGCTCGGGCATGATCCATCCCAACATGGCGACCATGCTCGCGTACATCACTACCGACGCCGCCGTCGAGCCGGGATTGATGGCGCGGCTGGCGAAACCGATCGCGGACCAGAGCTTCAACCAGGTCACGATCGACGGCGACAGCTCGACCAACGACAGCTTCCTTGTCCTGGCCAACGGCGCCGCGGGCAACGAACCCGTCCGCGCGGACAGCGAAGAACAAGGCCGGCTGAGGGCGGCGATCGAGGGTGTCGCGAGGCAGCTCTCGCGAAAGATCGCCCGCGACGGCGAGGGCGCGACCAGGCTGATCACGGTCAGAGTGCTCGAAGCAACCTCCGTCCACGACGCCCGGACCGCCGCCCGTGCCGTCGCCTCTTCCAGCCTAGTCAAGACTGCGGTGCACGGCGGCGATCCAAACTGGGGCCGCATCGTGTGCGCTCTCGGCTACAGTGGCGCCGAGCTTGCGCTCGACAGGCTTCACCTGAGCGTGGGTGGCCTGGTCGTCTTCGAGCGGGGAGCCGGAGTTGACGTCGACCTAGCGGCCGTCCGGCGCGCATTCGAGGAGCCGGAAATTGAGATCGTGGCCACGCTGGGACTCGGCGAGGGGAAAGCCGAGGCCTGGGGCTGCGATCTATCGGAGGAGTACGTGCGCATCAACGCCGAGTACACGACATGACGCTGACAGTCGAAGAGCGGGCCAAGGTCCTGGTGGAGGCGCTGCCCTACATCAAGCGCTTCCACGGCCAGACCGTCGTCATCAAGGTCGGCGGCAACGCGATCGACCACGCGCGTGACGAGACGCTGCTCGACGTGGTCTTGCTGCGCTACGTCGGCATGCAGCCCGTGCTGGTCCACGGCGGCGGTCCGGAGATCAGCGCGATGAGCGAGCGCCTGGGATTGAAGCCGGAATTCAAGAATGGCCTGCGCGTCACCGACGAGAAGACGATGGAGGTCGTGAAGATGGTGCTGACCGGCAAGGTCAGCCCCGACCTGGTCGCAGCCATCCACCGCCTGGGAGGACAGGCCGTCGGCATGAGCGGCGAGGACGGTCCGACGATCATCGCCGAGCCGCTCGACGAGTCGATGGGATTCGTCGGCAAGGTGACCCAGGTCAACAAGGAGCCCATCACCGCGTTGCTCGCGCGTGGATACATCCCGGTCATCGCCTCTATCGGGCTCGGCTACGACGGCCACGCCTACAACATCAACGCGGACACTGTCGCCGCCGAGATCGCGGTCGCCCTGAAGGCCGCGAAGGTAATCCTGCTGACCGACGTGCCCGGCGTGCAGGGCGTCGGCGGCGACGTCGTTCCGGTGCTCACCAAAGAAGACGCGCGCAACCGCATCGAGCGTGGCGAGGTCACCGGGGGCATGATTCCAAAGCTCGAAGCCTGCCTGCGCGCGCTCGACGGGGTGCCGCTCGCGCACATCGTCGACGGTCGGACCAAGCACGCTCTGCTGCTCGAGCTGTTCACCGAGGCGGGCATCGGGACGATGGTCACGCCTTGAAATTGATGACGACACCCGAGGTCGCCGACCGATACCTCATGCAGACCGGCCGGCGCCTACCCGTCACGTTGGTGCGGGGCCGTGGCTGCCTCGTTTACGACGACGCCGGCCGCGAATACCTCGACCTCGTGGCGGGGATCGCGGTCAACCTTCTCGGCCACGCACACCCCGAGGTCGCGGCGGCGGTAGCCCGGCAATCCGGCCAGCTCATCCACACCTCCAACCTTTATTTCACGCAGCCCCAGGTCGAGCTGGCGCGCCGCCTGGTCGCGCTGTCTTTCCCCTCGCGCGTCTTCTTCTGCAACTCTGGGGCCGAGGCCAACGAGGCAGCGATCAAGCTGGCCCGCAAATGGGGCAGCAAGAATCGCGATGGCGCGTTCGAGATCATCACGACTGCCGGCTCCTTTCACGGCCGCACCCTCGCCGCCGTCACGGCGGGCGGCCAGGACAGGTATTCCGATCCGTTCAAGCCGCTCCCGGCGGGCTTCGTGCACGTCGCCTACAACGACTCCGAGGCGATCGAGGCCGCAACCAGCAGCAAGACCGTGGCTGTGATGCTCGAGCCGGTTATGGGCGAGATCGGAATCGTGCCCGCGGCACCCGGCTATCTGAAACGCGTCAGAGATTGGTGCGACCGGAACAACCTGCTCCTGATCCTCGACGAGGTGCAGACCGGCCTCGGGCGCACGGGCCGATGGTTCGCGCACCAACACGCCGGCATCGCGCCGGACGTGATGACGCTGGCGAAGGGTCTGGGGGGCGGCGTTCCCATCGGCGCATGTGTGGCCAACCCACGAGCCGACGTTTTCGAGCCGGGCGACCACGGCTCGACCTTCGGCGGAAACCCGCTCGCCTGCGCCGCGGCTATCGCGGTCCTGAATGTGGTCGAGCGCGACGGCCTCGTCGGTCACGCCGCGGAGATGGGCGAGCTGCTCCATGCAACTTTGCAGGACCTCGGCGCAAAGGAGGTTCGAGGCCTCGGCCTGATGCAGGCCTTTGAGTTCGAGGCAGCGAAAGCCAAACCGTTCCAGCTGGCGTGTCTCGAGGCGGGCCTCATCGTCAATGCGATCGACGATCACTCGATCCGGCTCGTCCCGCCGTTGATCATCACGCCAGCCGAGATCGAGCGCGCGCACACGGTGATGAAGAAGGTGGCGGGATGACAGCCACCAAGGTCGAACGCCACAGCGCGATTCTGGAGCTTGTGAATCGAGGCTCCGTCCACACGCAGCAAGAGATCGCAGCGGCGCTCACCCGGCGCGGCATGCGCGCGACGCAGGCGACAATCTCGCGCGACATCCAGGAGCTCCGCCTCGTACGTTCGGGCGGCGGCTACCGCAGCTCGACCGCGCTGGTCCGCGAGCTTGTGCTGTCAATCGAGGTCGTCGAGCCGATGGCCGTGATCCGAACGCCGCCGGGGACCGCCAACCTTGTCGCGCGGCGCATCGATGAGGCAGCGCTGCCCGGGATCGCAGGCACGGTGGCGGGCGACGACACGATCATCGCCGTGCTGCGCAAGCCGAGCGCCGGTCGAGCCCTCAAAGAGCTCCTCGCCAGTGCTGTCTAAGAAGCTGGTGCTCGCGTACTCAGGCGGGCTCGACACCTCGGTCGCGATCCGCTGGCTCAAAGACCAGGGCTGGGACCTGATCGCGTTCACCGTCGACCTGGGTGAGAAGAAGGACCTCGACGCGATCCAGGCCCGAGCCATCAAGACGGGCGCGTCGGCGGCCTACGTCGCCGATGGGCGGGTCCCGTTCCTGCAGCACTTCGTGTGGCCGTCGCTGCAGGCCGGGGCCGTGTATGAAAAGGAATATCCGCTCGCCACCGCCCTGGGCCGCCCGCTGATCGCGGCCATGATGGTCGAGGTCGCACGCCGCGAGGGGGCGCAAGCGATCGCGCACGGCTGCACCGGCAAGGGCAACGACCAGGTGCGGTTCGACGTGACCACTGCGGCGCTGGCGCCCGACCTACAGGTGGTCGCGCCCGTCCGCGAGTGGGGCATGAACCGCGACGACGAGATCGAATACGCGACCAAAAACGGCATCGAAGTGCCTGCAACCGTGCGCGAGCCGTACTCGACGGACGAAAACTTGTGGGGCCGCTCCATCGAGGCCGGCCCGCTCGAGGACCCGTGGGCGGAGGCGCCGAAGGACGTGTACGCGTGGACGCGCGACCCGCGGCAGTGTCCCGACGAGCCGACGTATGTCGAGGTCGGGTTCAGGGAGGGCATCCCGAATTCCATCGACGGCAGGACCGTCTCCGCGCTCGACCTCGTCACGACGCTGAATCGCGTCGGCGGCGAGAATGGAGTTGGTCGCATCGATCACCTCGAAAACCGCCTGATCGGGATCAAGTCGCGCGAGATCTACGAGGCGCCGGCCGCGGTCCTGCTGCTTCAGGCTCACCAGGCGCTCGAAGACATCACGCTCCCGAAAGAGGTCGCGCGTTTCAAAGACCTCGTGGCGCAGCAGTGGGCGCAGATGGTGTACGACGGACTGTGGTTCAGCCCACTTCGCGACGCCCTGTACGCGTTCGTCGCGGAGACCCAGCGACACGTTACCGGCGAGGTTCGCCTGAAGCTGTACAGGGGCTCGTCGCAGGTCGTGGGTCGCAAGGGACCGCACCAGCTCTACCAGCTTTCGCTTGCGACGTACGGCAAGGGCGACCAGTTCGACCAGTCCGCGGCGGCGGGCTTCATCAAGCTCTGGGGCATGGGTGTGCGCACGTCGGCCGAGGTGCAGGGACAGCTGCATGACCGCGACCTGGGCAAGCTGCTGGGCGATGTGAAGAGGCTCACGCCATAACAAAGAAGCCTGCCAAGCTCTGGGGAGGCCGCTTCAAGCGGGGACTGCTCCCCGAGCTGGAACGATTCTCGTCGTCGCTCGCGACCGACTACGAGCTGTACCCATTCGACATCGCAGGCAGCATCGCCCATGCTCGCGGGCTGGCCGCCGCCAAACTGATCACTGCTCCGCAGCTGAGCGCGATCGAGCGCGGACTTCGCCGCGTGAAGCGAGAGCTGGACGAGGGCAGGTTCAAGTTCGCCACCAGCGACGAGGACATCCACACGGCCGTCGAGCGCCGCCTGACACAGATCACGCCGGCGGGCGCCGCGCTCCATGCCGGGCGATCGCGCAACGACCAGGTCGCCCTCGACCTGCGGCTGTACTGTCGGGATGCGGCGGAGGAAGCCATCGTGCTGCTCGCCGGCTTGATCGAAGCGCTGGCCGAGAAGGCGGATGCCCATGCCGCATGGCTGATGCCGGGATACACGCACCTGCAGCGCGCCCAGCCAACCACGGTCGGCCATCACCTGCTGGCTCACGCCGAACCGCTGCTGCGCGACGCGGGGCGTTTCGAAAGCGCCTTCACCTCGGCAAGCACAATGCCGCTCGGTTCGGGGGCGCTGGCGGGTTCGACGCTGCCGCTGGCGCGGAAGGCGGTGGCTCGTGAGCTCGGCCTTTCCACACTGACGCAAAACAGCATGGATGCCGTCTCCGACCGCGACTTCGCCCTCGACCTGGCTTTTGCGTGCACCGCCACGTCCATCCACCTCAGTCGCCTCGGCGAGGACGCGGTCCTCTGGGCGAGTGCCGAGTTCGGCTTCGTCAAGCTGGGCGATGAGATCGCGACCGGCTCGAGCCTGATGCCGCAGAAGAAGAACCCGGACGTCGCGGAACTCCTGCGCGGTCGCGCCGGCCGGTCGATCGGGGGCTTCGTCGCCCTGGCGACGGTCTTGAAAGGCCTCCCGCTGGCCTACGACCGCGACCTCCAGGAGGACAAGCCCGCGCTGTTCGCGGCAGTCGAGAACGTGCTCGAGTCGCTGGCGGCGGCAGCTCTCCTGGTCGAGCACCTGGAGTTCGATCGGGCTCGGCTCGCGGCAGCGGCGGCCGACCCGCAGCTCCTGGCCACAGACGCCGCCGAGGAGCTGGTTCGGTCGGGAGTGCCGTTTCGCCGGGCTCATGAGCAGGTTGGCCGGCAGGTGCGAGCCGGCGAGTTCACAGCTCCGTGGGATGCGAAAGAATCGGTCGCGAAGCGCAACCTGGGAGTCTCCGCTCGAGCCCGCGCGCTGCGTCGCGAAGCCGCCAGATTGAAGGGGTAGAGTTCGGCCGTGCTCCTGGCCGTCGACGTCGGCAACACCAACGTCACCCTGGCCCTGTTCGACGGCGACCGTCTCGCCGCCGACTGGCGCGTCACCTCGCACCATGAACGGACCGCAGACGAGATGGCGGTGGAGCTCCGCCAGCTGTTCGAGCTTCGGGGCTTCGAGCTGGACGTGGTCACCGGCGTCGTGATCTCGAGCGTGGTACCGACGATCAACCCCGCCCTGGTCGAGGCCTCCCGCCGCTACCTGAAGTGCGAGCCGGTCATGGTCGGCCCTGGGGTGAAGACGAGTGTGCGCATCCGCTACGAAAACCCCAAGGACGTCGGCGCCGACCGGATCGCCAACGCTCTGGCCGCGTATTCGAAGTACGGCGGCCCGGTGGTGGTGATCGACTTCGGCACCGCGGTGACGTATGACGCTATCAACGCCGAGGGCGACTACCTCGGGGGCGCGATCGCGCCCGGCGTCGAGATCTCGCTGGACGCGCTCGTTTCACACACGGCGATGCTGCGCCGGGTCGAGCCTTTCGCGCCCGACTCGGTGATCGGCCGCAACACTGTGGCCTCGATTCAGTCCGGTCTGGTCTGGGGCTTCGTCGCTCAGGTCGAGGGCATGGTCAAGCGGATGGTCGACGAGCTGGGCGGGACGGCCAGGGTCGTGGCTACAGGCGGCCAGGCATCGCTGGTCGCCGGCTTGACTCACGTCATCGAAACCACCGACCCGCTTCTCACCCTCGAGGGTTTACGGCTTATCTACGCTCAAAACTCGGATGGGGGTGCTAGAACGTAGCCCGCCAAATGAAAACGGCGCCCAGATTCCACCTCTACGTGCTGGATGGGGCCCACGTGCCAGGCCTTGCCGCGACCGGCCTGGAAACGCAGCCGCTTCCGGATACGGCCGAGGTCGAGCAGCCGGCCCTCGTCTTGCTTGGACCCGGCCAGAAAGCGCCGGAGCGACTGGCCCAGATCGCGGCGATAGAGCTCCCGGCGGACGCTTCGCCCGGCGCGCTGCGAGAGCTCATCAGAGTGGCGATGGAAAACGTGGTCCTCAAGCAGCAGGTGACTCAGCTGGAGAGCGAAGCCCATCGCCGCCACCGCCAGTTCCGCGAGCTGAACCGGATCGGCATCGCGCTTTCGGCGGAGAAGGACATCGACCGCCTGCAGTCGTTCATCCTCACCACGATGCGTCAGCTGACGCACGCGGACGGGGCAAGCCTGTGGCTGAAGATGGAGGAGGGCGGCGTTCAGAAGCTGTTCCTCGCGTCAAGCCAAAACCACTCAATCGACAAGAGCACCTACCAGGCTTTCAAGGTGTCGGTCGACGACAGGACCGTGGTCGGCTACACCGTTTCCGTCGGCACGAGCCAGATCTACGACGACGCATACAACCCGCCGCCCGGCAAGCCGACCGGCGGTAAGAGCTTCGACGCGCAGTTCGGTTACCGGACCAAGTCGATGCTCACGGTGCCGATGCGCGACTACAACAACGATGTCGTTGGCGCGGTGCAGCTGGTCAACGCCAAGCGACGTTTCGAAACGCGCCTTACCGTCGACAACGTCGAGACCGAGGTCGTCAGCTTTCAGCCCGACGACCTGGAGATGATTGAGTCGATAGCCAGCCAGGCTGCTGTCGCCCTTGACAACAAGAGCCTGCTCGATTCCATCCAAGCGCTGTTCGACGGTTTCGTCCAGGCCAGCGTCACCGCGATCGAGCAACGAGATCCGAGCACGGCGGGTCATTCGGGCCGGGTCGAGCGCCTGACAAGCTCTCTCGCGCGCGCAGTCACAGAGATCGACACAGGGAAGTACCGCGGCGTCGGTCTCACGGAGGACCAGCTCAAAGAGCTGCGGTATGCGTGCCTCCTGCACGACTTCGGCAAGGTCGGCGTTCGCGAGCACATCCTGGTCAAAGCGAAGAAGCTCGTCCCAGGCCAGCTCGAGGTCATCCAGGCGCGCTTCGAGTTCATCGAGCGATCGGTTCAGGTCAGGTACGCGACCGAAAAGCTGGAGGCGATGCGCGCCGGCAGCAATGGGTCCACGCTCGCCGACATCGACCGCCGGCTCAACGAAGAGCTGGTCCAGCTGGAGCAGTGGGTACAGAGCATCGTCGCCGCCAACGAGCCGACGGTGGTGCCCGTGGACAAGGCCTCGACGCTCGAGTTCCTCGCTCAGCAGACCTACATGGACATGAGCGGGAATCCGCACCCGATGCTCGAGCCGCAGGAGTTTCGCTTCCTCAGCATTCGCAAGGGAACGCTGGATCCGCAGGAGCGCCTCGAGATGGAGTCACACGTCACGCACAGCTTCCATTTCCTGACCAAGATCCCGTGGACGCCCGTGATGAAAGGCGTCCCCGAAATCGCGTACGGTCATCACGAGAAGCTCGACGGATCGGGCTATCCCCGTGGCCTGGCGGGCGACCAGATTCCGCTCCAGGCCCGAATGATGACGATCGCGGACATTTACGACGCCCTGACGGCGCAGGACCGGCCCTACAAGAAGGCCGTGGCGACGCCGGTGGCGCTGGACATCCTGCACGACGAGGCAAACCAGGGAAAGCTTGATGGGGACCTGCTCGAAATCTTCGTGACCAGGAAGATCTACGTGCGGCAGCCAGAATGAGAATCAAATTCTGGGGTACGCGCGGGACGCGACCAACCCCGGGCCGGCGCACGCTTCGCTACGGCGGCAACACAACGTGCATAGAAGTGCGCGACAAAGAGAACAACCTCCTCGTTATCGATTCGGGCTCGGGAATCGCCGAGCTCGGCGGCACGTTCAAGCCCACCGAGCCGGTGCAGGCTCACCTCTTGATCACGCACACACACCTCGACCACATCCAGGGCTTCCCGTTCTTCCTGCCGGCGTTCGTACCCGGAACTCACCTCACCATCGTCGGCCCGGCTGGCTCGGCCAAGTCGCTACAGGCTGCGTTCGCGGACCAGACCGACCCGGCGTACTTTCCGGTACGGCTGAGTCACATGCCTGCCGAGATGGAGTTCATCGAGCGCAATCCGGGCGAAACGTTCGAGGTGGGCGCCCTGCGGATCACGCCGCATCTGTTGATGCACCCGATCCCGACGTTCGGCTATCGCATCGACGAAGGCTCGTCGCGTTTCAGCTTTGCGACCGACAACGAGATTGCGCTTTTCGGCAACGGGACGAACGGAACCTTGAAGGACCTGGCGAACTGGTGCCGCGACTCTGACCTTCTTGTCCACGACGCCCAGTACAGCGCCGAGGAATATCAGACACACGCCGGGTTCGGGCATTCGACCTTTGAGGAGGCGCTGGCGCTCGCGGAGCAGGCAGGCGTCAAAGAGCTCGCGTTCTTCCACCACGACCCGCAGCATTCCGACACCGATGTGGACGCGCTGATAGAGCAGGCGCTCGGCAATCATCGCGCCGCCGGTGGTGGGGACGTGAATTCATTCCCCGCCGCGGAGGAGCAGGAGCTCACCGTCTAAACAAGGGGCCACCGCGAAGTCACGGCGAAGCCTCTGAGTTCGTGGGGAACCAGTCGTTAACCTTTTCCGGTCGTGAGCGATGAGTTCATGCGTGACCGGCTGGAAAAAGTCGCGCGTCTACGCGCGGCCGGCATCGATCCTTACTCGCGAGGATTCCAGCCCACCCACTCGACCGAAGCGGCGAAGGCGATGCTTGGCGACGAAGAGCGTACCGAGCTCGTTTCGATCGCGGGCCGGCTGATGGTGAAGCGCGCGCAGGGTGGCCTCGTCTTCGCCGACCTGCAGGATGGCCGAGGCCGGATTCAGCTCATGGCCAGCCGCAGCATCCTCGGCGACGACGAGTTCGCGAGGTTCGCCGACCTGGACCTTGGCGACATCATCGGGTTGACGGGGCCGATATTCCGTACCAAACGTGGCGAGATCACCCTCGAGGTGCACTCGTTTCGCCTGCTTACCAAAGCTCTGCGCCCGCTGCCTGAAAAGTGGCACGGCTTGAAGGACGTCGAGATCCGCTACCGCCAGCGCTACGTCGACCTGATCAGCAATCCCGAGGTCCGCGAGGTCTTCCGCGCGCGGACGCGGATGATCACCGCGATTCGGGGCCTGCTCGACGAGCGCGGCTTCATCGACGTGGAGACGCCTGTGCTGCAGGAGATCCCGGGCGGGGGCCACGCGCGGCCGTTTCTCACGCACCACAACTCCCTCGGTCGCGACCTTTATCTGCGCATCGCGCTCGAGCTGCACCTCAAGCGGCTGCTGGTCGGCGGCTTCGAGCGGGTTTACGAAATCGGTCGCGTCTTTCGCAACGAGGGTCTGTCGCCTCGCCACAATCCCGAGTTCACGTTGATGGAGTGCTACCAGGCCTACGCCGACTACAACGACATGATGCAGCTCGTCGAAGACCTGGTCGTCGTCTGCGCGATGGCGGCCGGCCGACCGCTGCAGACCTCATACGAAGGTGAGTCCGTCAACCTGACACCGCCCTTTCGGCGCGAACGGATGTCAGACCTGGTACTCGAGTACGCAGGCAGGCACGCCGACGGCGAAGAGCTGAACGACCTCTTCGAAGAGCACGTGCAGCCGCGGCTGCGCCAGCCGACGTTCGTCCTCGACTACCCGGTCGAGGTCTCTCCGCTGGCGCGACCGCGCGACGACGATCCGCGATTCGTCGAACGCTTCGAGCTCGTCGTCCTGGGACGCGAGTACGCGAACGCTTTCACGGAGCTGACCGACCCGATCGACCAACGGGCGCGCTTCGAATCTCAGGCCGCGCTGCGCGCGTCAGGCAACGTCGAGGCCCATCCCATGGACGAGGACTTCCTGCGCGCGGTCGAGTACGGGCTTCCGCCGTGCGGCGGGCTGGGTGTCGGCATCGACCGCCTGGTGATGCTGCTGATGGATCAGCCGTCGATCCGAGACGTAATTCTGTTTCCGGTCATGAAGGCCGAAACCTGATGCTGTCCCTGGATTTCATTCGCAAGAATCCGGACGCGGTTCGCCGCGCGGCGGAGCTGAAAGGCGAGCCGGCGCCGATCGACGAGATTCTCAGGCTCGACGCTGTCTGGCGCGGCCATCAGCACAGAGCGGAGACGATAAAGGCGCAGCAGAACGATCTCTCGAAACAGTTCGCGAAGACACGCGACGAAGCGCTGAAGGAACGGTTGCGTCACATGGCGGACGAAGCCAAGAGTGAGCTTGCCGCTGCGGACGCGGTCAAACGCGAGCTCGATGACTTGCTGCTGCGCGTGCCGAACATCTTTCACGAATCGGTCCCCATCGGCGAGACCGAGGCCGACAATGTCGTGGTCAGGGAGTGGGGGAGCAAGCCCGAGCTCGGCTTTGCGCCGCGCACGCATTACGACCTCGGCGAGGCACTCGGGATCATGGACTTCGAGCGTGCGGCTCGAGTCGCCGGCTCGCGGTTCGCGTTCCTGCTCGGCGACGGCGCCCGCCTGGAGCGCGCGCTGGTCCAGTTCATGCTCGATGTACACACGCGCGAGCACGGCTACACCGAGGTCTGGCCGCCGATGCTGGTCAACTCGGCTTCGATGGTGGGCACGGCAAATCTCCCGAAGTTTGCGGACGCCGCTTTCAAGGTCGAAGACCGCGACCTGTGGCTGATTCCCACCGCAGAGGTTCCGGTGACGAACTTTCATCGCGAGGAGATCCTCACTGCCGACGACCTGCCGCTGAAGTACGTCGCCTACGCGCCGTCATGGCGCACGGAGGCGGGCGCGGCCGGGAAGGACACGCGCGGGTTCATCCGGCTCCATCAGTTCTCGAAGGTCGAGCTGGTGAAGGTGACGAGCGCCGATACGTCGCTCGAAGAGTTCGAGCAGCTGACACGAGACGCGGAGGACATCCTGCAGCGACTGGGTCTGCACTACCAGGTGATGGCGATGTGCACCGGCGACATTGGATTCGCGCAGTACAAGAAGTACGACCTCAACGCGTGGTCGCCGGGCCTCGATCGGTACCTCGAGGTTTCGTCGTGCTCGATCTTCAACGACTTTCAGGCGATGCGTGCCAACATTCGCTACCGCCCGGCACGCGGCGTCGCGCCAAAATTCGCGCACACTATCAACGGCTCAGGGCTCGCGCTGACCCGAACCATCGACGCGATTCTCGAGACGTATCAGCGCTCCGACGGGATGGTCAACGTGCCCCAGGTGTTGAAGCCGTACATGGGTGGGATAGAACTGATCGGCGCGCGATAATCGCTGCTGCCTCATCGGAGGGGTGGCCGAGTCTGGTTTATGGCGGCGGTCTTGAAAACCGTTATAGGTGCAAGCCTATCGGGGGTTCAAATCCCTCCCCCTCCGCGCTCCCGAATTGCCCCCTAGTCTGCCCCCGGGCCATCCCCGGCGTAGTCATCATATGGCCGACTGGCTGATGCCAGTTCCGTGTCCAGAGGCTTCAGAGGGGGTTCCAACAAT
>DATEGC010000092.1:0-3489 GCA_035280285.1 Candidatus Dormiibacterota bacterium | reverse complement strand
CAGGCTGCTGACAAAGTGAACTCACGCAGGTTTTCTTGATCGCGTCGCCCGCGAGTTGCCGTACTGTGCAGAAGCGGAGGGGCCCCCGAATGATGGGACAGGGCGATCCGCAGCGGACCTTCTTCTACAACATCTCGCTCGAAACGTTCGTGCCCGAGGATCATCCGCTGCGCGCCATCCGCCCACTCATCGACGACCGCGCGATTCGCCGGGCCTGCCGAGATCTCTACTCGCCGATCGGCCGGCCGTCCATCCCGCCCGAGCAGCTGTTCCTGGCCTTGGTGGGCGGCTATCTGCTCGGCGTGACCAGCGATCGGAAGCTGGTGGTGGAGCTGCACTGCAATATGGCCTTGCGCTGGTTCGTCGGCTTGAACCTCGATCAGCCGCCCTGGGACGCCTCCACGTTCAGTCAGAACCGACGGCGGCGGTTCGACGAGTCCGGCGTGTTGGAGAAGCTGTTCGATGCGACGATCAAGCAGGCGATGGTCGCGGGCTTGGTCAGTCGTCACGTCAGCGCCGACGGGACCCTGGTCCGGGCCAACGCCAGTTATAAGAGCTTTCTGCCGATCGAAGTGGCGTTGGACCCCGAGGAGTACAAGCGGCGGCTGCGGCGCGACGATCGTCGCGATCCCGACGGGCCCGCCGATCCTGGCAACCGCGCCGTGGACTTCCGCGGGGAGAAGCGGAGCAACGCCACCCATCGCTCGCTCACCGACCCGGACTGCCGGTTCGTGTCCAAGGGCGCCTCGGGGACTGGCGCCTACCCCGGCTACACCGTGAACGCGCTTATGGAGAACCGCCATCGCATGCTGCTCGGGCTCGACGCCGAGATCTCGCGCTCGAGCGCGTCGGAGACCGGCGGGTGTCTGGCGCTGCTGCGTCGGGCCAAACGCCGACTGCGGTTCACCCCGCGGACGCTCGGGGCCGACAAGGGCTTTTTCAGCGAAGCGTTCATCGACGCTTTGCTCGCCCAGCATATTGAGCCGCACATCGCGGTGGACGCCCGAAACCGCCGGCGGGCGCACACCCGCGTGCGGATGCGCGTGCGGGGCGTCGGGTACCGACTGTCGCAACGCTGTCGCAAGAAGATCGAGGAACTCTTCGGCGAGGGCAAGGACTGGCACGGACTGCGCCGCTTCCGCCGCCGGGGCTTGGCCCGGGTCCGCCAGGAGACGTACTTGATCGGGTGGGTCCTCAACCTCAAACGCCTCGCCCGGGCGTTGACGCCGCAGGTGCAACCGGTATGAACGTGCAGGCGGTGAGTCCGCATGGCCTGGACCACAGCTCAGTGAAGCGGACGCGGCGCCACCCGTTGGGCTAAACGAGTCGATGTCGACACCGAAAACAGTCGCGTTGTTCACTTTGTCAGCAGCCTGTTAAGCCGGATACGCACATGAGCGGAATCCGGCGTCTCGATCGCCAGGACCCGATCCTTGAGAGTCTTCTGCGTCACCCCCCGATAGCGCTCGAACGAGAACTTGACGTCTTCCGCAGTGACCGGCTCGCCATTGTGGAATCGTGTCCCGTTGCGGAGCACGAACTCGTAGACCAGCCCGTCCGAAGAGGCGCTCCATGATTCGGCGAGACTGGGTGCTTTGGCGTTGCCGGCAATGGGCTTCACGAGACCATCGTGCAGAGCGAAGAGGACGATCCACGGCGTGATGATGCCTGAGGTCTCAGCAGGATCGAACCAGGTGGGGGCGATCGAAGCGCCAACGGCCCACGTCATCTGGTCTCCCGGCCCTGCGACGGCCGGCGCGGATCGGGTGACTAAGATCAGAACGACGACCAGTGTGGTGAAGAGGACTCGAACACTGTTCATGGCTCAGCCTCCCCCGCCCGCTGCAGCCAGTACCTCATCCCCATGTCTTTGTCCATCGTCGTCAGCGCGCCACTATCGCTTCAGGCCGTCCAGCACCTCCAGCGCCAGCTCGTAACGGCCGAGCGGCGGCATCAGATACGCGCCCTGGACGCGCTCGCGCACCGCGAACAGCATCTCGCGCGCGATCTTGACGCCTTCCTTGCGCGCGGCCTCGCCGCCCGGCGTCTTGCGCATCCGCTCGCGGATCACTTCGGGGATCTGCATGCCGGGGACTTCGTTGTGAAGGAACTCGGCATTCTTGTAGCTCACCAGCGGGAGCACGCCGATCAGCACCGGCATCGCGAGGTGCTCGATGCGCCGCAGCACCATCTCGAGCAGGTCCGTCTGGAAGATCGGCTGCGTCATGATGAGCTCCGCGCCGGCCTCCCGCTTCTTCTCGAGGCGGGCGAGCTCCTTGTCGAGATCCGCCGCGCCAGGCTCGAGGCCCGTCGCGAGGAGGAACGACGTCTGGCCGCCGGGCAACGGCTTGCCTGCGGGATCCACGCCGCGGTTCATATTCGACGCCATCTGCAGCAGCCCGATCGCGTCGAGGTCGTAGACCGCGGTCGCTTCCGGGTAGTCGCCGACCTTCGGCGGGTCGCCCGTGATGATTACGAGATTTCGGATGCCGATTGCATGTGCGCCGAGGAGGTGCGCCATCTGCGCGAGCAGGTTCCGGTCGCGGCCGCACACGTGGAGGATCGGCTGGATGCCGTAGCGCCCGAGCAGCAGCGAGCAGAATGCGATGTTCGACATGCGCGCCATTGCGCGCGGCGCGTCGGCGACGTTCACGATGTCGACGCCGCTGTCGAGAAGCATCTTCGCGCCCGCGAGCGCCTTCGACGGGTCGAGGCCGGGCGCTGGGTTCACCTCGACCGAGACCACGAATTTCCCGGCCGCGATCTTCGCGGCGAAGGCGCTCCGCTCGGCCAGCGGCGTGGGCGCAAGGACGATCGCCGGCTGCACGGTCTTGACCGCGCGCACCCGCCCGACGTCGGTGCGTTGGTCGCCGAGCATGCGCGCGGACTTCGCCATCCAACGGACGTGCTCGGGCGTGGTGCCGCAGCAGCCACCCACCATCGTGGCGCCGATCTGGATCGTGCGGCGCGCGAAGACGTCGAAGTACTCGGGCGTCGCCATGTAGAGGAGGCGGCCATCCACCGTACGCGGCAGCCCGGCGTTCGGTTGCACGCACAGCGGCAGGTCCACCACGCGCATGCGCTCGGCGATGGCGAGCGCGATCTGCGGGCCGTCGCCGCAATTCACGCCGAGCCCGTCCGCGCCCCAGTCGCGCAACGTCGTCGCGACGTGCTCCGGCCCTGACCCGTCGGCGACCGTCTCGCTGGGGTCGAACGCCATCGTCGCGATGATCGGCGTGTCGGGCGCGCCGTGCCGCGCCGCTTCGATGGCGATGCGAATCTCCTCGAGGTGCCGGAAGGTCTCCAGCACCAGGACGTCGGCACCGCCCTCGACGAGCGCCGCAGCTTGCTCGGCGAAGGTGGCGGAGGCTAGATCGAGCTCCGCCTGCGTCGCCACGCCGGGGACCAGCCCGATCGGTCCCATGGAGCCGGCGACCCACACGTCCTCGCCGGCCGCCTTGCGCGCGAGCCGGGCGCCCGCGAGGTTGA
>DATEGC010000091.1:0-5485 GCA_035280285.1 Candidatus Dormiibacterota bacterium | reverse complement strand
GTGCTGAAAGACCTGGCCCCGGACGAAGGCGGCCTCGTGCACACGGGGCCGGAGGGCTCCGGGCACTTCGTGAAGATGGTCCACAACGGCATCGAGTACGGGCTCATGCAGGCCTACGCCGAGGGCTTCCAGATCATGAAGAGCTCGAAGTCGTTCCCTGATATGGACATGCTGGCAATCGCCGAGGCGTGGCGCACCGGCAGCGTCATCCGATCCTGGCTGCTCGACCTCACCGCGCGCGGCCTCGCACAGGACCCGGAGCTCTCGACGATCAAAGGCTATGTCGAAGACACCGGCGAGGGTCGCTGGACAGTGGAGGCCGCGATCGAGGAGTCGGTGCCGGCGCCGGTGATTGCGGAGTCTCTCTTCGCGCGCTTCCGCAGCAGGATGGAGAACACGTTCGGCGACCGGCTGTTGGCGATGATGCGGGCGCAGTTCGGTGGGCACGCCGTGGTCAGAGAAGACCCGCCCCCACAGTGAAGGTAGAGGAGGCCCCCAACCCGCTAGCCGAGGGACTCCACGACTACCGGGTCGCCGACCCCGCGGTCATGGTCATCTTCGGCGCCACCGGCGACCTAAGCGGACGGAAACTGTTGCCCGCTCTCTACAACCTGGCCAAACAGCGCTCACTGCCTGCTGGATTCGCCGTGGTCGGAGCCGCAATGGACGAGATGACGGACGACGCGTTCCGAAAGCGTGCGTCGGACAAGATCCGCCAGTTTTCGCGCACGCAGCCCATCGAGGAAAGCGTCCTGGACGCGTTTCTATCGAGCGTCTCGTACGTGAAGGTCGAGTTCAACAAGTTCGATGACTTTCGCGCGCTTGGCCGGCGACTGCAGGAGTTGGACAACACACGCCACATCCCGGGCAACCGAATCTTCTACTGCGCTACGCCGCCGCCCACATACGAAACAATTGCTGTTCAACTGCAGGCCGCGGCACTCAACACGGGCAACGGCTTTCACCGCATTGTGGTTGAGAAGCCGTTCGGTACGGACCTCGATTCGGCGCGGCGACTGACGGCGACGCTGCAGAAGGTATTCGCCGAGGACTCCGTGTACCGCATCGACCACTACCTCGGCAAAGAGACCGTGCAGAACATCCTGGCTTTTCGATTCGCGAACTCGATCTTCGAGCCGGTCTGGAACGCCAACCTAATCGACTCGGTACAGATCACCGTCGCCGAGGAGATAGGTATCGAGAATCGCGGCGCTTACTACGACCACGCCGGTGCGCTGCGCGACATCATCCAGAACCACGGTCTGCAGCTGATATCGCTGACCGCCAGCGAGCCGCCGCTCGCCTTCGAGGCCAATGCGGTGCGGGACGAGAAGGTAAAGGTGCTGCGGTCGATCCGACCCTTGATCGGAGAGGACATCGAGCAGTCGACGGTGCGTGCCCAACACACGAAGGGGTGGGTGCTCGGCGAGCAGGTCGTCAGCTATCGCGAAGAGCCGAACGTCGCGCCTGACTCGCAGACCGAGACGTTCGCGGCTCTGCGGCTGTACATCGACAACTGGCGCTGGGCCGGCGTGCCGTTCTACATCCGCGCGGGCAAGCGGATGCCGAAGCGAGTGACCGAGATTCGAATTCAGTTCAAACGCCCGCCGCACCTCACATTCGGGCGGGAGGCGATGAAAGAGGTCGACCCCAACGCGATCACACTGCGCATCCAGCCCGAGGAAGGCATCTCGTTGAAGTTTGGAGCCAAGGTGCCGAGTGCCGGGCTACGCATCCGAAGCGTCACCATGGACTTCCAGTACATGACCTCGTTTCTGGTCGAAGCGCCGGAGGCCTACGAGCGTTTGCTGCTCGACTGCATGATCGGCGACCCGACTCTGTTCACCCGCGCCGACGAGGTCGAAGCGGCGTGGAGGCTGATCGACCCGATCGAAGACGCGTGGCGAAGCGGCCGGCCCCCGCTCGGCTTGTACGCGGCGGGCACGTGGGGTCCGGATGCGGCGGGACAGCTCCTGCACGGCGATGGACGGGAGTGGCACCGGCCGTGAGCACGGTCGAAAAGCCGCCCGTCGAGCCGATCTGGCACGGCGACGACGTGACCATCGGTGACGTTCTGAAGGCTTTGGGCGAGATCCGCGGCAAGTTCGCGCTGCAGGAGGCGCCCGACGACGAGCACGCGCTGCCGCGCAACTGCACGATGACGCTGGTGGCGATCGCAGGGAGCGAGGCCGACGAGCGGCTCGCGCAGAAAACCTGCCTGGAGATCGCATCCCAACATCCGTCGCAGTCGATCGTCATCCGCGAGGAAGCGCCGCTGCGCGGCCATCACCTCGACGCGTGGATCACCACCGAGGTGCGGCGACCAGCGACGTACTGCGCAGTCGAGTGCGAGATCATCACCCTTCACGTCCGTGGCAAGGCGGCCGACCACCTGGACGCTCTGGTGGATCCGATTCTGGTCAGCGGCGTGCCCACGTACCTGTGGTGGTTGGGGACCCCACCGTTTCGCAAGAAAGAGCTGCTCGACGTGCTGCGCGTCGCCGACGGGCTGGTCGTGGACTCGGCGCAGTTCGAGGAGCCGTATCGATCGTTTGTCGGCCTCTCGCGGCTGCTGAAGATCGCCCACCACCGCCTCGGCCTGGCCGACCTGCAGTGGTCACGCCTCCGGCCGTGGCGCGAGACCATCGCGCAGTTCTTCAGCCCTCTCGACCGGCGGGCGTTCCTGAGCGGCCTCTCCGAGGTCGGGATCGACTACGCGGGCGAAGGGCGGGGCAACCGCATAGCCGCCACCCTGATCACCGGCTGGATGGCTGCCGCCCTGGGCTGGAAGCTCAAGCGCGCGGCCGCCGGGGCGGGCGGGGTTGTGGTCGCGCACTACGAGGCCGGCGGCCGGTCGGTCGAGGTCGACTTCCGGTCGGTGGTGCGCGAGCACCTCGCTCCGGGCGAACTGGGCGCGGTACGCATCGGTGGCGCGTCGAGGGGCATGACCTTCCGGTTGACGGTCCAGCACGACCCGGAGCGCCCTCCTCGGCGGGCGGAGCCCGGTTATCGCGTCCTGCATCCGACTGACGGCGAAGACGAGGCCGCCATCGAGCTGGCCGAGCGCCGTGCCGAGTGGCACCGCGACGTGCTGCATGAGAATCTCGAAGCGCTGCATCACACCACGACGGGCGACCCGCCCGGCGAGAGTACGCCGCGGCGCCCGATGGTCCTGACCTACGACCGGCGGCGCCGCGATACGACTCGCGTGTTGCTGACGATGATCGAGATCGGCGAGACGGAGCCTTTGAGGCACGTGCAGCAGCTCGAGCCCGAGGACGAAGCCATGCTACTCACCGACCTGCTCTCGACAGGCACGCATGACGAGGTGTTCAACCGCTCGCTGGCGGCCGCGTCGCAGCTGGTCGACAAGCTCTAGTCCGTCTTGGCTCGATTCACGGTGCTGGCAACCGCCGAGGAGGTTGCCGAGGCCGCTGCGGCGGACATCGCCGAGGCTGTGCGTGACGGAGCACGCACGCTGGTTTTGACTGGCGGTTCATCGCCGATCCGCACGTACCAGCTGCTCTCGGAGCTCGACGTCCCGTGGGGTCGCGTCGCAGTGCTCTTCGGAGACGAACGCTGCGTTCCCCCTCTGGACCCAGAGAGCAACTACCGGGTCGCGAAAGAGAACCTGCTCGACCGAGTCAACCCGGCGACGGTGTACCGGATTCCGGCCGAGCTCGGGCCGGATGTCGGTGCGGATCTATACGCCGAGGTAGTCGCCTACGCCGCGCCGTTTGACTTCGTGTTGCTGGGAGTGGGGGAGGACGGGCATGTCAACTCGCTGTTTCCCGGCCACAAGGCGCTGAAGGCGACCGGACTGACCGCCGCCATCCACGACTCTCCGAAGCCGCCACCGGAACGCGTGACCATGACGCTGGGAGCGATTCGCGACGCGAAGCGGATCGAGATCATCGCCGCGGGCGCGGGCAAGGCGCAGGCGGTGGCTATGGCAAGGCGCGGCGAGTCGCCATCCGGGATGATTCGCAAGGCACGATGGCTGATCGACCGGGCCGCCGCAGGTCAGTGAAGATCGAGATCGTCCCGTCGATCCTGTCGGCAGACGTCGGGCGCCTGGCCGAGCAGGTGAAAGAGGCGGAGTCCGCGGGCGCGGACCGGATCCAGGTCGACGTGATGGACGGGCACTTCGTCCCCAACCTGACCTTCGGCCCGCTGGTGGTCGAGGCGGTCAGGCGCGCAACCTCACTGCCTGTCGAGGCGCACCTGATGGTCGTGCGACCCGAGGGGTTGCTCGAGGCGTTCGCCGAGGCGGGCGCAACTCTGATCGAAGTGCAGGTCGAGGCCACGACTTCTCTCTATCGAACGGTGCAGACGATCAAGGAGCTCGGGGTTAAGGCGGGCGTTGCGATCAACCCCGCCACGCCGGTGGAAGACCTGCGCGAGATCCTTCCGTATATCGACCTGGTGAACGTCATGACGGTGGAGCCCGGATTCGGCGGGCAGAAGTTCATCTCGCGCAGCCCGGAGAAGATTCGCCGCTTACGCGTTCTCTCCTCGGACGTGGAGATCGAGGTGGACGGCGGGATCGATGCCCACACCGCGCCGCTCGTCGTCGCCGCCGGGGCGACCGTGCTCGTGGCAGGCAACTCGGTCTACGGCTACAAAGGCGGCGTGGCCGCCGGGATTAATGCGATTCGTGAGTCTCTTGACTGACGAGCTCAAGCAGGCCGCGGCACAGAAAGCGCTGGAGCTGGTCCAGGACGGGACGCTGATCGGTCTGGGCAGCGGTTCCACCGCCCGCTACTTCACCGAAGGCGTGGGCCGGCTCGTGGCCCAAGGCATGAAAGTGCGGGCTGTGCCCACCTCGCGCGCGACTGCGGAGCTGGCGGCGGAGCTGGGAATTCCGATCGTGACCGAGATCGTGGGCCAGATCGACCTGACCGTCGACGGGGCGGACGAGGTCGACCCCGCACTGAACCTCATCAAGGGCCGCGGTGGCGCGCTGCTTCGCGAAAAGCTGGTCGCGATGGTTTCGAAGCGTTTCGTGGTGGTGGTGGATGAGTCCAAACTCGTGAAGCAGCTCGGCGTCGGGGTGCTGCCGGTCGAGGTGGTGCCGTTCCTGTGGCGGTCGACCGCCGAGCGGCTGACGGCGCTGGGCGTGAGCCTGGTGGTGCGGGGTGGTGAAGAGAGGCCATACGTGACCGACAACGGCAACCTGATCCTCGACCTCACTGTGGAGGGTGGAATCAAGAATCCTGCTGATTTCGGTGTCGAGCTCAAGAATGTGACGGGTGTGCTGGACCATGGTCTGTTCGTGGGCATAACCGACACGGTGATAGCGGCGGGCCCTGAGGGTCCGAAGGCGATCGGCAGAGGAGCGCACTGACGCCAGGGGATTTCCCCGTCTGCTGGCACTGGCGTGCTTCGCGTTATCCTGACCCGTTTCGATCGAAACTGGGGAATAGACCGACAAGTAGGTGTTCGTTTCGATCGAAGCGGGGAATTTAATGGCGCGTGGAGCGGT
>DATEGC010000090.1:0-2904 GCA_035280285.1 Candidatus Dormiibacterota bacterium | reverse complement strand
CTCCTTGCGTAAGCGATCGGCTTGCGGGCTCGGCGACGAAACTCAGCTCTTCGAGTCTTGGGGACCACGTATAGCTCGAGATGAACCACACCGCCTAGGTCTGCGGATTCGTGGAGATACATGGCTGCGAGTGTAGATGTGGTGGGCCGCGGTGGACTCGAACCACCTACCTCCGCGTTATCAGCACGGCGCTCTGCCAGTTGAGCTAGCGGCCCAGACCCGAGACCGAAGAGTCCCCGACCCCAGACCAGCGGAGTCTACTGGGTCGCCTGATTTTACGAAGCCTGGAACCGAGCTGGCCGCACTCCCCCATTGGAGCCGGCCAGCCGCAGGAATGAAGGGCGATTTTCTTCAGGTCGTGCTCGGTCGAATCGCGACCTCCTCGAAGTCATCCGGCCCGGCGATCGCGTAGCTAACCATGCCGACGATGCCGAGAAAGATCAGGTGCAGCACCACGACGCCGGCAAATCAGACCCTCGCGTGCTGCCGCGCGAGCTTGACCAGGGCGCCGATCCACATCACGAAGGCAACGACCGCCGCGAATGCCATGACGATGCTGCCAACCGTACCGATCCGCGCAAACGCGACGGCCGCCATCAGCGCGATCACCCAGATCACAAGGCGCCGATATACCAACGAGTCGTGACCCTCTTGCTCATGGCCTCTGCTGGTTGAACGAGGCCGGCCGCCCCGCTACCTGAGATGAAGCTCAGCGCGGAAGCGCCTACGCGGCCTGGCGTAAACGGAAGTCGATGACCAGACTGGCCGGACTGCTCACGAATCCGACTCGATAGCACGCCGTGCGTGACAGTCCCACTGCCCACTGCACCGTGCCCCCGAAGTCCTGCACTCGACGCATCTCGAGCACCACTGGATACTCCGTCTTGAGCTCGCTCGGTCCCTTGAAGCTCGCGTGTCCATCAGTGGCATGCAGCGTAAGCAACGCGCCGGCTTCACCTTTCAACACCACCGACCCTCCGCCGGGCACCTCGGTAAAGCGGGCACTGTCCTGAATCAGCAAATCACTCTGAGCGGGTTGGCCGTCGGCGAACTGGATCGTGAAGCGGTCATAACCGATGTTTGTGGCCGCCCCAACGGCCTTGACATGCGCGATCTGAGGCGCCGGGCCCAGACCGAACGCCTCGGTTCTCGCGCACTTGAACTGATCGCCGGCGAACCAGGTGATCGGTCCGGCATCGGCGGTGGAGGGCGAGGAACTGACCCTGGCCGCTGCACCTGTGCGCGCGCCGAAGTGGCTGGCCACCAGGACCCCGATCAACACCACGGCGATCAATCCGGAGGCGATTCCCGCCATCCAGTACGCGTTCCGTCCTCCAACCGGACTCCGAGCGGCGGTTGGAGCAATGCGAGCCGGTCTTTCAATGATGGGCGGTAGTTTCAAATCCGGTTGTTCACTCGGCGGGAGCTGCTCGCGGCTTTCATGAAATGGCAGGGGCGGTAGGATTCGAACCCACGGCCCTCGGTTTTGGAGACCGATGCTCTGACCAGACTGAGCTACGCCCCTGTACCGCCTAGGCATTCTACCCGCCACCGTTAGCATCAACGGCGTGACTGCTTTCCTCGCCAATGTCGGCGTGAACGCCGGCCACGCTGCGCGATCGCCGCTCTTCGAGGATGGGACGTTTCGACTCCTTTCGATTCCCGAAAACGCGCCCTGGCGCCCTCCGATGGTCAGGCTCGATGACGTCGCGTGGATGCGTCACCACGCTCCAGCCAGCTGGCGCGGGCGTGCTGTCCATGTCGATCCCGATCTAACTAGCGAATCGCGAACGTACGGCGACAACTGCCGCCGCGCCGGGCGCGCGTTCAGCCTTCGTCGAGCGCAGACCGGCGATCTGATCGTTTTTCTCGCGCGCCTCCAGCCGATCGACCGTCGCGCCGAATTTCGCCTTGTCGGTTGTCTCGAGATCGACGACACGCTCCGGGATGTGGTTGGCGATCCCGGGTCGGGCTGGTGGGACAGCAACGCGCACGTCCGTCGGGGGCGTGCAACTGAGGTATGGGATTCGTTCTGGGTTTTCAAGGGCAACGCCCAGAGCCGCCTTTTCGAGCGGGCCGTCGCGTTCGGGCGCCAGGAAGCCCAACGACTCTTCGGAGACTCGATGCGCTGGCTGCGGCATCGCACCGAGCTCCAGACGATCGGCTCCTGCACGCGACCCGTGCGAAGGGTCGAGGGCGCTGGTGAGGAATGGCTGCGCGCGACCTGCCGGTCCTGATCGTCGGCGACGTCCACGGCGACTTCGAGCGCCTCTTCGCCGCACTCAAGCCGTATCCGGCTGAAGAATGGCGGACCATCTTCCTCGGGGACCTCGTCGACTACGGAGAATTCGGCGTCGGCTGTCTGCGATTCGCGCGCGACCGCAAGAATTCCGATGTCCTTCTGGGCAACCACGAGGTCGCGATGCTCTCGGCGCTGGACGATTCTTCGCGAATCGGCTTCTACATCAGCATCGGCGGCCACCAGCACGACCTGGACGAGCTGCGGAAGGACGAATCTTTGCAGGGGTGGCTCAAGGCGCGCCCCCTGATGGTCAAGCTTGGTGACGGCACCCTCGCCCAGCACTGCGGCAACGACGACTACCGACTGCTCCTGGGCGAGGACAAGTCCGACCCTGTGGCCACGATCAACGCCAATGGCGGCCTGATCCTCGAGGCGGGCGACGCCCACCTGCTGTGGGACGTCATGAGCGCGAAGGGCGTATTCGCAACCCAGCCCGAGCGCCTCGAGCGCTGGCTCGAGCTGACCGGCTCACGACGCGTGATCTTCGGCCACACGCCGCACCACGAGGCGACGCCTGCCAGCTACCACGGCGGGAAGGCGGTCAACTACGACGGTGGGCTGTCCCGTATTCACTACCGCCGCGCCGCCCCTCTGGCGGCGAG
>DATEGC010000089.1:0-13367 GCA_035280285.1 Candidatus Dormiibacterota bacterium | reverse complement strand
ACGCGATGCCCGAAGCCCATGAACTTCTCCTTGCGCTTGCGAGCGTCGCGCAGCCATTGCTCGGTGTTGTCCGGGGTTCCTATCTGCTCGAGCTGCTCGATCACTGCTGAAGGCGCTCCGCCATGCGCTGGCCCCTTCAGCGCCCCGATGGCCCCCACCAACGCTGACGTGAGGTCGGATTCGGTCGAGGCGATCACGCGTGCGGTGAAAGTCGATGCATTCATGCCGTGGTCCGCGAGCAGCACGAGGTACGTGTTCAGCGCACGCACGATCTCCGGGCTCGACTCCTTCCCATTGAGCATGTACAGGTAGTTGGCGGCGTGGCCGAGGTCGGCCCGCGGCTTGACCGGTTCGAGGCCCAGGCGGCGGCGCTGGAACACGGCCAGAATCGTCGGGAACGAGGCCGTGGCGTGGATCGCAAGAGCGATGCTCGGCTTCGCGAGCCTGTGTTCGACACCCTGGACTGAGACGACGCTGCGGAGTACATCCATCGGGTCGGTGTCTTTGGGCAACCCCTCCAGCGCGACGGTCGCAGCCGGCGTCAGGACGCGGTTGCCGGCCAGCTCGAGGGAGAGCGCGTCGAGCTCAGATCGGCTCGGCAGGCCTCCCTTCCAGAGCAGAAATGCAACCTCTTCGAAGGACATCTGCTCGGCGAGGTCCGCGATGACATAGCCCTGGTAGACGAGGCGCCCGTTCTGGCCATCGACCATCGAGATCTGGGTTTGAGCCGCTGTAATGCCTTCCAGGCCAGGGACGTAGTTGCCAGTGCTCACCGCTTGGCGAGCTGGAGCGGTTTTTTTCCGGGCTGAGGTCCGATCCAGCGCGAGGCGGGCCGGATCAAGCGCAGATCCGACATCGATTCCAGGACGTGAGCGGTCCATCCTGACACGCGCGAGGCCGCGAAGACGGTCGTAAAGAGCTCTTTCCTTATCCCCACGCCTGTCAGCACCACCGACGCCCAGAAGTCCACGTTGGTGGCATTGGGCCGATCGGGATGCGCCTCGTGCAGGATTCTCAATGCGACCTCTTCGGTGCGAGCTGCGGTCTTGTACAGCTCCGGCGCGGCGGTCTTAGCCATCTCGCGGAGGATCTTTGCCCGCGGGTCGTACGTCCGGTAGACACGATGTCCGAAACCTGCGAAGCGCTCGTGCCGCGCATGAGCTTCGGTGAGCCACTTCTCGGCGTTGTCCGCCGACCCGATCTTGTCGAGCATGTTGCGGGCGGAGAGCGCCGCACCGCCGTGAGCCGGGCCCTTCAGCGCGGCGATGGCACCCACTACGCACGAGGCCAGATCGCTCCCGGTCGAGGCGACGACCCGCGCGGCGAACGTCGACGCATTGAGGCCGTGGTCCGCGAGTAGCACGAGGTACGTATCGAGCCAGCGCGCTTTTTCCGCCGAGGGCTCCTCGCCGCTCATCATCCAGAGAAGGTTGGCGGCGTGGCCGAGGTCGGCGCGCGGTTCGACCGGTTCCCTGCCCTGACGCCTTCGTTCGCTCCCTCCGATGATGGTCGGAAAGACAGCGGTCAGCGCGATCGCTTCATCAAGCGTGGGCTTGTGGAGAGCCTTCGCCGCGCCCTGCGCGGAAACGACAGTGCGAAGAGTGTCCATCGGGTCGGTCGCTGCGTCCATCGCGTTCATCGATCCGTGCGCTGGTTTGTTGAGCGCGCGTGCACCAGCCAACTCCTCCCGCAGGGCATCGAGCTGGCTTTCGTTGGGCAGCTCGCCGTTCCAGAGGAGGTACGCGACCTCTTCGTAGCTAACGACGGGGACGAGGTCTTCGATCAGGTATCCACCGCGATAGATGAGACGGCCGTTCGCGCCGTCGACTTCGCTCACGGCGGTTTCAGCGGCCACCACACCTTCCAGCCCGGGGCTGAATTCCGCCACTTCGGAGTTAAGTGTAGGTGGAGCAGTTATTCGACCGGTCTAGAGTTCACGCGAATGGAACGGCGATCGGTGCGCATCACATCGTGGATCGCGTTCGCGATGGTGGTGGCGACCGATGTCCTCTACGTGGGTCTCATCAACTCGCAGGGAGCCAGCTCCGACCCGATGGTCTATGTGCCGCGCTTCGTGGCGGGCTATCTCGCCTTGATGGCGGCTTTGATCGGAGTCGCTCTGACGCCGGTTCGAGAAATCGGTGTGATTCGGGTTCCGATGCGGGCGGCAGCGGCCGTAGGCCTGCTCGTGCTCGGAGTGGCGGCCGCTTTTTCCATCGGACCGCCCCTTGTTATCGCGGGCATTCTCGTCGGCGTGGCGCTATCTCGCACTGACAGGATTCCGGGGTCTGTGCCGCGATGGTCGGGCTTCGTCGCGGCGCTTCTCTCGGTGGCGGTGTTGCTGGTTGGGTTCGAGATCACCGAGCGGCTTGTGATGTGCCCTGAGATTGGCACGTCTGAGGGAGCCGGCTCTTTTCTCATCACCGGCCAGTACCACTACACGTGCGCCAACGGCCAGCTGCACTGGAGCTCGTCCTGATCCTCGATTGGTGACCCCTTTCGATCGAAACGGGTCTCTCAACACGGGGGAATGCACCAATTTCGATCGAAACAGGTGGTGGGCAGGCGGATGAGGTCGGGCTAGACCA
Source organism: Candidatus Dormiibacterota bacterium (assembly GCA_035280285.1). Lineage (GTDB taxonomy): Bacteria > Chloroflexota > Dormibacteria > Dormibacterales > Dormibacteraceae > 40CM-4-65-16. The sequence continues at coordinate 10,779 of DATEGC010000089.1, read as the reverse complement.
TCCCCAGTTCCCAGCGCGCCTCTTCCGACATGCGCTCTGGGGTCCACGCCGGCTCGTACACGATGTCTACGCTTGCGTCCGAGATGCCCGGCAGCGTCAGCAGGTGGTCTCGAACGTCCGCCATCACGTCACCCGCCATCGGGCAGCCGAGTGCGGTCAGCGTCATCTTCACGTCGATCCGCTCGGGCTTGATCGCGATGTCATAGACCAGTCCGAGGTCGACGATGTTCACCGGGATCTCAGGGTCGTAGCACTGGCGCAGGACATCGATCACGTCCTCGGGCTTGACGGTCGCGTCCGGCGCGACCTCGGTCGTGACCTGAGCCAGCTCGCTCATGGCACCTCCAGGGCCAGCCCGGCGTCCTTCCACGCCTTCGTGCCGCCGCGGAAGTTGACCACGTCCCTCACGCCCAGCGCGACCGCCATCTCGGAGGCGACTGCCGAGCGCTCGCCCACCTGGCAGACGAAGATCGTCCCGTCGCGAAACTCCTGCGCCGTGGGGTTGGCCAGAATCGAAGCCAGCACCACGTGCCGGGCGCCCGGGATGTGGCCCTTGTTCCACTCCCAGTCTTCTCGCACGTCGACAACCTCGCGATCGCCCGCCTCGATCAGCTTCTTGACCTCGTCGATCTTAAGATCGCGAAAGGGTGCTGTTTGCTCCGTCATACCTCTCTACTACTCCTCGTCGTCGCCGGCCAATCCATAAGCCCCGACCTTCAAGACCTTCAGCGAAAGCAGGGCGCATTTGATCCGTGCCGGCGATATATCGATGCCGAGCTCGCCGATGACGTCGTCCCTGTTGATCTTCTGCGCCTGTTCCAGCGGCAGGCCCTTCAGCCTCTCGGTCAGCAGCGAGGCCGAAGCCTGAGAGATCGCGCAGCCGCGCCCGTGGAAACGGATGTCCTCGATAACTCCGTCTTTGATGCGAAAGTCCATCCCCACCACGTCGCCGCACAGCGGGTTGTCCTCCTCGTGGCTGATGTCGGGGTTGTCGAGCCGGCCATAGTTCCGCGGGTTCTTGTAGTGGTCGAGGATGTACTCGCGATAGAACTGGTCGTCAGCGCTCTGGGGTGCGGCGCTCATCTCAGGCAAAGATCCTCTGGGCTTCCTGAATCGAGCTTACGAGCCTGTCCACCTCCTCCTTCTGCGTGTAGACGTAGAAGGAGGCGCGCGCCGTGGCGGCGACACCGAGGCGCGTCATCAAAGGCATCGCGCAGTGATGACCCGCTCGCAGGCAGACCTGGTCGCGGTCGGCGATGGTCGCCAGGTCGTGCGGGTGGATGCCATCAAGCGCAAACGAGATGACACCCGCCCGGCGCGACGGGGGCGGGCCGTACACGGTGAGGCCGTCGAGCTCGCTCAGCGCCTCGTAGGCATATTCGGTGATCTCGAGCTCGTGCGCCCGCACCGCGTCCATGCCGAGATCGCTGAGGTAGTCGATAGCCGCGCCAAGCCCGATCACCTCGGCGATCGCCTGCGTGCCGGCCTCGAACTTCCACGGGAGGTCGTGATATGTAGTGCCTTCGATGCGAACCGTCTTGATCATGTCCCCACCGGCCATGAACGGATCCATGGCCTCGAGCAGCTCCCTCCGTCCGTAGAGAATTCCCGCGCCCGTAGGGCCTAGCATCTTGTGGCCGCTGAAGGCGTAGAAGTCGCAGCCGAGTGCGCGCACGTCGACCAGCTGATGCGGGGTGCTCTGGGCGCCATCGACCAGCACTGTGGCACCCGCCCTTTTGGCCGCGGCCACCATCTCGCGCGCGGGATTGATCGTGCCCATCGCATTGCTCACGAGGTTGAACGCGACCAGCTTCGGTCCGCGCTGCATGAGGTCCGCGAACTGGTCCTGGCGCAGCTCACCGCGCTCGTCGATGTCGACGTACTCGATGTGCGCGCCGCTCGATGCGGCGAGGATCTGCCACGGGACGATGTTCGAGTGGTGGTCGAGAATCGTGAGCACGATCAGATCGCCCGCCTTGATGTTCTTGCCACCCCATGCGTAAGCGACCAGGTTGATGCCCTCGGTCGTGCCACGCGTGTAGATGATCTCTTTGGTCGAAGCGGCGTTGATGAACGCGCGGATCTTCTCGCGCGTCGCCTCGTAGCGGACCGTTGCCTCCTCCGCGATGCGGTAAGCGGCGCGGTGAATGTTCGAGTTGAACTTCTCGAAGTACTCCATCATCGCCCCGGTCACCTGGCGCGGGCGCTGCGAGGTGTTGGCCGAATCGAGGTAGGCAATGCCCGTCTCGAAGATCGGAAAATCCTTTCGGATCGCGGCCACGTCAAGGGTGCGCACAGCCACCGTCAGTCGGGCACCTCGACGTATACGTCGTCGCCTTCGACCGTCACGGGATAGGTCTGGGCGGGAATCACCGCCGGCAGACCGGTCACCTTGCCGGTTTTCAGGTTGAAGCGCGAGCCATGCTGCGGACATTCGACGTCCGTGCCCCAGAGCTCCCCGTCGCTGAGCGAGAACTCCTCGTGCGTGCAGATGTCGTTCAGGGCATAGAAGCTGCCGTCCTCGGCGTGGGCGAGACAGACCGGCGTGCTTCCGACGTCTACCCGCTTCATTGTCTCCGCGGGCAGCTCCGCGACCGAAGCGACGCGATGGCTAGCCAATCCGCGTCTCCAGCTCGGCCTCGACGAGCCTGCGCGCGTGCTCGAAGGGGATGCGGTCGAGCACGTCACCGAAGAAGCCCTGGATGAGCATCCGCTTGGCGGTCGCCTCCGGGATGCCGCGCGAGCGAAGATAGAAGAGGTGCTCGGGATCCACCGGCCCGACAGTCGCGCCGTGGGTGCATCGGACGTCGTTGTTGTCGATCTCGAGCATCGGGATCGACGTCGCCTTCGCCTTGTCCGAAAGGACCAGGTTGCGGTTGGCCTGGTAGGCGTCGGAGCGGGCGGCGTGCTTCTCGATCCGGATCAGCCCCGCGTACACGGTCCGGGCGACGTCCGACAGCGCGCCTTTGAACAGCAGGTCGGAGCGAGTGTTGCCAACCCGGTGATCCTGCAGCGTGTGGAAGTCGAAGAACTGCTCGCCCGAGGCGAAGTAGATCGCCTTCAGCTCGGCATCCGAACCCGGCCCGGCCAGCGAAGCTTCGACGCGGTTCTTAGAGAACTTCGCACCGAGGGTGACGTTGAACAGGCGCAGCGTTGCGTCCTTCTGCAGCTCGGCGCGCTGGTCGGCGAAGTGCCAGACGTTGCGGCCCCACTTCTGCACCGCGACGTAGGCGACGCGCGAGCCCTCGCCGAGGAAGATCTCGGTCGAGCCGCTGCGGTAGCCCGCCTCGTCGTCGTGCTCGGCGATGTACTCGTCGAGGTAGTCGAACTTCGTGTTCTTGCCCGCGACGACCAGGGTGTGGGGGAGGACGCTGGTGCCGCCCTCGTGCGAGAAGTGCTGGCCGATGATCGGCTTGTCGATGACGACGCCGTCGGGGACGTAGAGAAAGGTTCCGCCCGTGAACAATGCGGCGTGGAGCGCCGTGAATCGGTCGCGGTCTGCGTGCACAAGGGAGAAGAGCCGCGGCTCCACGAGCTCAGGATGGTCAATCGCCGCCTGGCGAAGCGGTTTGAGGATGACGCCCGTGGGTAGAGCTTCAGGCAGGATGAGCTTCTGTCCGTCGAGGTGCTCGAGTTTCGAGAACTGGTTCGTGTCCAGCCGGCTGACGTCGGTCCGACGCCACTCCTCATCCGTCTTGGTGGGCATCGGCAGGCGCTCGTAGCTGGCGAGCGCTCGCTCGCGACGGTCCCGCAGCCAGCGTGGTTCGCCCTGGAGGTGGTCCAGGTTCTCCCGCCAAGAGGCGGGGGCCCCAGTGGTGGCCATGGTCAGCCTACCGAGCCCTCCATCTCCAGCTGGATCAAGCGGTTGAGCTCGACCGCGTACTCGAGTGGAAGCTCCTTGGTGAACGGCTCGATGAAGCCGTTGACGATCATCGTCTCGGCCTCCGCGCGCGGAATGCCTCGGCTCATCAGGTAGAAGAGCTGCTCGTCGCTGACCTTGCTGACCGTGGCCTCGTGGCCGAGGGTCACGTTCTCGGCGTCGACGTCGTTGTACGGGTACGTGTCCGAACGCGACTCGTCGTCGAGCAGCAGCGCGTCGCACTTGACGAACGACTTGCAGTTGTTGGCGCCTGGGTAGATCTTCACGTGGCCGCGGTAGCTGGTCCGGCCGCCGGCCTTGCTGATCGACTTCGACGTGATGGTCGAGGTGGTGTTCGGCGCGACGTGGATCATCTTGCCGCCCGCGTCCTGGTGCTGGCCCTTGCCGGCGAACGCGACCGACAGCACGTCGCCCTTCGCGCCCGGCTCCATCAGGTAGACGCTCGGGTACTTCATCGTGATCTGTGACCCGAGGTTGCCGTCGACCCACTCCATCGTCGCGTCGGCGTAAGCCATCGCGCGCTTGGTGACGAGGTTGTAGACGTTAGTCGACCAGTTCTGGATCGTCGTGTAGCGGCAGCGTGCGTTCTTCTTGACGATGATCTCGACCACTGCGGAGTGCAGTGAATCGGTCGAGTAGATCGGCGCCGTGCAGCCCTCGATGTAGTGGACGAACGAGTCCTCGTCGCAGATGATCAGCGTCCGCTCGAACTGACCCATGTTCTCCGCGTTGATGCGGAAGTACGCCTGCAGCGGGATGTCGACCTTCACGCCCTTAGGCACGTAGATGAACGATCCACCCGACCAGACCGCGCTGTTGAGCGCGGAGAACTTGTTGTCGGCGGGCGGGATGACTGTGCCGAAGTACTCCTTGAACAGGTCCGGGTGCTCACGAAGCGCGGAGTCGGTATCCAGGAAGATGACGCCCTTCTTGGTGAGGTTTTCCTGCAGCGAGTGGTAGACAACCTCTGACTCGTACTGTGCCGAGACGCCGGCCAGGAACTTGCGCTCCGCCTCCGGCACGCCGAGGCGGTCGTAGGTCGCCTTGATGTCAGGCGGCAGCTCCTCCCAGGACTTCGACTGCTTCTCCGCCGGTTTGAGGTAGTAGAAAATGTTTTCGAAGTCGATCACGGACAGGTCCGCGCCCCAGGTGGGCATCGCCTTCTTGCGGAAGATCTCCAGTGAGCGCAGGCGGAACTTCGTCATCCACTCCGGCTCGCCCTTCATGTAAGAGATTTCCTTGACGATCTCTTCGTTCAGGCCACGCTTCGCCTTGAACACGTAGTCCTCGGGGAAGAAGAAGCCGTACTTGTCCTTGTAGTCGACTCCGACGTCGAGATTAGGTTGTGTAGCCATCAGGCAACCTCCTGTGGCGGCTCTTCTTCCTGCCCCCATTCCGAGTATCCGGTCTTCTCCAATCGGTCCGCGACCTCGGACCCGCCCGACAACACGAACTTCCCATCCACCAGCACGTGCACGAAATCGGGCTTGATGAACTGGAGGATTCGCGTGTAGTGCGTGATGATCAGCACGCCGAGCTTCGGCCCGCGCATGCGATTGACCTCTTCGGCCACGAACTTGATCGAGTCGATGTCGAGGCCGGAGTCGGTCTCGTCGAGGATGGCGATCTCGGGCTTCAGTACGGCCATCTGCAGGATCTCGGCGCGCTTCTTCTCGCCGCCGGAGAACCCGTCGTTGATGTAGCGCGACAGAAACGAGTCGTCCATGTGCAGCACTTCGAGCTCGGGCTTCAGCAGCTGGCGGAACTCCTTCGGCGTCACCTGCTTGGATTTGTCCGTGCCGTTGTAGCCCCTGTGAGAGTTCAAGGCTGTGCGGAGGAAGTTGGCCATCGAGATTCCCGGCACCACGACCGGGTACTGAAGCGCGAGGAACATGCCGAGCCGTGCGCGCTGGTCGGGCTCCAGCGCGAGGATGTCCTGTCCCTTGAACAGAACCTCGCCGCCGTCCACCGTGTAGCCGGGGTGACCCATCAGCGTGTGTGACAGCGTCGACTTGCCCGACCCGTTCGGGCCCATCACGGCGTGGACCTCGCCCTTGTTGATGGCGAGCGAGACACCTTTGAGGATCTGCCGTCCCTCGACGCTCGCACGCAGGTCATTGATCTCGAAATCAGCCACGAACTCCTCCCTCGTTCTCCTTGGCCACGTATGTGCAGTCGTCCGCCGCCTCGGCCATCCAGGTCGTCCGCGCCACCTTGGAGCCAAGCAGCCGCTCGTACATCTGCTGCTCGTTGACGCACGGCAGGCCGGTGCGGGCCGCGACGTCCTGGATGGGGCAGTTGCAGTGGCGGATCGCGAGCCCTCCGTCGCCGAGCTCCACCACCTCGGCCATGTGCCCGTGCTCAGAGGCGAGCCGGGCGAGCTCGCGGACTCGCGACTCAAAGTCTAGCCCCGCCAATCGCGGGGCGTATTCGGCCTCGAGGCGGGCCGCGCGCGCAGCGAAGAACTGCTTCAGCTGATCGTTCGACATGAAGTCGACCAGCTCCCCGGTCAGCTCTCGGTGGCCGTCGGGGAAATGCTCGCCTGCGGCCGTGGTCAGCCGGTAGACGCTCTCTGGCCGGCCGCGGCCATGAGGCACGGCTGACGCCACGGTGACCAGACGAGACGCTTCGAGCGCCTCCAGGTGGCGGAGCGCCCCTTGCTTGGAGACTTCGAGGTGCGCGGCGACAACCCCCAGAGTGGCTGGGCCGTGCGTCTTCAAAAATGCCAGGATCGAATCCCGCCTGGAGTCCATCGACACCAGTCTAAGTGTTTTATCAACACATCTGTTGAAATACTTCAAGTGACTCGGGACAACGCCCTGTTGCTGGCTACGCGGGGCCTGCGCGCGTTCGGGTTTGGCTTCTCCGCGGTCGTGGTCGGCCTCGACCTGGAGCGCGCCGGCCTGACGCCTCAGTTGATTGGCCTGACGCTCGGGATCGGCCTGGCCGCGGCGTCGCTCACCGGCCTGGCTTCGGCGGCACTGTCCGGGCGATATGGCCGCCGCACGATGCTGGCGCTCGTCGGAGGGGCGATGGGCATGACCGGACTCGACCTCGCCCTCGCCACACAGCCCGCACTTCAGGTCCTATCCGGACTTACAGGCATGCTCGGTGCGGCCAGCGTCGACCTTGGGCCCTTTGCCTCGGTGGAGCAGGCGATGCTCGCCGAGACCGTGCCCGCCGCGGGCCGCAATCGCGCCTTTGGCCGCTACGCCATGGTCGGCGGGCTTTTCAACGCGGCGGGTGGACTGGCGGCGGCGTTTGCGGTCAGCCCGCGGTCCTTCTTCTTTCTCTATGCCGTGATCGGTCTGGTCACGGCCGCCCTTCCACTTGTCATGTCCTCACGCGTGGAGGCGGAGCGCACGCGCCAGGTTTTCGGCGCGCTACGCCCGCTGGTTGGACTGGCTGCGCTCTTCGCGCTCGATTCGCTCGGCGGCGGCTTCGTGGCCAACGCTGTGATCGCCTACTGGCTGCACATCCGTTTCGGCGCCGGCCAGGCGGCGCTGGGTCCAATCTTCGCCGGCGTAGCGGTTTTGCAGTCGCTGTCCTACGAAGCGTCAGGCCGCCTTGGGGACCGGATCGGCCTGATCAACACGATGGTCTTCACCCACCTGCCCAGCAATCTCCTCCTGGTCTTCGTTCCTTTGGCACCGAGCCTTCCCTGGGCGGTCGGACTGTTGCTCGCCCGTTTCGCGCTGTCGCAGATGGACGTTCCAGCGCGCCAGGCCTACGTGGTTTCGATCGTCCCGCCGACCGAGCGTGCGGGTGCGGTGGCTGTCACTGGCGCGGTGCGAGGTGTAGCCCAGGCGTTTGGCCCCGCGCTGGCCGGACTCGCAATCGGGGCGGCATCCTTCGGCGTGCCGTTCTACGCGGGCGGAGGTTTGAAGATCGTGTACGACCTGGGGTTGTTCGCCAACTTCCGCAACCGCCCCGCCCAGCACGAGACTTAGCGACTGTGGAGGAGCTCGACGCCACTGAGATCGAGAAGCGGGTCGCCGACGTACGGGAGCGCATGCGCCCGCTCGAGCAGGATCTCGCCGCGCTCCGCAGCGAGCGCGACCTCCTGCTGACCGAGCTGCGCCGGCGCAGGCGGCTGGCCGAGCGCACCACGAGGGCCGACATCAAGGCCGCCATGCGCGAGGGCAGGTTCGCCTCCATCGCCGAGCTGGTGGCCGGCAGCGAGGCCGGCTCGCTCGACGATTTCGTCTACAACCTGAAGACGGGCGGCGAGGTCCGTCTTGGCTTCCCTGGTTCCCGGTCGCAGAGCCTGACCTTCACCGACGGGGTCAAGATCGCGCATGCCGGCGACCTGGCCGAGGCGGCCCGCCTCTACGCGGCCGGCTGGGAGCTCGGAAGTCCCGGCCGGCCCGGTGTTCGAGTCCATTTTCCGGGCACGCGCCAAGAAAGGCTGGTCACTTCAGAGGAGGTGTATGCTCGCCCAGGCGAGCGGGCCCGCGGGTGAGGTCGTTAGGCACTACGACATGTGTTGGCATCTCGCCTTGCTGTGATTGCTGTCGAGCGCGAGGACGCGCTACCTGAAACACGTCCGTTCGCAGCTCGCGTGGCGATCGTGCCGCTCCGGCCGGGGAAGGCGCGGCCGAGGTGGCCCGCGCGGCTCTCCGCCCTCGTGCTGCTCCTTGCGATCCTCACCTCGCTTGGCGGCGGCGGCCTCCTCGACTCCGCGAGCGCATACACACTCCAGGCCAAAGCCATGGCTCTTCACGACCGGTGGGCCGTCATGCGGGGAAACGGGATTCCCGACGCCGACCTGGCCGAGCTCGAGCAGGAGTGGAAGGCCAGCAAGGCCTGGATCCTGATCGGCGCCGGCGGTATCTTCTGGTTGCCAGGCGGTTCCGAGGCGATCAGCTCGTGGCAGGCCCGGACCGACGCCATCTGGACCGCCGACCTCGATCGCTTCCGCTCGGACGCGTTTGCGGCGGAGCGCATCCTGCACCGGGCGCTGGCGCCTGAGAGCAACCAGCAGCGCAAGACAAGGCTCGACGCCCTCGACCAGGCCCGGACGCCGGCCGACTTCGCCGCCCTCCGCAACGAATGGACGGTCGAAGCCGAGCTGGTGCCGATCGACCGCCGCATCGCCCTCTCGACGGCGGCAGTCGGAACGCAGGCGCAGGAGGCCAAGACGCTCGGCATCCGGAGCGATCCCGCGGCCGAGATGCTGGCCCGAACCGGCGCCTACACCCAACTCACTGCAAGCGGCCGCATGTCCCGCGCCGAGTTCTTGACCCGGTCCCTGACCTCCGTACAGAAGGATCTGCAGCGCCGGCTAGACGCGGGCGCTGTCGCCCAGCAGAGCATCCAGCGCGCCTCGGGCGAGGTGGGGACTGCCGGGCTCTATGGCATCGACGTGAGCGGCTACCAGGACCGACTTGCCAGAGCCCGCGGCGTGTATGCGAATGCGCTTACCGTGGGCGAGTTCGAATCGGTCACGGCCGACACAAAGCAGATCGTCGCTGACGCCGACCATGCCATCTACGTGCTCATGGGCCAGACGCACGTGATCTCCGGCGTCGCATTCATCTACCAGAACCACCCGTTGAGCTGCGAAGAGGCGGCCACGTCGATGGCGCTGACGCACCAGGGCATCAACGTCAGCCAGGACGAGATCCTTGCCGAGATCGGCGCCGACCGCCGCGCCATGTACGTCGATGCGTATGGGCGCGTGAGGTGGGGCAACCCGTACGAGACGTTCGTCGGCAACGTCAACGGCAGCGAGAGCAACTACACCGGCTTTGGCACCTTCTACCCACCGCTTGTGCGAGTCGCCCGCGCGCACGGAGCGAGCATTCTCGCCTACGGGTCGATGTCAGCGGCGACGATCTACGCGCGCGTCATCGCGGGTCATCCGGTGGTTGCCTTCTCGACGTGGGACTGGCAGTGGCACCCGCGCCGTGATTACCTCAGCTTCGACGGGCAGTGGATCCCGTGGATCGGCCCGGTGTATGCGTCGCACGTGTACACGGTGGTCGGCGTGAGTCCGGGCCAGGTGCTGATCAACGACCCCATCCGCGGCCAGTACTGGATTTCGAAGGGAGCGTTCGAGGCGGGCTATTCGGACTTCAACGAGGCGATCGTCTTCGCCTAATTGGTGCGCCTGGCGGCCTAGGAACTCGTGCCCGAGAACGGGGCGAGCACCAGGAACACCCGGCCGCTGTTGAGGTCCGGATAGGCCTGGTCCAGATCGTCGATCGCGTGCATCAGCTGGTCGTAGCTGATGTGGTACCCATGGCCGTACGTCAGGCCGGGGTCGTTGAGGATGTAGGTGTCCTTGTCGTCGTAGCCCGCCACGACGAGGTAGTGCGAGACCGACCACCCTGGCTGCTCATAGTGGTTGGAGTAGCCGGGATACCTCGGGTTGCCCAGGCCGTGTGTGCGCACCCCGACGATGAGAGGCCGGCCCAGTGCGAGCTGCTGCTTCATGTCGAGACGGTTCGCGGGCAGCACCTTGTAGGCCCATCCCATGTACTTCTGCGCCACCTGCCCGACCTGCAGCGTGGTCAGGTCGACTGCGGGCTTCCACGTCGTGACCTGGTTGATCGCCGCGTCTGCGGTCTGAGGGTCGATCAAGTTGCCTGAGTGGTCGCCGTGGAGGTAGCGGTCGACCATGACCAGGCTCGCCTCCTCGCACGTGTGCTGCCGTTGCGCCCAGTTGCCCAGGGGAGCCTGCGGAGTGAACGGAACAGGCAGGCTCACCGCGACGGGCAGGTTCACCGGAGGCTGATCACTGGGCTGCGCTGTGTTCGCGTCGATCGGCACAAGGTCCGGCGTTACGTACGTGACCTGCGGGCCGGCGCCGAAGAATGCGAAGTAGACGCCCGCGGCCACGCCGACCGCCGCCACCAACCCGAGACCGACAAACCATTTGAGTGCGCCGAGCATCG
>DATEGC010000088.1:0-13875 GCA_035280285.1 Candidatus Dormiibacterota bacterium | reverse complement strand
AGATGCCTCATTCCGTAGGCGGCCTCGTACATTGAAGGCATGGACCCGGCGTGGTACCAGCCGCTTGCCTTCGCCATCCTGATCGCGTCGTGCGTCGTGATGGGCCTGTTCGGGGCCGAGTCGCGACCGGGCTTCGCAGAGGGCAGGACGGCCGTCACAGAACGTTGGTTTCCGCACTCGAGGAACAACTAGAACCTGGTTCGGCTTGGTGGAGGCGGCGGGAGTTGAACCCGCGTCCGAAGCAGTGTCCCTCGGGATTTCTACGAGCGTGTCCGGGATTTTGATCTCGCTTGGCGGCTCCTCCCGACGGGATCCGCTTCTGCCAGCCGACGGTGACTGTCCCACCTCAGGGCCGTGGCGCCCCCGTGGTGGCGATCCGGTCTATGTGACACCGTTCCTCGGTCCGCCGGATTGACCAGGGGCGGCGCCCGGGCTCAATGGCCCGGGGCTTCCGTCTCTACTGCTTACGCAGCGAGGGCGAGAGCGGTGTTTCTGTTCGCGTTTGTAAACGCTGCGCTGTAACGCTCGCGGCTCTCGGCTCGCAATCCCGAAGCTCAACTGCCCCGTCGAGACCGGACGCCCCCACGAAGCCGAACCTTGGTCGCAGATAGATCTTACCCAGCCGGTCACCGGCCGGAAACGCCCTCTCGGACTATGATCGGCCCGCCCACCGCGCCGGCCGGCGGTTGAGGCCTGGACGCCGAGGCCGGGGAGGGGTTGCCATGGTCCGCCATCGAATGCACCTCGTTGCCGAGTTGGGCAAGTACCGCGAAGCGATTGCCTGGGTCGCCGAGATGAATGGTGAGCTGCGCAGGCTGGGACTCCCCGAGTGGAAGGCATGGGCGCCGCTCACAGGCGAATTCAACAGTCTGATCCTCGAGTCCGACTATGACGACCTGTCTGCCTTCGAGGCTGCGCAGCGCAAGTTCCAGGGCGACCCTCAAACCATGACCCTCTTTCGCAAGGGCAATGAATGGGGTTCGAGCTCGCACTGGCCGAAGGACGAGGTGCTGGAGTCGGCGCCGACGATCGCCTAGGCTCTAGGAGACGCCCATGGCTGTAGACCTCGAGCACATCGGCCGCGCCAGCCTCAAGGAGCTCGGCGACATCCGGATCGACGACGTGCTCTCATTCATCGACCGGGGCATCGAGAAGATGCCCAGCTACATGGACCTCTACCGGCGCTGGGAGTCGCAGCAGTGGTCGGTTGGCGACCTCGATTTCGCTCTGGACCGGCAGGACTGGCTCGAGGCGACCGACATCGAGAAAAAGGCCACGCTATGGTCCCACCGCCTGTTCTTCAACGGCGAGGAGCGAGTGACCTCGACCCTCGCCCCATTCGTCTGGGCCTCCCCGACGCCCGAGATCGAAGTCTTCCTCTCGACCCAGATGGTCGACGAGGCGCGCCACACCGTTTTCTTCCAGCGCTGGTGGCACGACGTGGTCGGCACCGGCGCCAGGAATCTGGGCGAGCTGCTGAAAGAGATCCGGCCCGACGCAAACGAGGGCTACAACGTCCTTTTCTATGAGCGCCTGCCGGCGACGGCGCAGCGCCTGGCCAGCAATCCGAAGGACTTCGACGCCTTCGTCGAAGGCGTGACGCTCTACCACATCGTCATCGAGGCCACGATCGCCCTGACCGGGCAGCGCTTCGAGCTGGAGTCGATGCGCGAGCAGGGACTGACCGACCGCGGCTTCTACCAGGGCTTTACCGCGGTGGCGCGCGATGAATCACGCCACGTGAACTTCGGCATCAAGGTCCTGCAGGAAGCGGTGCGCGAAGACGCGCAGCGCTACGCCCCGCTGATCCAGAAGACGCTGGTCGAGTGCCTGCCGTTGATCTCAGGAACACTCGATCCGCCCGACCCTCGCTACGTCACCGACTTCGGTCACACCGAAAGCGAGATCGTCGAGTTTGCCCTCGAGTCGCTGAACAAGCGGCTGCGAGCAATTGGCATCAAGCTCGCCGCCTGAACTGACACAGTCCGGTGCCGGCACTGACGGGAAATTCGCCTAACCCCTCCTGACTGCGCGCGCGATCTCCCGTTTCGCGTCTCGCTCGGCGATCGCCTCGCGTTTGTCGTACTGCTTCTTCCCGCGGGCCAGCCCGACCTCGACCTTGGCGTGGTTGCGGGAAAAATAGATCCGCAGCGGGATCAGCGTGTACCCCTTTTGCTTCACCTTGCCGATCAGGCTCGAGATCTGCTTGCGGTGCAAAAGCAGCTTACGTGGGCGCAGGGGCTCGTGGTTCATCAGGTTGCCCTGGGCGTACGGGGATATGTGCACGTTCTCCAGCCAGGCCTCCCCGTTGTCGATCCGCACGTAACCGTCGCGCAGGTTCGCTCGCCCGTTGCGAACCGACTTGACCTCGGTTCCGGTCAGCATCATCCCGGCCTCGTACTTCTCGTCGATGAAGTAGTCGTGGTACGCGCGCCGGTTGACGGCGACGTCGCGCTCGCCGCCATTCTTTTCAGGCATCGCCCAGCACCTGCTTCGCGGGCGCCGGCTTCTTGCCAGGCAGCTGCACCAGCTCGGGCACGTAGCGGTCGCCCTCGATGTGGCCGCGCAGAATCTTCACCCGGCCTCGGGCGGTGGGCAGCGTCACGCTCGGCCACGGCTGCAGCGCCCTGACCCGCCTGTCAATCTCTTGCGCACCGATCGACCAGTCGAGCTCGCCCTCTTCCTTGCTCAATTTCGGCGCCGCGGTTGCCTGTGAATGATCCTGATCCACGGCCTGCAGCGTGTCGAATTGCTCCAATGTCTCAACCAGGAGCGTGGCTCCCACCTCGGCGAGGCGTGACGTCAGCTCCACGGCATCTTCGCGCTCTCCGATCGGCGTGGCCTGCGTCGCAAGCACCGGTCCATGGTCGAGCTGCTCGTCCATCTTCATGATGGTGACGCCTGTCTCGGTGTCGCCGGCGAGGATGGCGCGCGCGATCGGCGCGGCGCCGCGCCACCTCGGCAGGAGCGAGGCATGCACGTTGATCACGCCCAGCCGCGAAATCGCGAGCATCGAGCGCGGAATGATCTGGCCGTAGGCGACCACGACCAGGAAATCCGACGCCACGGTGCGCAGTCGTTCCACCGCTTCGGGTTCGCGAATCCTCTCTGGCTGATAGACGGGCAGACCGAGCTCCAGTGCGGCGACCTTCACCGGCGGCGGCGTTACCTTCATGCCTCGATGCGCCGGCCGGTCGGGCTGCGTGATCACCAGCGTGATGTCATGACGCGCGTCGTCCAGGGCTCGCAGCGACGGCACAGCGAAAGCGGCGGTGCCGGCGAAAACGATCCTGTAGAGGATCGTTTACCCGGAGGCAGCGGCGACGGCCTCTTCCCTCTCCTCGCCCACCAGCTCTTCGACTCGCCGCAGCGTGTCAAGGCTGGTCAACCGGTCGGTGAAGAGGACGCCGTCGAGGTGGTCGAGCTCATGCTGAAACGCACGGGCGGTAAACCCCGAAGACTTGACGCGGATCTCCTTGCCATGGCGGTTGCGGCCCTTGACGACGACGGTTTCGCCGCGCTCGACCTCGCCGACCCATCCCGGGTAGCTGAGGCAGCCCTCGTAACCAACCTGCGAGCCCTCTTTCTTGACCAGCTCCGGGTTGACGAGGCCCCAGATCTGCTTGTCGTCGCCCTTGACCACGCAGACGCGAAGGGGAACGCCGATCTGGTTCGCGGCCAGGCCCGCGCCAGGCGCGTCGAGCATGGTCTCCGTCAGGTCGTCGAGCAGGCGCTGAATCGACGCGTCCACGCGCGCGACCTTCTTCGCCTTTTCGCGCAGGACGGGATGTTCGAAGGTGAGAATCGGCCTGACCATGAGAGTGCGATCCGATTCTACCCGCGGCCTGCGAAATCCCAACCTCCCTTACTCGACCCAGCGCGACCTGATCATCACGTCGCGGCCCTTCACCTCCCCGTAGCCGCGAAAAGCCTGGATCCGAGTCAGCCGCAGCCTGTAGAACATCCAATCGCCAAGCTCGCTCGGGTCCCAACCCATCGCACCCTTCCACTCCCCGACCATTCGAGGGGAATCCCCGACCGGACGGCTCTCGATCACCTGCGCCTGGATGACGACGGCGTCCGAGGGATCGCCGCCGGCCAGGACGACCAGGGGGTTCATCGCCATGTTCCGGGCCGTCTTACTGGTGCCAAGAGTTGTCACGACGATCTCGTTCCCGTCCCACAAACCCGAGACGGCGATCAGGTGAGGCCCGCCCCCAACTTGAGCGGTGGCCAGCCAGTAATGACCCTGTTTCTCGAGTACGGCCAGCACGTCTTTCTTCCGCGTAGCGGTGTCTCTCAATGCATCCCTCCGCTATGTGACCGGGTCGATGTCGTAGCTCCAGCCCTTGCCGCCGGGCGCGAGGTGCCGGGCTCGTTCCAACCCCTCACCTTTCAATGTGACCTGCCAACGGTACTCGCCGCGCAAGCGATGGATGAAAGCCGGTGACGGACCCATTACGCGAATCGCGTCGATGCCTTCCTTCAACAGTCCCGACGCGATCGCGTCGGCCGCCTCGCGCGCCGAAGTCGCGGCGCGGCCGTCGTCGCGGTCGATGCGTGTCAGGACAGCCAGGTCGGCGTACGGCGGAAAGACGTAAGCCTTGCGGGCGGGCAGCTCGGCCCCATAGAACCCCTCGTAGTCCCCGGCGGCTGCGCAGCGCAGGCTGTAGTGCTCAGGGTTGCTCGTCTGGACGATGACGCGCGAGGGACGACCGTCACGACCCGCGCGCCCCGCCACCTGTGCGACCAGCGCGAACGTATTCTCCGCCGACCGGTAGTCGGGAAAGTGCAGCGGCAGGTCCGCATCCACGACGCCCACGCACGTCACCGCCGGCAGGTCGAGGCCGCGCGTCACAAGCTGCGTCCCGACGAGGATGTCTACACGATGCTCGCTGAACGCCTCCCAC
Organism: Candidatus Dormiibacterota bacterium; assembly: GCA_035280285.1. Classification (GTDB taxonomy): domain Bacteria; phylum Chloroflexota; class Dormibacteria; order Dormibacterales; family Dormibacteraceae; genus 40CM-4-65-16. The sequence goes on along the minus strand of DATEGC010000088.1, from coordinate 8,965 downwards.
ACCTGGAAGTAGGAATCGGGGCCACGCGCCACGTCGCTGTCGAGGCGCAGGACCCGCGCCCGCGGCCACAACCGCTTCACCATCGCCTCGAGCCGCTGCGTGCCCATGCCCAGGGCGCGGATGTTGCGGCTGCCGCAGTGGTCGCAAACCGACGGCATCGCGCGCGAGTAGCCGCAGTAGTGGCAGATCAGGCCCTCGATCTCGGCATGCTGCACAAGGGCGACCGAGCAGCCGAGGCACTGCACGGAACGTCCGCAGTCGCGGCACATCACGTACGTCGCGAGCCCACGGCGATTGAGGTAAAGAATCGTCTGCTCCTCGTTCTCGAGCGTCCGCGTCACCGCCTCGACCAGCCGGCGTGAAAGGGGCTGGCGGTTGCCCTCGGCGGCCTCGTCGCGCATGTCGACCAGCTCCACCTCGGCGTCGTGGCCGCGGACGCGGCGGGTCAGCGTCGCTAATGCAGTCTCGCCTGTCGATGCCTCGTGATACGTCGCCACGCTTGGTGTGGCAGAGCCCATGACGAGTCGCGCGCCCGTCAGCGAGGCCAGGCGCCGCGCCACCCAACCCGTCTCGTAACGCGGCGTGCGGTCCTGCTTGTACGCCGCCGAGCCTTGTTCGTCCAGGCAGATCAGGCCCAGGCGAGGAATCGGCGCAAAGACTGCCGACCGGCTGCCCAGGATGATCGACGCCTCGCCGCGCCGCACTCGCCACCACTGCTGCGCGCGCTCGAGCTCAGTCAGCTGCGTGTGCAGGATCGCCACCGGTGCCGTCAGCCGCTCGCGCACACGCTGGACCAGCTGGGGCGTCAATGAGATCTCGGGGACCAGCAACAGCACGCGCAGGCCGTCGGCCAGCGCGCGCTCCGCGGCGGCCAGGTACACCTCCGTCTTGCCGCTTGCGATCGCGCCGTGGAGAAGCGTGACTGGATTTGAATCGATGCTCTCCAGTGCCGCGGACTGCTCGGCGGTCAGAGTCACGGCGTCTGCAACGCGTGCTGGTCCCGTTGCCAGCTCGAGCAGGCGGCTGTGGCGGCGCTGCCGGCTCGAGGCGCCGGAGCCCGCCTTTCCGGTGCCCCGCACACGTGGCGGCAGCATCGCGCGGATCGCCTCGATCAGCGGAATCCAGTAATGGTCTGCGACCAGCCTGGCGAGCTCGATCTGGTATGGCAGCAAAAGCGGCCCGGATCCGGCGGTGGCGATTGGCTTCGTCTCCACGCCTGGCTGGTCGGTGCCGAGCGACACGACGAAGCCGTATGAGCTTCGGCGCCCAAACGGAACGGTCACCCGATGACCGGGCACGACGTCGATGCCCTCGGGCACCGCATACGTATAAGTTTCGCGGGCGATCCCGCGGGCGGCCTCGACGGCCACCTCTGCGAACAGAGCCAATTACTTCTTCAGCTTCGGCAGGACGTAATCCAGGATCTTGTCAGCCATCTCTCTCTTGGTTGCCTTGTCGAGCTCGTGCCGCGATCCGTCCGCGAACAGCAATACCCCCGCGTTGTATTCGCTGCCGAATCCGATGTCGCGCCGCGAGATGTCATTCGCCACGATCGCGTGCAGCCCCTTTCGCCTCATCTTCTCGATCGCATTGGCGTCGAGCTTCGAGTCTTCCGCAGCGAAACCGAGACGAAACACCGTGTTTATCGACTCGTCCGCGGCGAGCGACGCCACCAGGTCTGGAATCGGCTCGAGCATCAGCGTCAGCTTCGGCGTCTCCTCGCGCCTGATCTTTTGCTCCGCGGTCCGCGCAGGCTTGAAATCGCCCACCGCCGCGGCCATCAGCAGCAGGTCGGCGCCTCTCAGCTGCGTGCGCAGCTCCGCCAGCATCTCCTCAGCCGTGTCGACATGCTGGACGTTGATGCCGCGGTGCTCGGGCTGGCTGGCGGCCGTGATCAGGGTGACATTCGCTCCGCGGTCCGCGGCGGCGGAGGCCAGCGCGGAACCCATCTTGCCGCTCGAGTAGTTGCTGATGAACCGCACCGGGTCGATCGGCTCGCGCGTGCCGCCGGCGGTGACCACGACGCGCCGACCCGCCAGGTCATAGCGCGAGCGGGCCGCGTGCACCATTCCGCTGAGGATCGCCGCCGCGCCCGCGAGTCGCCCCGCACCCGTGTGGCCGCTTGCCAGGTGACCGGTTTCCGGCTCCACGATGGTCACGCCACGACGCCGCAGTGTCGTGGCGCTTTCCTGCACGACTTGCTTTGCCCACATCGCGTCATTCATCGCGGGCGCGATTACCACCGGGCACCGCGCAGCGAGCAGCGTCGCCGTCACGATGTCGTCCGAACGCCCGTCCGCGATGCGTCCCATGACGTTCGCCGTGGCCGGCGCCACCAGGATCAGCTGCGCCCAGTCGCCCAGGAACACGTGCGGCTCGGCCGCCGCACCATCGGCCGGCCACAGGCCGGTCAAGACCGTGTTTCCGGTCACCCCTTGAAACGTCGGCGGACCGACGAAGCGCATCGCCGACGGCGTCATCGCCACCCGAACCTCGCATCCGGCCTGGTTCAGCGCCGAGGCAAGGTCGGCCACCTTGTAGGCCGCGATGCCGCCCGAGACCAGCAACCCGATGCGAAGTCCACGCAGCTCGTCCGGGACCGGTGTTGGATCCAGCGGCATCAGAGTTAGAGTGTCCCGCCCCCGAGCGTCCTGGCATCTTCGCAGTCTGGACGGCCGGGCGCCAGTCCACTCCACGAAATCTGCGATTTCGTGGGGGCCCCGGCCAGCGCTGAAGCCTGCGTCAAGGTGCACGGCGCTTCCTCGTCATGCATGTGTGATGCACTCCTCCTCGCGCCACCCTTTCCTTGGCTGCGGCCGTCCATCCTAGCGACTCTGCGTCGGACGTCGGGAGGCGTGACGCTCACGCTAAGTTACGCGCCTGCTTCGTCAATAATCTGGCGGATCTCCGCCACCGCACGCTCGACTTCATCGTTGACCACTACGTGCTCGTAGCGGTCGGCAAGCTTCATTTCGCTCCTGGCGATCTCGCGACGCGAAGCCGTGTCCTCGGCCGACTCGCTGCCTCTCTCTTTCAGGCGCTGCTCGAGCTCCTGCTCCGACGGGGCGACGACGAAAATCGAAACCGCGTCTGGCAGCAGCCGGCGCACCTGCTCGGCGCCCTGGACGTCGATCTTCAAGACCACGTCATGACCTGCCGCGCGAGCTTTCTCGACGCGGTCGCGGAAAGTCCCGTACAGGTGGCCGTTGTAGTTCGCGTGCTCGAGGAACGCCCCCTGGTCGACCAGCGACAGAAACTGCTCGCGCGAAAGGAACGTGTAATTCTCGTCTGGTTTTTCGGCTGGCCTCGGCTTGCGGGTCGTCCCGGAGACCGAATAGACGAGCTCGGGGTCGAGCTGGAGCAGTCGCTTGATGAGCGTGTCTTTCCCCACTCCCGATGGCCCGGAGATAACGATGAGCAGCCCACGCTTCACGAGACGGATCGCCAGAACGACTCGAAGTCGGGTGGTGGCGCGGCCTCGAAGCTCATCTCTGCACCAGTCCGCGGATGGCGCAGGCGAAGACGCCATGCGTGGAGCATCGGCCGCCGAACACCGGCTTCGCGCCCGCCGTAGACGTCGTCTCCGGCCACCGGGTAGCCCAAGGCGGCAAGATGAACTCGGACCTGGTGCGTACGGCCTGTTTCGAGGTCACAGCGCAAAAGCGTATGGGTTCGAGTCCTCTCGACGACCCGGTAGCGCGTCCGGGCGAACCGCCCCCCGGCCACAACTGCCATTCGCTTTCGCTCCCGCGGATGGCGTCCGATCGGACCTTCCAGCTCGCCCGCGTCCTCCTTCACGACACCCCGCACGATGGCCATATAGGCGCGGCTCATGGTTCGGACGGCCAGCTGCGCAGAGAGCGCCCGATGAGCCACGTCGGAGCGGGCGGCAACGATCAGGCCTGACGTCCCCTTGTCGAGCCGGTGTACGATGCCGGGCCGGGTCTCGCCGCCGGCGGCCGACCAATCGCCACCCAGGCCCAGCAGCGCGTGCACCAGTGTGCCCGAGTGATGGCCTGGCGCGGGATGAACCACCATGCCCGGGGGCTTGTTGATCACCACGAGGTCGGCGTCTTCGTACACCACCTCGAGCGGGACGGCCTCGGCTGACGCGCGCGCTGGTTCGCGCTGCACCGGAACCTCGTACTCGATGACGTCTCCTCTCGCCACCCTGTCCGCAGCGCGGGCAAGCCTGCCGTTCAGCAGCACCGAAGACTCCTTGATCAGGCGCGCCGCAGCCGAGCGGCTGAGGTCGGGCGCGTGCTCGGCGAGAAAGCGATCGAGTCTCGGGGCAGCCGCCTGCGCGGTCAGCTTGCGGGTCGTCGTAGCAGGTAGCCGGCGATCAGCAGCGCGACACCCACCGAGACAGCCGAATCGGCGACGTTGAAAACCGGCCAGAAGTGGAAGTCGATGAAGTCGGTCACAGTGCCATGGACGACGCGGTCGTAACCGTTGCCCAGCGTGCCGCCCATGACCAGCCCGAGCACGCCGTCGCTCCACGGCGTGCCTGGGTTGCGCGCGACATAAACGACCAGGCCGATGGCGACCACGACCGACGCGATGAGGAAGAGTATGGTCCCGGCAGGCGCGAAGCCAAACGCCGCCCCCGAATTGCGAACGTTGACGATATCGACCACGTTCGGAATCACCGTCGTGCGCTCCCCATAGGCGAGGGACGCGTTGACGAGCCCCTTCGTCACGCGGTCGAGTGCGAAAACGGCTAGGGCGACCACCACGAAGACGATGCGACCCGTCGTCAGGACTTTCGCTTGAGGCCGATCCAGACCTGCTCTCCTTCGAGCATCATCTGCTCACCGTCAAAATCGTCCTCGCGACCCGGCGTAAGGCTCGTGGACAGCGTCTCACTCTTGATGTAGTTGCCGTGGCGCTCGAATGCGCGCGCCACCAACCCATCGGCGTCATATCGAGTCTCGATCCGGTCCTCGACACTGAGACCCAGCTTCTTCCGCCGGTCCTGGATCACGCGCACGACCTCCCGCGCCAGGCCTTCGAGCTTCAGCTCTTCGGTGATGACGCTGTCGAGCTGGACCTCAGGCGCGCCGAAGGTGATGCTCTTGATGTTCAGCTCGTCGCGCATGATGGCCGCGATGTCTTCCGGGAGCGGATCGCCCGGCAAGGCGATGCTTGCCAAAGGCTGTCGAACCTTGAGTCGGAGCGCGTCGCGCGCGGCAAGCCCGGCCTCCACTGCCTGGCGAGCGCGGGCCATGTCGGCTTCGACCTGCCCGTCGCGATACTGCATCGGCGCGGGAAAGTCCGACAGGTGAACTGAGGAGCCGCCTGAGAGGTTGCGGTAGATCGCGTCGGCCACAAACGGCGCGAATGGTGCCATCAGCTGCGAGACGGTGCGCAGTGCCGTGAACAGCGTCTGGTACGCGGCCATCTTGTCCCGATCGGACTGCGACTTCCAGAAGCGCCGGCGCGAGCGCCGGATGTACCAGTTCGAGAGGTCGTCGACGAATCTCTGGATGCGCCGCGCGGGCTCAACGGGCTCGTAGGCGTCAAGCCCGTGAGTCACGTCGTGCACAAGCACGCTCAGCTTCGAGAGCAGCCACCGGTCGAGCACATGCCGCTCCTCGACCGGAACCGCCTCCCTGGCGGGATCGAACTTGTCGAGCCGCGCGTAGGTGACGAAGAACGAGTAGCAGTTCCACAGCGGCATGAAAAACTGCTGCACCGTCTCCCTCAGGACGGCGTCACCGGTCCGGTAGTTCTCGCCGACCTGGGTCGATGTGTAGAAGTACCAGCGGACTGCGTCCGAGCCGAACGTGTCGAAGAGATAGTTCGGGTCGAGCACATTGCCTCGTGACTTCGACGCCTTCTTCCCGATCGGGTCGACGACGTGGCCGAGGCAGATGACGTTGCGATACGAGTTCTGGTTGAAGAGCAGCGTCGAAATTGCGAGCAGCGTGTAGAACCAGCCGCGCGTCTGGTCGACAGCCTCGGAGATGAAGTCGGCGGGGAACGTCTCCTCGAACAGCTCCTTGCCCTTGCGTGGGTAGCCGCGCTGGGCAAACGGCATCGAGCCTGAGTCGAACCAGGTATCGAGCACCTCCGGCACGCGCTTCATCATGCCGCCGCACTTCTCGCAGGGCAGCGTCACCTGGTCGATGTAGGGCCGGTGCAGGTCGGTGTCGTCATTCAGCCCGAGCTCAGCGGCTGAGCTCACGATTCGCTGCTCGTCGCAGTCCTCGCAGATCCAAATCGGCACCGGCGTGCCCCAGAAACGGCTGCGCGAGAACTGCCAGTCGACGTTGTTTTCGAGCCAGTCACCCATACGGCCTGTCCGGATGTGGTCAGGCACCCAGTGAGTGGCGTTGTTGTTCGCGATGAGCTGGTACTTGCGCTCGGTCGTGCGGATGTACCACGCGTCGAGCGCGTAGTAGATGAGTGGCGACTTGCAGCGCCAGCAGAACGGGTACGTGTGGAGGATGGTCTCCGCCTTGTAGAGCAGGCCGCGCTGCTTGAGGTCGTCGACGATCACCGGGTCGGCTTCTCTGACATGAAGGCCGGCGAACTTCTCGACGTAGGGCAAGAACTTGCCGTCGAGCCCAACCGTGTGCTTGAACGGGATTCCCTTCTCTTGGCAGAGGCGAAGGTCGTCGACACCGTATAGGGCGGACGTGTGCACCACACCGGTGCCTTCGTCGATCGACACGAAATCGGCGTCGACCACATAGTGGGCGCGCCCGCGGTCCGGAACCGAGTACGGGTACAGCGGCTCATAGTCCAGTCCGACCAGATCCCTGCCGTACATCCTCTCCACGACCTGAGGTGGTTCCTTGAGGATGCCAAGCCGCGGCTCCGCGAGGATCAGGTATTCGTCGCCTTCCTTGACTTTTATGTAGACGACGTCGTTCGCGACCGCGAGCGCAACGTTGCCGGGCAGCGTCCAGGGGGTCGTGGTCCACGCGAGGATCGAAGTTTTCGGGTCATTCTTCAAACGAAAGCGGACGTAGACACTCGGGTCGGGGACGTTGTCCTGGTAGCCCTGAGCCAGCTCGTGGCTCGACAGGGGCGTGGCGCACCGCGTGCAGTACGGCGCGACGCGAAAGCCCTTGTAGATGAGGTTCTGCTTCCACATCTCGCTCAGCGCCCACCACACCGACTGGATGTACTCGGAGGTCAGGGTCCAGTACGCGTTGTCGTAGTCCTGCCAGAAGGCCATCCGCTCGCTGAACTTCACCCAGTCTTCCACGTACTCGTAGACGCTCTGCCGGCACAGCTCGTTGAAGCGCTCGATGCCGATCTCGTTCTCGATCTCCCACTTGCCCGAGATCTTCAGCTTCTTCTCGACCTCTATCTCGACCGGCAGGCCGTGCGTGTCCCAGCCCGCCTTGCGTTCCACGTAAAAGCCCTGCATCGTCTTGTAGCGGCCGAACAGGTCTTTGAAGGCGCGGGCGAGGATGTGATGCGTCGCCGGCTTGCCGTTGGCGGTCGGCGGCCCTTCGTAGAAGACGAAGCGCTTCTCGCCTTCGCGCAGAGCGAGCGACTTTTGGAAGGTGTCTTCCTCCTTCCAGCGCTGCATGAGCTGGACCTCCAGCTCAGGGAAGCTGATCCGTTGATCGACTTTCTCGAACACTCTCACTCCAGAGACATGGTGATCTGCCGTCTCTGGGACGAGTCCTCAGACCCGCGGTACCACCCAGATTCCCGAGGCCAACACCTCAGGCCCTCATTGGGTTGCGGCTCGGGAGTGATCTCGGCTCCGTCATCGGCCACCCGGCTCTCAGCTATGCCGAGCTCTCTGTGACCGCTCAGACGGGCCTACCTGTCTCCGTCAACGCCGAGCGAACTCCGATTTTACGGTGCGGCGGCGATTTCGCGGAGGAAGGTGATGATGAACCCCGCGGCCAGCGTAACCACAAGCGGCGATAGGTCGAGGCCTGCCATCGGCGGAATCAGCCGCCTCACCGGGGCCAGGATCGGCTCGGTCAGGTTGTACGCCACCTGCGAGATGGTGTTGCGCGCACCCGGCGCGACCCACGAGAAGACGACGCGGACCAGGATCAGGATGATGACGGCGTAGAGAACGATTTCCAGCGCGCTGGCGATGAAGCTGATGATCACGGGCGGGGACCGAACAGGACCTGACCGAGCCGCACCATCGTGCTGCCCGCCTTCACCGCGACTTCGAAATCTCCGCTCATGCCCATGGAAAGGATAGGGAGCCCTTTTCCCAGCCGATGCTCAGCAGCGTCCCGCATCGTTCGCAGCTCGTCGAACGCCGGCGTTGGGTCGCCCTCTGCCGGACCCATCGCCATCAAGCCCTGGAGGTCGAGCATCTCGGCGACCTGGTCGATCAACGCGGCCGCCCTTTCAGGGTCCACGCCCGTCTTCTTCGCCTCGCGGGCGACGTTGATCTCGACCAGCACCTTCTGCTCGACGTTGATCCGGGCGAGGGTGTCGGCCAGGTGCCGCGAGTCGACCGACTGTATCAGGGCGAACCGGCCAGCGGCGAGGCGGACCTTGTTGGTCTGTAGGTGGCCGATGAGGTGCCACGTCCCGCCGTCGATCTCGCTCATCTTCTCGACGGCGTCCTGGACTCGGTTCTCGCCCAGGATCTTCAGTCCGGCGTCGATGGCCGCACGGCACACCTCAGGCCCGAAGCCCTTCGTGACCGCGACGATCTCAATCTCGTCTGGGTTCCGGCCGGCGCGCGCGATCCGCTGTCTTACTGCGCGGAGGTTGTCGGCGACATTCACCGCAACGCGGCGATCGCCCCGAAACGCGAGCCGTCGGGGTGCCGGCGGTGCGACGGGAACAGGTAGCTCTCCTTGGTGCACATGGCGACGTCGTACACCGCTTTCGCGCCGGCCTCTCGGAGCTGGGCGGCGTTCGCAGCACCCAGGTCGAGCAGCCAGCGCCCACCGCCTCCCGGGTTGATGAATCGCGCATCAAACTGCGATGCGACGTCGTCGCCCACTTCGTAGCAGCGGCCGCAGAT
>DATEGC010000087.1:0-2105 GCA_035280285.1 Candidatus Dormiibacterota bacterium | reverse complement strand
CGTCTCATACATGGGTGCAATTGCCGAGGACGATCGGCTCGATGACGAAGATTGCGTCGTGGACCTCCAGCGCGCCTGGAATGCCAAGTCTGCGCTGACCGATGCCAGCTTGCTCCGGCGCGACACCTATGAGCAGCGAGTCGTCGATGGCGCGCCGCTCGAGGCGGCTCTGGACAAGATCGGCGAGGTCTTGAAGCCGCCCAAGCCGCCGGGCGGCAGCGTTTTTGGGCGCGTGAGTCACGAGTAGGCCAGGGCTCTACGACGGTTCGAGGCGGAACTATGATCGCCGACATGCGAGCCAGGATCGCCGACATACCAGCAGCGCAGGGACCAACCTGGGGAGCGGTTGTCGCGGTTCTCCGATTCGACAACCGCACAGGCTGGAGGATGCACTGGACCGCGGAGCATCCATCCGCCGGCGACCCGTTCTCGGTGATCGATATCGAAGTCCCCGGTGAGGACATCGACGCGTTGCGCGCCGAGGTCGAAGAGGCGGTCGACATCGTCAATGACATCGTCGCCCGCGATCCCACGAAGAGGATGGTCCGCGCCGACGTGGGACTGGCCGAGTTCTACCTGAAGTAGCGCGCCGCGGCGAGTGTGCCGTGGTCTGGGTGTCGCTTGGCGGCGATGCAAATGTGAATCGCCTGGGGAACCATCCGGCTAGACTCGGGACAGTGACGGGTCGCGTTGCCAGGGTTGTGTCGCTCGTCACGCTTCTGGTCGTCGCCTGCACTACGAACAACCCGGCCTCAACCAGGAGCCCATCTCTTCCCTCTTCGGGCAGCATCGCGTGGTCCGGCTGCGGTGATGGATTCGAATGCGGGACGTTGCAGGTTCCGCTCGACTACACGCATCCGGACGGTCGGAAGATCACCCTGTCTCTGATCAAGAAGCCGGCGCCTGGTCCTGGCGCACGCATCGGCTCCCTTCTCTACAACCCTGGCGGCCCCGGTGAGTCCGGGCTCTACTACCTGCGCAACGATCCGTCGGTCGCCGACCTCAACAAGCGCTTCGACCTGGTGGCATGGGATCCGCGGGGAGTTGGTGCGAGCGCGCCCGTCGCGTGTGTCGACGGCCCACAGCTCGACGCTTACCTCTCGATCGACTCCGTCCTTGACGACCCCGACGAGAAGGCAGCCGGCATCCAGTCGGACAAAGACTTCGCCGCCGGTTGTCAGCAACAATCCGGCTATCTACTGCCGTTCATGGACTCGGCGAGCACTGCGCGAGACATGGAACAGATCCGCGCCGCGATCGGTGACAGCAAGCTGACCTATCTCGGTTTTTCGTACGGCACGTTACTCGGTCAGTGGTATGCCCGCCTCTTTCCGACGCACGTCCGGGCACTCTCCCTGGACGGCGTTCTCGATCCGACGGTCTCTGCCAATGACAGCGCGTTGGCTCAGGTGGTCGGCTTCGAGCAGAACCTGCAGGCGTTTCTCGGTGATTGCCGATCGCGCTCGAGCTGCACCTTCGGCCGCGCAGGCGACCCGGGCGCGAAGCTCACAGCCTTGATGACCCGTCTGGATACGACACCGCTCGCGGTCGGCAACCGCCCGCTGACGCGGTCGTTGGCTATGACCGGCGTCCTGCAGGCCCTGTACGACCCGAGCCTCTGGCCTTACCTCGATCGCGGCCTGACCTCGCTGCAGAGCGGCGACGGGCGGATCATCCTCGTCCTCGCCGACTTCTACAACAAGCGCAAGGCGGATGGCACCTATCAAAACCTCTTCAACGGCGCGTATCAAGCGACCTACTGCATGGACTTTGCGGTGCCCATAGACGTCGCCAGCTACGAGGCACTTGGGCCCGCCTTTACCAGAGCCTCCACGTTTTTCGGGCCCTGGAGCCAGTACACCAACTTGCAGTGCGCGTACTGGCCGGTCAAGCCCAAAACAGCGCGGCCTCTGCCAATCACCGGCGCCCCGCCCATTCTCCTGGTGGGGGGCACCAACGACCCGGCGACGCCTTACGCCGACGCGCAGTCAGTCAACCGGCAGATCGATGGCTCCATCTTGCTGACGCGCAGCGGCGAGGGCCACACTTCGTACGGCTCGAGCGCGTGCTCGAAGGCAGCCGAGGACGCGTACCTGATCAACCTG
>DATEGC010000086.1:0-15130 GCA_035280285.1 Candidatus Dormiibacterota bacterium | reverse complement strand
GATCGCACGGAGACCATGCTCGGCGAGCGCCTCAGTGTGCTCGGGCTTGTCGCGACGCGCCAGGATGCCGGCGTGCACGCCTGGGTGGAGGGTTTTGACCCGGCCGTCCATCATCTCGGGGAAGCCGGTCAGCTCGCTCACGGGCCGCACGTCGATCGCCGCGTCGAGCAGCACGTGCATCGTGCTGCCCGTGGCGTACAGGTCGTAGCCCAGGCGCCTGAGGCCTCGCGCGAACGCGGCGAGCCCGGTCTTGTCGCTAACGGACAGAATTGCTGTTGGCACGCTGCGTCTCCATCATGCGGATCCCCTGCGGCAGGATGCGGTATTCCGCCTCGTGCACGCGCCGGCGCAGGGTTTCTACGGTGTCGCCGCGCAGGATCGGCACCGCCTCCTGCAGCAGGATTGGACCCGCGTCGAGGTCGGCGGTCACGACATGGACTGTCGCACCGGTTCGCGTGGCGCCGCTGGCCAGCGCCTGCTCGATAGCGTCCAACCCGCCCGCAAACTCCGGCAGAAGAGAAGGGTGCACGTTGATGATTCGATTTTCGAACGCTTCGAGAAACGGCGTCGTGTGAATTCGGTCGTAGCCGGCGTCGATGACGAGGTCGACCTGGTGACGCAAGAAGAAGTCGCGCATCGCAATGTCTCGTTGCTGCCCCGAGGCGAATGCTTTTTGCGGCAGCTCCCCCAGCGGAATTCCGTTCTCGCGGGCGAAGGCCGCGCCGCCGCACGACGGTCGGTTCGTGGCAACTGCGACCACGTCGAAACCCCGACCGACCAGGTTTCGGAGGTTGGTTCCCTCGCCGGAAACGCAAACCCCTAACTTCAACTGATCACCACCCGATCGGGGCCGGTCTGCGCCAGCACCTCGCCGACTACCAGCGCGTCCTTCGGCACGTCAGCCCGAGCGACGACCAGGACCATCCCGAGCCCCATGTTGAACGTTCCCCACATCTCGTCGTCCGAGACGCGACCGCGTCGGCGGATCTTCTCGAAGATCGGCGGCGACTGCCACGTTGTTCTGTTGACGCGCGCACCAAGTCCGTCCGGCAGGCAGCGAGGCAGGTTGCCGGGGATGCCTCCGCCGGTGATGTGAGCCGCGCCCTTCCATTTGATGCGCTGGAGGTCCTCCAGATAGGAGAGATGCGGCGTCATCAGCTCGCCCGCGAGCGTCTCGTCCAGGGTCACGCCCTCGAAAACCTTGCGCGCGAGCGAGTAGCCGTTAGTGTGCAGACCGCTCGAGCGCAGCCCGACGAGCACGTCGCCCGCCTCGATCAGTTCACGATTCGTGCCAGGCTCGACGATGCCGACGATGAACCCCGCCAGGTCATAGTCCCCCAGCGCGTAGACGCCCGGCATCTCGGCAGTCTCCCCGCCCAGGAGCGCGCATCCCGCTTCCCGGCAGGCTGATGTCATGCCTTCGACAAGTTGGGTGAAAACGTTCGCGTCGAGGTGTCCTGTCGCGAAATAGTCGAGGAAGAAAAGCGGCCGCGCCCCCGCGGTGGCGATGTCGTTCACGCAGTGATTCACGATGTCCGCGCCGATCACGCGGTGCATGCCAGTGGCGATGGCGACCTTGGTCTTGGTCCCCACCCCGTCGGCGCTGGCCGCGAGATGGGCTCCGCCTGGCAGCGCGTAAAGACCCGCGAACGGTCCGACGCCGACCGCGACCTCATTGCCATGCGTCGCGGCGATCAGGGGTTTCACGCGCTCGAGAGCGCGCTCGTACGCCTCGATGTCGACGCCGGCCGCGGCGTAGGAAAGCCCCTCGCTGCTCATGGTGTGCTGCCCAGAGGGCCAGCCGAGAGATTCGGCGGACAGGCGGCCCAGATGCCAGGCGCGGCCGAGCACCGCCGCGAGCGTATCCGTCGTTGCGTAAGCGAGGAGTGGATCCCTGCTGGGGCCCTCATGCCGAAGGCATGGCGGCGGTGGGCCGCATTGGACGTCGAAGATCTGGCTGGCATCTCTGGCCGCACTCCTACACCCGAGTGAGCTGGCCCTCGAACTGCATTTGTCCCCCCACGCTGCGGGTGGGGACCCCAGCAGGAAAAGTCTTCACGTTCTCACCGCGGCAATTTCAAACTGCATTTTGTCCATTTCTAGTTGCTGCGGCACCGGCACCGGATACGAGCCGTCGAAGCAGGCGCGGCAGAACTCCTGCGCGGTGCCGCGCCCGATGGCGCGGATCAGGCCGGGGATTGAGAGGTAGTGCAGCGAGTCGGCCCCGATCTGCTTTCGCACTTCGTCCACCGACCGGCCCGAGGCGATCAGCTCCTTGGTGGACCCGATGTCGACGCCCATGAAGCACGGGTACCGCATGGGCGGGCTCGAGATGCGCATGTGGATCTCCCTCGCCCCCGCGGCGCGCAGGCGCTCGATGATGCGCCGCGACGTCGTGCCACGCACGATCGAGTCGTCGACCGCGATCAGGCGCTTGCCCTTGATGGAGCGGGGTAGCGGGTTAAGCTTCAGCATCACGCCGGACTCGCGAAGCGACTGGTCCGGCTGGATGAAAGTGCGGTTGATGTAGCGGCTCTTCATCATCGCCTCGCGGAACGGAATGCCTGACGCCTCCGCGTAGCCGATCGCGGCGGGCGTCCCCGAGTCGGGAAACGGCACGACCATGTCCGCCTCGACCGGCGCTTCGTTGGCGAGCTCGTGGCCCATCCGGATGCGCGCATCCTCGAGCTCGCAGTTCTTGAGGATCGAGTCGGGTCGCGCGAAGTAGATGAACTCGAATACGCACATAGCGTGCTTGTTAGCGGTCTGGAAGTTGACGCTGTGCACTCCGTGCTCGTCCATCACGACCATCTCACCCGGTTGCACTTCGCGCACGAAGGTCGCGTGCACGGTGTCAAGGGCGCACGTCTCGGAGGCGATGACGTGCGCGGGCTGCCCGTGCAGCGGGATATAGCCGATGCACAGCGGGCGGAAGCCGAACGGGTCGCGCAGCGCAATGAGCTGCTTTGGCGTGATAACGCCGCACGAGTACGCACCGACCACACGCGCGAATGTGCGCCGGATGACGTCCTCCCACGAGCGGCCGTGCGTGTTCTCGATCAGACGCGCCATCACCTCGGTGTCGAGCGCGGTTTCGAAGGTGACGCCGCGCTCGGTGAGCTGCGCTCGCAGCGCGTCGGCGTTCAGCAGGTTGCCGTTGTGCGCGATCGCGCCGGAACCGAGGGTCGGGTGGTGGAAGGGCAAGGGATGCGCGTTCTCGGCCCGACTCGCGCCAGTGGTCGAGTAGCGCGTGTGGCCGAGCGCGACCATGGTTCCATCCCCCAGGTCCTTGATCTGCTCGGGCGAGAACACGTGCGCGACCAGGCCCATGTCTCGCCGGATGCGCACGGTCGAGCCGTCGGAGACCGCGATGCCGGCCGACTCCTGGCCGCGATGCTGCAGTGCGAAGAGACCGAAGTAGGTCAGGTTGGCGACGTCGACTCCTTGCTTCGCGCATACCCCGAACACACCGCACATCTAGGTGACCAACGTCTCCCAGGCCTGACGCAGCTCGGCGAGCGACAACTTCAGCTGGCCTTCGAACTCGATGAATTCGCCGCCCGCCAGGCCGAGCAGCGACAGCTCGACGTGGTGGCGGCGCGCCAGCGACTGTAGCTCCGGCATCGCGCGCGAAGGAACGCTGACGATGTAGCGGCTCGGCGACTCGGCGAAGAATGCCGCGTCGAGGCGCAGGGGAGGCTCGGGCCGGATCGCCGGGCAGCGCACGCCGATGCCGCCCAGCAGGCAGCTCTCGGCCAGCGCGACGAGCATCCCGCCCTCCGCGCAGTCGTGGGCGGAATGGAGAAATCCGTTCTGGGCCGCTGTCAGCACGAGCCGGTTGACCGCCTGCTCGCGGGTCATGTCGAGCGCGGGCGGGCGCCCGGCCACATAGCCGTGCTCCACCTTCAGGTACTCGCTGCCCCCAAAGTCGTTCATTGTCGACCCGATCAGGAGGACGAAGTCACCCTCGGCGCGAAGACCCGCCCCGACCCGGCGGCCATAGTCGTCGAGCACGCCGATCATCCCCACCACAGGTGTCGGGTAGATCGCCGATTCCCCGTTCGAGTCGTTGTACAGGCTCACGTTGCCGCTGACCACCGGCAGCTCCAGCGCGCGGCATGCGTACGCTAGCCCCGCGACCGTCTCCTCCATCTCCCAGTAGACCTCTGGCCGGTCGGGGTTGGCGAAGTTGAGGCAGTCGGTGACCGCGATCGGCCGGGCGCCGGTCGCCACGATGTTCCGCGCAGCTTCGGCGACCGCGAGCTGCGCGCCAAGGTGAGGGTCGAGGTGGCAGTAGCGGGCGTTGCAGTCGGCAGTAACCGCCAGGCCGAGGCGTGTGCCCTTGATGCGCAGCAGCGCGGCGTCGCCACCGGGCGGCACCACCGTGGCGTCGCCGACCATGTGGTCGTAGCGGCGGAACACACCGCGGCGGCTCGACAGATTGGGACTCGAGAGCATGCGCACCAACGCCGCACCCGCATCGACCAGGGGCGGCAGCGCCTCCACGACCAGGTCGTACGGCGGTTCAGGCGCGACGCCGACCAGCCGACGCATCGGAGCGCCGTCCGTCAGGAGCTTGACGGGCAGGCGCGCCACGCGGTCGTCGCCATCGACCACCGTCAGCTGGCCGTCGTCGGTGACCTCGCCGATGAGCGCCGACGTGAGGTCCCAGGCGTGGAAAATACTCTCGACCTCGCGCTCGCGGCCGCGTTGCACGACGACGAGCATTCGCTCCTGCGACTCGGAGAGCATCACGTCGTACGGCGTCATGCCGCTTTCGCGGCGCGGCACGCGCGAGACGTCGACGCGGGCGCCTGCGCCTTCGACGCGGCCGGCGCATTCCGCCACCGCCGACGTGAGCCCCGCGGCGCCGAGGTCCTGGATGGCGACGACGGCGTCCGTGTGCGACAGGTCCATGCACGCTTCGAGCAAACACTTCTCGAGGAACGGGTTCCCCACCTGCACCGCCGGCCGGCGCTCCGAACTGTTCTCGTCGAGCTCGACCGACGCAAACGATGCGCCGTGTATGCCGTCGCGGCCGGTGTCAGCGCCGACGAGGAGCAGGCTGTTGCCGGTGCCCTCGGCTCGCGCGCGCATCAGCTGGTCGACGCGCACGAGGCCGACGCACATCGCGTTGACGAGCGGGTTGTTCGCGTAGCAATCCTCGAAGTAAATCTCGCCGCCGACTGTCGGGATGCCGATGCAGTTGCCGTAGCCGCCGATGCCCGCGACCACGCCCTCGAAATGTCGGCTCGCCTCCGGCAGCGGACCGAAGCGCAGCGAGTCGAGCAACGCGATGGGCCGCGCGCCCATCGCGATGACGTCGCGGATGATGCCGCCGACACCAGTGGCCGCACCCTGGTAGGGCTCGATCGCCGATGGGTGGTTGTGCGACTCGATCTTGAACACCGCAGCCCAGCCCTCGCCGATGCTCACCGCTCCGGCGTTCTCACCTGGCCCTTGCAGCACGGCGGGACCGGTCGAGGGCAGGCGTCGGAGCAGCGCCTTCGAGCTCTTGTATGAGCAGTGCTCAGACCACAGCACGCCGAGCATTCCCAGCTCGACCTCGTTGGGGGCTCGCTTCAGCTGCTCGACGATGACCCTGTACTCATCTGGGGTGAGCGCAACTTCCCTGAGCCTGCGCTCGTCCACAGACTTAATACTCAAGACACAAGCACCTTGAAGGCATTCTCCGCCACAGACCGGAACAGCTTCAATCCGTCGGTGCCACCGAGCTCAGCCTCTGAGCAACGTTCAGGGTGCGGCATCATCCCGAGCACGTTGCCGCGCGCGTTGACGATGCCGGCGATGTTGTGCAGCGACCCGTTGGGGTTTGAGCTCGGAACGACGCGCCCTTTCGCGTCGCAGTAACGAAACACGACCTGACCTCGCTGCTCGAGACGGGAAAGCGTCGCCGGATCGGCGAAGTAGCTGCCCTCACCGTGCGCGATGGGCACCCGGATCACCTCACGCTCCTGGCACCTGGACGTGAATGGAAGGTCGGTGCGCTCGACCACCAGGCTCGTCCATTCGCACCGGAATTCGAGCGAGGCGTTGCGGATCAAGGCGCCCGGCAGCAGGCCCGCCTCGCACAGGACCTGGAACCCGTTGCAGATGCCCCAGACCAGACCTCCGCGGTCGGCGAACTCGCCTACCTGCTCCATCACCGGGGCGAAGCGGGCGATCGCGCCCGTGCGCAGGTAGTCGCCGTACGCGAACCCGCCCGGGAGGATCACGCAGTCGCAGCCCTTCAAGTCGGTGTCCTTGTGCCACAGATAGATGAGCTCCTGGCCGAGCACCTGGTCGATGACCCAGCCGCAATCGCGGTCTGACCAGGTGCCTGGAAAGACGACGACGCCGAATCTCATCGCTTACCGTCCCTCACGAGGTCGAAGCGAAAGTCTTCGATCACGTGGTTGGCGAGCAGCTGCCGGCACATCTCCTCCACCCGCTGTCGGGCTTCGTGCTCGGACGCCCCCTCGAGGCTCACCTCGATGTACTTGCCGACCCGCACGTCCGACACCTCGCGAAAGCCCAGCGACGCGAGGCCCTGCTTGACCGTAAGGCCTTGCGGATCGTTGACCACCGGCTTAGGGGTCACGATGACTCGGGCAATCACTATTCGTTCCTCGGCTTGCGCGGGAACAAGGGCTTGCCCACGAGGCGCTGGTAGGCGGTGAGGTAGCGGATGCGCGTCTGGGCCACGATGTCCTCGGGCAGGCGTGGCGGGTCCGACTCCTTGTCCCAGCCCGACCGGGTCAGCCAATCGCGCACGAACTGCTTGTCGTACGCCTCGGGCGATGTGCCTGCCGCGTACGTCGTGGCGTCCCAGTAACGCGAGCTGTCCGGCGTGAGCACCTCGTCGATCAGGATCACGTTGTCGCCAACCGTGCCGAACTCGAATTTCGTGTCCGCGAGGATCAGCCCACGCCTGGACGAAAACTCGGACGCGTACCTGTACAGCTCCAGGCTCGCATCCTTCAGCTTTGTCGCCAGCTCGTCGCCGAGGTCCTTCTTCATCTGCTCAAACGTGATGTTCTCGTCATGGCCTGTCTCCGCTTTCGTCGCGGGCGAGAAGATCGGCGCCGCGAGTCGCTGGCTCTGGGCGAGCCCGGGCGGCATCGACTCGCCGGCCAGCGTCTGCGACTCCCGGTACTCCTTCCACGCGCTGCCGGCCAGGTAGCCGCGCACGACGCACTCGTAGTCGATCCGCTTCGCCTTGCGCACGATCATGAAACGGCCGGCGAGCTGTTCTCGATAGTTCTTCAGGCTGCCGGGCAGGTCCGGGACCATGCCCGAGATCAAGTGGTTGGGCTGGAAGGTGTCTGTCTGAGAGAACCAGAAGATCGAGAGCTGGGTCAGCACCTTGCCGCGGTCGGGGATGCCGTTCGGCAGCACATGGTCGAAGGCAGAGATGCGGTCGGTGGCGACCATCAGCAGCTGGTCGGGGCCGAGCTCGTACGTGTCGCGGACCTTGCCACGCGCAAAGAGCTTGAGCGGCAGCTCGGTGTCGGTGAGCGGCGGCCCAGCGATCACGGCTCGAGGGCCTCCGGCCGGGATCGCCAGATCAAGTTGCCTTCACTCCCAATCCGATCCGCCTGTAGGCGAGGTCGGTGTGCTCGAGTCCCGCCCACGGGTCGAAGACCTCATCGAGCCTCGAGCCCATGCGCTGCATCACCTCCTCATTCTTCTCCAGGAGGGACCGGAATCCAGTGCCAGGGCTCTCCATCGCCTGCATCGCCGCCCTCTGCACCAACACATATGCATCCTCGCGCGACATGCCGCTGTCGACCAGGGCGAGCAGGACGCGCTGTGAGAAGACAACCCCGCCGCCGAACTGCAGGTTCGCCAGCATCCGCTCGGGCCGCACCTCCAGGCCGCGCAGCACGCTGGTCATCTCGATCGCCATGTAGTCGACTGCGGCGCACCCGTCGGGGAAGATCACGCGCTCCGCAGAGGAATGGCTGATGTCGCGCTCGTGCCAGAGCGCAGTGTTCTCGAGCGCTGTCACCAGGTGGCCGCGCACAACGCGCGCCAGCCCGCAAACGCGCTCGGTCAGAACCGGATTGCGTTTGTGCGGCATTGCTGAGCTGCCCTTCTGCTCCTGTCCAAACGGTTCGAAGGCTTCGCCGATTTCGGTGCGCTGCAGGTTGCGAATCTCTGTCGCGATGCGCTCGAGCGTTCCGCCTGCGATGGCGAGTGCAGACATGAAGCCGGCGTGACGGTCGCGGGCCACGACCTGGGTCGAGACGGGGTCCACTCTCAGGCCCAGCTCGCGGCAGACGTGCTCCTCGACCCGCGGATCGATGGTCGCGTGCGTCCCGACCGCGCCGCTGACCCGGCCGACCGCCGCCTCGTCGGCTGCACGCTCCAGACGCGCTATCGACCGGTCGAGCTCGGCCACCCATCCTGCGACTTTGAAGCCGAAAGTGATCGGCTCGGCGACCATGCCGTGCGTGCGACCTGCCATCAATGTGCGGCGGTGCCGGATCGCCAGCTCGGCCGCGGCTTCCCTCACCGCACGCAGGTCGCCGTTTATCAGCTGCCCCGACTCGAGCACCTGGACCGCCATCGCGGTGTCGTTGAGATCCTGGCTCGTCATTCCGAGGTGGACATATCGCGCCTCCGGCTGGCCGATCGATTCGTTGAGCACGGTGAGGAACGCGATAACGTCGTGTCCGACGCGTGACTCCACCTCGGCGATCCGCGTTGCGTCGAATATGCCTTTGCGGATCTTGGCAAGGGCCCCCTCTGGGATGCGGCCGATCGACGCCCACGCTTCGCAGGCCAGGATCTCGATCCGCAGCCAGAGCTCGAACTTGTGCTGGTCAGACCACACCGCTCGCATCGCGGGCGGCGTGTACCGCTCGATCAAGGGGACGATCGAATTATATCGGCCACCAGCCTGCTCAAGATTTTGTTATCAAGATTCGGCAGGGCACAAGATGTCGTGGCAATCTGGCCTTTTCGCGCCGCGTTAAGCGGGTGGCTTGATAATCGAAGTCTGCTCCATGGCGCGAACTCGTAACCACCTTCAAAAGGCTCCCGTTTGAACCGGCGCAGGCTGACCGGCCGGTGAGCGACCCGTCGCGAGACGAGGAGCGAGCGCTCGTCGAGCGCGCGAAGCGGGACCCGCGCGAATTTGGGTCGCTCTACGACCGGCACTTTCAGCAGATCTACAGGTTCGTGTATTCAAGAGTGAGGGAACAGACAGCAGCAGAGGACGTCACTTCGGAAGTCTTCATGAAGGCTTTGAAGGCAATGCCCCGTTACCAGGACACGGGGCGACCGTTTGCCGCCTGGTTGTACCAGATCGCAGTCAACGCGGTCGCCGACCGCTACCGGACGCTGCGCGCCGCGCAGCCCCTCGATGACTTCCACGACCTGTCGATCGCGGGACCGGCGCTCGACGACCTCGCGGCGCATCGCGACGAGGTGCGCCGGATCTGGGCGCTGGTCGAGGGCCTTCCCCACCAGCAGCGAACCGCGCTGGTGCTCAAGTTCCAGGAAGACATGAAGATCGAAGATATCGCGGTCGCGATGGGCAAGACCGCGGGCGCGGTCAAGCTGCTTATTCACCGCGGCGTCACGAGGTTGCGCGAAGACGCCGGTACGTTGAGGCCAGTGGATTGAACTCATATCACGACCCCGAGCTCGAGGACGTCCTGCAGGACGACGAGCTGCGGCACATGGCCGCGATGCTGAGCTCGGCCCGCATGCATGAGCCCCCGCTCGATGACGCGTTCCGCACGGGCTTGCGCCGCCAGCTAATGCAGGACGCATGGGCAATGAGCGAGGGCCGCGACGCGTGGTGGCGCCGCCTGTTCGCGCCGCCTGGGCTGGCCTGGGCCGGGGCCACGGCGGGACTGTTGCTGATCGCCTCCGTCGTCGTGTGGTTTGCGGTCCAGCCGGCGGGCGGGCTGAACACGGTCTACGTGGGGAGCCCGATCGACGGCAACCGCAACGTCCCGCTGCAGCAGCCGATCCTCGTCGCGTTCAACCAGCCCATGGACCACCAGACCACCCAGGACGCAGTGCACATCACGCCCGCGACCAGCGTGGCCTTCTCGTGGGACCAGCAGAGTCGGACGCTCGCGGTGCAGCCCGTGGTCGGCAACCTCGCCCCGAACACGCAGTACCAGGTGACCATTGGCGCCGGCGCGAGGACGCAGGCGGGCCAGCCCTTGGCCACGCCGCAGACCATCACGTTTGTTACTCAGCCGCCGGCGAGCCCGACGCCGCCCGCGACACCGCGGCCCACACCTGCGAATCCGCTGGGCGAGAAGCAGCTGGTGACACTGAATGGCGCGACCGCTCTCACCGCGCAGTGGTCGCCGGACTCGTCGTCGCTCTACTTCGTCGATGGGAAGGGCGCGCTGCTGGTCGTGCCCGCCAAAGGCGGCAGCGCGGCGGTCATTGCGCCCGACGGTGCGTCGTCGCCTTCGATCTCGCCCACGGGGGACCGGCTGGCTTACCTCCGTGGCGGCAGGATCGAAGTCCTCACCTTCGCGACGGGCAAGACGGACGAGATCAGCGCCAAACCCACACCCATCCTCGTGGGCTGGTTGAAGGACAAGGTCGTGTGGGCCGGCGCTGATGGGATCTACACGCAGGGCGCCGACGGCACGACCAGCCTCGCGTCACTGCCCTCGACCGGCACCGTGTCGGTGCTGTCAATTGCTCCGGATGGAGCGCATGTCATCTACCGCCAGGACTCGGACCTCTTCGTGCTGGACCTGACCGGCGGCAAGAGCACTCCACTTGGGCAGGCGAATGCCGCCTTTGCCGGCTGGTCGCCCAGCGGCGCATTCCTGATGTATGCCAGCGGTGACGCGATCACTGTCGCCGACCCGCAAGGGGCAGCGCAGGCCACGATCCCATTGGGTGAGGCGAGCTGGTCCTCGCAGGACGCAGTCCTCGTGGGCAGCGACACAGAGCTGTATCAACTGTGGGCGGACGGCACCGGCGGCACGAAGCTCGCGAGCGGCACCTATCACTTCCCGCTGTGGGCACCCAACGGCACTAGCTTTGCCTTCGTCCGCGGCAACAACCTGTGGGCGGGCGTGGCCCCGGCGCTGGCGCCCAAGCCGACCCCACTGGACGAAGCAGCCAAGGTGGTGACGGCGTTCATGGACGCGCGCCTGAAGGGTCAGGCCAACGAGGCCACGCAACAGCTCGACGAGAGCGGCAAGAAAGCGTACGGCGAAGGTGGACTGAGCCTGTTGATCACCGGCGACCCCCACTTCACTCGGTACTACGTGCTCACACAGGGGCAGGTCGCCACCCAGCCTGACACTGTCAGGGTCGTGGTGCGGCTCGTCCTTTCCCACGGCAAGCTCGACGTGAGCAGCTTGGAGGAGACGCTCACGCTAGTTCGCGAGGCGAAGACCAGGTTGTTCTTCATCGACCAGGCGAGCCAAGCGGGTCGTCACGACCTCGGCAAGGGCGCTGAGGTCGTCGGCGTCGAGGTCACGGCTGACACAGTCAAGGTGACGTTTGACAGCGACCTCGACCCCGGCACGGTGAGCGACGGCATCCAGATCCTGGACGCGAAAGGCAAGCAGGTCGACGCTACCACGACATACAGCAACCGCACCTTCACTTTGAGCGGGCTGGACCTCAAAGGGGGCGGCCACTACCGGCTGGTCGTGCTGACCACCGTGCGTGATGTGCTGGGCCACAACGTCGCCGCCGAGTACGACCTGGATCTGGTCGGGCCTGCCGTGAAGAAACACGGCTCGCACAGTGACGTCGCGACTCCGACCCCGGCGGCGTCGCCGTCGCCGAGCCCGACCGGCTAGAAAGGCGGCCCGACCTCCACCCTCGCGACATTCGCCAGCCGCTCCGCGATCTTGAGGCGGTGCCCTTTCCGGCTACCTCTGTCAGCTGATGGGCCGCCAGCTCAAACCAATTTCAAGGCTCGGGCCGCGCGGCACAGCGCGGTCACGGAGCCCGAGTGCACGATCTGGCCCTCCAGCGCCGCGTTCAGTGCCTGGGTGAACTGCAGCCGCAGGACCTCCATGTCCTGCTCGTAGGTCTCGGGGCTGCGCGCCGACTCGGTCAACCCTTCGGCGAGGAACAGGTGAGCGCGCCCGGTCAGGAAGGCAGCGCCGTGCACCACGCCAAGCGACGTGTATCGCGTCGCGACCAGGCCTGTCTCCTCGGCCAGCTCGCGCCGCGCGCACGTGAGCGCGTCCTCGCCGTCGTCGAACGTGCCTGCTGGAACCTCCCACGACGACGTCTCCCAGGCGTGCCGCCATTGCCGCACGAGCATCGTGTCGCCGTTGTCGAACATCGGAACGACGAACGCCGAGTCCGGATTGGCGACCACCGTGTACAACGCCTCCTTGCCGTCCGGAAATCGGATCACGTCATCGCGCAGCTCGAAATGCCCGGAGCGCCCGCGCACAGTCGTGCCCGTGACCTCGAAGGGCCGGCCGTGCTCGGGATGATCGAGCCTGGCTATTGCCGCACCATGGTCGCGACGGCGGCCGCGGCCGCAGCCACGTGACGTGGGTCCGGACCGTAGTCGAAGGGGGACTGGTCGGCGGCGAGCGCTTTCGCCTGGTCGATCAGCTCGGGATGGTCCTCGATGAAGCGTGTGCTCAGGTTGCCGGCTCGGAAGTCCGCGTTCTCCAGGATCGCGCGGTGGTACGGAATTGTCGTCGCCGGACCAACAACTACGAACTCGCGCAGCGCGCGGCTGGCCCGCGCGATCGCCTCCGCGCGGTCGCTGCCGTGGACGATCAATTTGGCGACCAGCGAGTCGTAATTGGGCGGCACGTCCGAGCCCGGCCCAAAACCCGAGTCCACGCGCACGCCCGGTCCGGCCGGTGCGACCCACCGCGTGATGCGTTTCGGATTGGGGATGAATTTCCGCACCGGATCTTCGGCATTGATGCGCATCTCAATGGCGTGGCCTTTCCACTCGACTTCCTGCTGCTTGAAGCTCAGCTCGAGCCCGGCGGCAACGCGGATCTGCTCCTTGACGAGGTCGATGCCCGTCACTGCCTCCGTGATCGGATGCTCGACCTGCAGCCGCGCATTGACCTCGAGGAAATAGAAGTCCCCGTCGCTGAAAATGAACTCGACCGTCCCGGCGTTGACGTATCCGGCCGCGGTCGCCGCCGTGATCGCGGCGTGACCCATCGCCGCGCGCAGCTCTGGCGTGAGAGCGGGCGACGGGGTCTCTTCCATGATCTTCTGGTGGCGGCGCTGGATCGAGCATTCGCGCTCGCCGAGGTGAACGGCGTTGCCGAAGCTGTCGCAGATCACCTGAATCTCGATGTGCCGAGGATTACGCACGTAGCGCTCGAGGTACACGGTCCCGTCACCAAAAGCCGAGCGCGCAGCTTGCGACGTGCTTTCAATCGCGGAAACCAGCTCCTGCTCCGAGTCGACGACCTTCATACCGATGCCGCCCCCGCCCCCGGAAGGCTTGAGCATCACCGGGAAGCCGATCTTGCGCGCTGCCTCGAGCGCGGTCGAGGGTTCGACCGCCCCGCTGCCCGGGGTGACCGGCACGCCATTGAGCGCCGCGAGCCGGCGGGCGGCCAGCTTGGAGCCGAGGGCGCGCATCGCGGAGCCCGGCGGGCCCACGAACTTGATTCCCGCCGCCTCGCATGCGTCTGGAAACGCTGCCTTCTCGGCCAGGAATCCATATCCAGGATGGATCGCTTCGGCGCCGCAGTCGTGCGCGGTCTTGACGATGCGCTCCAGCTGCAGGTACGACTCGGTTGGCGCGGCGCCTCCGATGTGGTGCGCCTCGTCGGCATAGCGGACGTGGATAGCGCTGCGGTCGGCGTCGGAATAGACCGCCGCGGTTTTGATGCCGAGCTCGCGACACGCGCGCATGACGCGGATGGCGATCTCGCCTCGGTTGGCGATGAGAATCTTGCTGAAGAGCTTCTTCTTCAAGCGATCGCGAGCAAAGGCTGGCTGGGCGTGACCACCTGGCCTTCATTCACGTAGACGGCGCTGACCTTGCCGGCAACGGTGGTGACGATGTCGTTCTGCATCTTCATCGCTTCGAGCACGGCGACCACGTCGCCGAGCTTGACGGCGTCGCCTGCCTTGACGGGCAGCTTGACGATGAGGCCCTGCATGGGCGCAACGACGGTTCCCTCGGTGATCTTTGGCGGCGCGGGTGCGGCGTTGCCACTCGAAGGGGTCGCGGCGGGTGCAGCCACCACCGACAGCCCGGCGCCGCTCACGCGGACCTTGAACAACTCGCCTTCGACCTCGACGTCAAACTCCGCCGCCTGAGTGTTCACCGGGGCGGGCGCGGGATCAGGAGGCGGCGCGGGCGGAGGCGCCTCGACCGGAGGCGCGGGAGCCGGTTTTTCGCCGTCCTTTTGGGGTCTCCGCGCCGAAGGCGTGAGGAGGTTCGGGCCATGCATGTAGTCGGGCGCGAGGCTCGGAAACATCAGGTGGATCAGTACCACGTCGTCGCTCGGGTCGTGGCCCAGCTTCCTGACCTGCTGTCGGGCCGACTCGACCTGCGGCTCGAGGAGGTCGGCGGGGCGGATCGTGATCGGCTCTTCACGGCCGATCACCAGCCGCCGAAGTTCGTGGTCCACCGGCGCCGGCGGGCGACCGTAAAGACCCTGCAGATAGTCCTTGAGCTCCTGCGTCACCGTCGCGTACCGCTCGCCGCCGAGCACGTTGAAGACGGCCTGCGTCGCGATCATCTGCCGGATCGGCGCCACCAGCGGCGGATAGCCAATGTGACGGCGAACATGATTGGCCTCGTCGAGCACCTCGTCCAAACGCTCTGTCGCGTTGTGCTCAGTCAGCTGCTGGTAGATGTCCTGGATCATCAGCCCGGGCATGTGGTAGCGCAGGATGCTGGCGTCGACTCGGTCGGCCACGGGGCTCAGGTGCTCGATGTGCCGGCGCTTCAGCTCCTCAACGTCCTGCTGGATCTCCCACATCTTGCTCAGGTCGAGTCCGGTGTCGTATTCGCCGCCCTCAAGCGCGGCTACCACGCTTTCGGCCGCGGGCTGTGATGCGCCCCACGCCAGCGGCGAGATCGCGACGTCCAGGATCTCGGCCCCTGCTTCGACCGCAGCCATGTATGCCATCGGCGCCATGCCGCTGGAGCAATGCGAGTGAACGTCGATGGGGACCT
>DATEGC010000085.1:0-40104 GCA_035280285.1 Candidatus Dormiibacterota bacterium | reverse complement strand
GCCGTGACGGGCGACGGCATCAACGACGCGCCCGCCTTGCAAGCCGCGGACGTTGGAATTGCGCTCGCGAGCGGCACCGATGCGACCAAGGGCGCCGCAGACCTCGTCCTCCTCGAAGACAACCTGCAGGTGATCGTCGACGGCATTCGGGAAGGGCGGCGCACCTTCACGAACATCAATCGCTACCTGCTCTACACGATGGTGGGCAACTTCGCCAACGTGGTGATCGTCGCCTTCGCGTCGGTCGTGCTGCCGTACCTGCCCCTGCTCCCCGACCAGCTTCTGCTCCTGAACCTGCTCTCCGACCTGCCGATGCTGGCCCTGGCCACGGACCTGGTCGCCCTTGACGACATAGCAACACCACGTCGCTGGGACGTGAGGCGGCTGGTCGAGCTGTCGATCTTCCTGGGTGTGCTCAACGCCATCATGGCGTTTGGTCTGCTGCGCTTCTTCAATGGCAGGTCCGAGGAGGTCGTGCACGCCGTGTGGTTTCTGTTCCTGGGCACCACCGGGTTGTTCATCCTGTTCGCCGTCCGCGGCAAGGAATGGTTCTTCAGCCGGCCGTGGCCGAGCACGCAGGTCCTGCTCGCCATCGGCGCGGCGTTCGTAGTCACCATCGCATTCGTCAACGTGCCGGCCATCAGGTCGTTGCTGCATTTCGGCACGTTGAGCGTCCTAGACCAGGTGGAGATAATCGCGTACTCGATCGGCTACGTGGTGATCGCGGACCTCGTGAAGCGCGAGTTCAATCGCATTCACCTTCCCCGATAGAATCGAATGGTGCACGTGCCATTACGCCGCGTGGGCGGCTTTGCCGCGCTCTTCGCGCCCGCTCTCATGTGGTCGGAATTCCTGACCTACGGAGTTACGAGGCCGGGCTACAACATGCTGACGCGGGCCTTCAGCGACCTGGCGACACGCGGTACTCCGAATGCAAACGAATTCGTGCTGGGTTTTTTCTTGATCCCGGGGTTGCTGACGGTGATCGTCGGCATCGGGCTCTGGTTCGCGACTCATCAAGGGCAGACATGGCGTCTGGGCTCGGTGCTGATCATGGCTGCCGGGATCTTTCTTTTCGCCACAGGCATTTTTCAGCAGGATCCATCTTCACCTGTCGCGCGGGTGCTGCACGGCACCGCGTCGCAGACCTGCTTCGCGGTGGCGAGCGTCGCGCCCCTCGTTCTCTTCGTCGGCTCGATGCGCAACGCGCACCTCGACCCGCCGCGCCGGCTGTGGCTGGTCGCGGGCCTGGCCGCTGTCGCCATCGAAGGCATTGGTGTGGCGCTGCGACAGGTGACCACATATCCAGACGGGCTGTTTCAGCGCCCGTTCTCGTTGGTCCTCACGATCTGGTTCATCGCCACCGGTCTGTGGCTGCTGAGGCTCCGCCATACCGAGAGGAAATCCACGGCCTACTAGCCCACAATCTCGCTGACGTGGAGAGCGAGAGGATCCACTACCTCGACTGGCTCAAAGTGGTGATCGTCTACGGCATCCTCCTGTTCCACGTCTCGCTGGTCTTCACCACCGCAGACTGGCTCATCTCGAACCACGACCGCAGCCGGCTGCTCAGCGCATTCGCCGGCTTCTGCTTCCCATGGGGCATCCCGGCGATGTTCCTCATCTCGGGCGCCGACGCGTGGTTCGGATTGCGCTCGACACCGCCGCGCGCCTTTGTCTGGAGGCGGGTGGTACGGCTGCTGCTGCCGATGGTGGTCGGCCTGATAGTGATCTCGCCGTACCAGCGCTTCGTCTCCAGCCACAACCCACCGCCACCGCTCAGCCAGCTGCCGCAGTTCTACCTCTCGTTCTATCGGTCGTTCCATTTCGAAGCGAGCCTGCAGTGGGTCTCCAGGTACTGGCTTCACCTCTGGTTCCTCGGCTACTTGTTTGCGATCTCGGTTGTGTGCTTGCCTCTATTCGTCTGGCTGAAAGGCGAGATCGGCCGCAGCTTCACGGGGGAGCTGGTCAGGGTGGCCAACTTCCGCGGCGGCCTGTTCGTGATCGCCGCGCCCCTGTTTCTGGCGCAGCTGATCCTGCGTCCTTTGTTTCCCGGCTATCAGGATTGGGCCGACGTATCCACGTACCTGTTCGTTTTCGCAATGGGAGCGATCTTCTTCAGCGACCGCAGGTTCGAACCGTCGATCGTGCGCGACATCCGGTGGATCGTGGCGGTGGGCATCCTGGCCGTGCTTGGTGCGGCTCTAATCCTCCAGAGCGTTGGTTACAACTTGAACGCCATCCCTCACCTGCCCATGCCAGAGGGAGCGGCGTTCGCTTTGTTCTGGGCTCTCGATGTCTGGACGTGGAACCTCGCCGTGCTCTATGTCGGAATCCGCTGGTTCAACTGGACAAACCGATTCCTGACTTACGGTCAGGAGTCGATCCTGCCCTTCTACGTGATCCATCATCCTGTGGTCCTGACAATCGCCTCTTTCGTCGTCACCTGGAACGTGGGCCTGTGGCCAAAGTTCGCGATCATCCTCGTGCTCGGCTACGCGATCACGCTGAGCCTCTACGAGGTGGGCGTGCGGCGCTGGAGGCTCATGCGCACGATGTTCGGACTGGGTCCTCCTCGGCCTCGCGTGGAGCCGCAACCCGCTCTGTCCCGTGCCTGACCAAAGACCGGTCGCCGTCATCGCGGCCCTCGCCCAGGAGGCGCACTCCCTGGTGCGACGGATGCCGCGTTCAGAGAGCGTCGGACCCCGGCTCCAGATCTGGGAAGGCAACGGCCTGGTGGTCATCGTGGCCGGCGTCGGCAAGGTGGCCGCCGCGATGGCAGCGCAGTACGCATGCGACACCTTCAAGCCGCGGTCGATGGTCTCGATCGGGCTCGCCAGCGGCCTGGAGAGCCGCACGCGGCCGGGCAGCGTGATCGTTGCGTCCGGAGCGGTGCAGCACGACATGGACGGCCGGCCGCTGACGGAGGCGAGGGGCGTCATCCCTGGACTCGGGATCTCGATCATTCCCGCCCATCCGGCGGTGACAGAGATGCTGCTGCGCGCAGCGCGATATCGCTCGGAAGACGCGCGTGCGGGGTTGGTGCTGACGGGAGACCAGATCGTCACCTCCAGCGCCGTCCGCGACGCGCTGAGGCGCGAGTTTCCCGACGCGGCGTGCATCGACATGGAAACCGCATCGGTGGCCCAGGTCGCGCACCAGAACAGCGTGCCCTGGTCGGCGTTGCGCGTGACCTCGGGCTCAGCTGATGACACATTCGACCTCAAGGGCGTGATCGGGTTCGGGGTTGACACCGCGGCCAACCTCTTCGAGAGCATCATTCAGACCGTGGTCGACGAACTTTGATCGAGAGCTCGGTGCGCTGGTTGCCCGCAGTGGAGGCGACGCGCCTGGTGCGCGCTCGCGAGCTCGATCCTCAAGATGTCGTGGCGGCGCATCTCGACGCCATCGACCGGCTCGACGGCCGCATCCACGCGTACATCCATGTCGACCGCAACGCACGCTCGACCTCAGGCGTGACGCTTGCGGTCAAGGACAGCCAGCCGGTGGCCGCCATGCCGTACACATACGGCACCCCGTCCTGGCGTCACCGCATCGCGGATGAGGATGCGGTGCCCGTGGCTCGGGCGCGGGCGTCCGGGATGGCGATCCTCGGCAAGACGAACCTGCCCGAGCTGGCCGCGTCGATCGGGACGACCAACACGTTGTTTGGACCTACTCAGAACCCGTGGCGCGAAGGCATCACGCCTGGCGGATCGAGCGGGGGCAGCGGCGCCGCGGTGGCCGCCGGAATGTGCAGCGTGGCGCTTGGCGGCGACACGGGCGGTTCGATCCGGATTCCCGCCTCCTGCTGCGGAGTGGTCGGACTCCGCCCGACGCCGGACCGCATTCCTTCGGAAGAGGTCGACGTCACCGTCCTGCAGTCGCGCGGCCCGATGGCCCGCTCGGTGGCTGACGCGCGGTTCCTCTTTTCGGTGATGACGGGGACCCGGGCCAACGGATCACCTGCCTGGCGCCGAGCCCTCGTCGGTGTCACGTACGCGGGTGCTGATGGGGCCTGTCAGGAAGCGTGCCGGCGTGCAGCGTCGGCGCTCGAGTCATTGGGGCATGAAGTCGAGGAGATCGAGTGGAATCCCGACCCGGTCACCGATGGCTACGGGGTCGTGCGGCGCGCGAGCATGGCCAGCTTTCCCGCCGACTTATCGACCTTCGGCGCCGGGATTCGCAAACTCGCGGAGGAGGGACGCAGCCTCACCGCGATGGACTACTTCCACGCCTTCGAGTCCGCGACGGATGCCGCGAACCGCGCCGTCGGCGTCCCGCTGCAGACCCGCTACGACTTCCTGCTCACGCCGACGCTTGGTCTGCTGCCGATGGCGATCGAGAAGGTGCCGCCGTTTCTTGGCGCAGAGTGGGCGCGCTACGTCCGGTTCGTGCTGCCCGTGACCTTCGCCCGCACCCCGGCCATCTCCGTCCCGGCCGGATTGCACGATGGGCTGCCGGTCGGCGTGCAGGTGGTCGGTCGCTTCGCCCAGGAGTACGAACTCCTCGATTTCGCCGAAGAGCTCGAGGGTGCGCCGGGCTTTGGCTTCCAGCGTCCGCCCGAGGAGGGTGGATGAAGGCCCAGCGCGTGGAGGTGTTCGTCCTGCCGTCGGCCACGCCCGCGGACACGTCGGGCCTGGAGAAACTGGCCAACGCCGGAAAGATCAAGCCGGACACCCTGGTAGCGCTCGTGGGTAAGACTGAAGGCACCGGCGCGCACGACGACTGGGGACGCATCTGGGCCGACGCGGCGCTGCGCGAGTGGACCGCGAGATTTCTTGGCGTCGACAAGGAGGAGGTCGCCAGGCGCGTCATCTTTGTTCTCTCGGGCGGCTGTCCAGGTGTCATCACGCCACACATCGCCGCAGTCACACGCGAGTGGGTCGAGGTACCGGACCAGCGCGACGGCAGCGATAAGCGACTCGTCGTGGGCAGGGCGGGCTCGGAGGCGATCGCTCCGGAAGAGGTCGGACGCATGGGCATGATCCGGAAGGTCGCTGCGGCGACTCATGAGGCCATGACAGACGCGGGGCTGACCGATGCGAAAGACGTCCACCTCGTGATGGTCAAGGTGCCGGGGCTGTCGATTGCGAGCATCAGGGACGCAGAGTCACGCGGCAAGACCGTCGTCTCGCACGACCTGACCTTCGGGCCGGAGGGCGCCGGCGTCTACGCGAACGACGGGGCTGCGCTTGGCGTTGCGATGGCGCTGGGCGAGGTTCCGGAGTCGGCTCTATCGGACGCGGTGGTGCGGCGCAACTGGGACCTCTATTCGGAGGTGGCCATGACCTCGTCGGGCGGCGAGAAGCGTCACGGCGAGGTCGTCGTCTTCGGCAATTCCGCGTCCTCGGCCAGCCCGCTGCGGATCGGGCACGCGGTTACCCGCGACTTCATCGACGCCGAGGGCGTGCGCAGAGCGCTCCGGTCGGCCGGGCTTCGTTTCAGCGACGGACTGCCCGGCGAGGCTGACCTGTCCCGGCTAGTCCATGTCTTTGCCAAATCGGTCATCCCAGGCAGCGACCAGATCCGCGGGCACCGCATCACGCTGCTCGACGACGTGCACGCCTACGAGATAGGTAAGGCGTTGGGGGGCATGCTCATCGCCTCAGTGACGGGGCGGACGACGAACTACGTCAGCGGCGGCGAGCGCAACTCGCACCAAGGACCGCCCGGAGGCAACATCGTCGCCGCCGTCGTCCGAGCCGACTAAAGGCGCGCGTGCCGGCAAACGCACCGAATCATCGGCTGAGCTCGTAGAGCTTCAGGGGCGAAAGCGGCATTTCCGTGATCGGGATGTCAGTTGCATCTTCGATCGCCGAAGCGAGCACGGCCCCGACCGGAATCACTCCGGCCTCCCCCGCGCCCTTGACACCCAGTGGGTTGAGCGGCGACGGCGTCTCGATGTGGTCGATCTCGATGGGCGGGATCTCGGTCGCGTACGGGATGAGGAACTCCATGAACGACGCGTTGCGCAGCTGTCCGTCGGAGTCATACGCGAGACGCTCGTAAAACGCGCCGCCGATGCCCTGCGCGACGCCGCCCTCGATCTGTCCCTGCAGCACCAGGGGGTTGATCACCCGCCCGCAGTCGTGCACCACGACGTACTTAAGGATCTCGAGCCGGAACGTCTTGGGG
Source organism: Candidatus Dormiibacterota bacterium (assembly GCA_035280285.1). Lineage (GTDB taxonomy): Bacteria > Chloroflexota > Dormibacteria > Dormibacterales > Dormibacteraceae > 40CM-4-65-16. The sequence continues at coordinate 33,966 of DATEGC010000085.1, read as the reverse complement.
TCGACCCGCACGTAAGCCGCATGGCAGCCTGACGCCCACGTCGATCCGGGCGGGCTGTAATAGCCAGTCGCCTCGAGGCCGGGATACTCGCCGTCCTGAAGTGGACGGCCCGGGCGCGGCTTCGTGGCGAACTGCGTGGCCGCCTCGGTGCCTCCGCCGAATGCGTAGCGCACCGGGTTGGACAGAACTGCCACCGCGCCCAGCGGCATGCCGCGGTCGGGCGAGCCTTTGACGCGAACCTGGCCCCCCACCAGCTCGAGGTCGGCAGGGTCTGCCTCCAAGTGGTCCGATGCGATCTGTCTCGCTTTCTCGGCGACCATGCGCGCAGCAACGTGCATCGCGTTGCCCGCCGTGACCGCTCCGCGTGAGGCAAAGGTGCCAACCCCCCACGGGAAGCCGCGCGTGTCGCCGCTTGTGATCTCGACATCCTTCACGTCGACGCCGAGCTCGTCGGCCACAACCTGGGCCCACACCGTCGCGTGCGCCTGGCCCTGACTCGGGATGCCGGTCGCAGCGACGACCCTGCCCGACACCAGCACCTGCACGTGCGCGCCCTCGTATGGACCGACGCCCGTGCCCTCGACATAGATGCCGAGGCCCATGCCGATGCTGTCCCCTGGCGGCTTCGGCCCCAGCAACTTCAACGCGCGGTCGAGCAATTCCGGATAGTCGCCGCTGTCGTAGACGACCGTGTTGCCGTCCTGCCATGCGACTCCGACGTCGTAAGGAAACTCGTTCGCCTGGATGAGGTTGCGGCGTCGCACTTCGATGCGATCCAGTCCCAGCTCCGCGGCAATCGCATCGAGCGTCCGCTCCATGACGAAGCACGCGTGCGGTCTTCCCGCACCGCGGTACGGCGAGGTGGGCGTCGCGTTCGTATACATGTCGCGGAAGCGGACCCGGTAGTTCGGTATCCGATAGGGGCCCGGCAGCTGCGCCGCGCTGATGATCGGCAGAATGATGCCGTACGGCGTATAGGCACCGCCGTCGTGGATGAAATCGTCGCTGAGCGCGAGTACGTGGCCGTCGGCGTCGAATCCGACCTCGACGTCGTGGACCTGGCCCCGCTCCTGGTTCACCGCCGTGAAATGCTCCTGCCGATCTTCGGTCCACTTCACCGGGCGGCCGAACTGCATCGCCGCGTACGGCACGAGCAGCTCATCGGGATAGAAGAGCATGATCTTGGGCCCGAATCCGCCGCCGACGTCAGGCGCGATGACCTCGACCTTCGATTCCGGCAGTCCGAACAGCACCGCCAGTCCGCCGCGAATCGACGTCGGCGACTGCGTGGAGTCGTAGACGGTCAGCTTTCGCTCGGCCTCCGACCATCGCGCCCACACCGCACGGCCCTCCATCGGGCTCGCGGCTCCGCGCTCGTAACGGAAGCCGAGTTTCTTGCGATGAGGCGCGCTCGCCAGCGCGGCGTCGACGTCACCGACTTCTTGCAGCATCTCCGCCGCGATGTTGCCGGGCACGTCGGCGTGCACGAGGTGCTCGGCCCGAGCTGCGACCTCGGGCGTGATCACGACTGGCAGCTGCTCGTATTCGACCTGCACCCGCTCGGCGGCGTCCTCGGCGATGTACCTGCTCTCGGCCACGACAAAAGCCACCGCCTCGCCCGCATAGCGCACGACCTCGGACGCCAGGCAGCGCTGCGTGCGGCCGTGGGTGAGGTTGGGATGCGGAATCAGGAGCGGAAGGTCGACGCCGCCGAAGGGAAGCTCGGCCGCTGTAAAGACTGCGACCACACCTGGCATCGCGCGCGCCTCACTCGCGTCGATCGATGTGATCCGGGCGTGCGCGTAAGGCGAGCGCACGAAGCAGCACTCGAGAGCGCCCTCATCGATATCGTCGGTGTAGCGGCCGTGGCCGCGCAGCAGGCGGTCGTCCTCCACCCGCTGCACCGGCGCACCGAACCACCGAGTGGTCACGTGCCGGAGAGTTCCACGGCGCGGTGAACCGCACGGCGAATCGATGCGTAGCCCGTGCAGCGGCACAGGTTGCCTGCGATCCCTTCCTCTATCTCCTGCGCTGTGGGTCTCGGATTCTGCGCTAGCAAACCCACGACCGACATCACGAATCCCGGCGTGCAGAACCCGCACTGCAGGCCGTGGCATTCATGAAATGCCTGCTGCACAGGGTGCAGCGGGGCCCCGTCCCGGGCCAGGCCTTCGACCGTTGTCACCTCGTGGCCCTCCGCCTGCATGGCGAGCATCAGGCAGGAGCGAACGGGCGCGCCATCGAGCAGCACGGTGCAGCATCCGCACACGCCGTGCTCGCAGCCAACGTGCGTTCCGGTCAGGCCAAGGTCGTGGCGGAGGTGGTCGGACAGCAGGCGGCGTGGATCGTTGCGCGCCGCGTGTTCGACGCCGTTGACCCTCATGCGGCGAGAGCCTTCTCCGTCAGCACGCGCACGAGGTGGAGCCGGAACGCAGGGGTCGCCTCGATGTCTCCGCTTGGCTGCAAGTCTGCGGTCGGATCCTGCGGATCGACGAGCACGGGCGTGGGCGCGACGCCGAACAGGGCGAGGTTATCGCCGGCCAGCGCGACCCCGGCCAGCGCGAAATCGCCATGGCGTCGCGAGTCCTCAAAGATGGCGTACCTCTCGACGAGCTCGGGAAACCACGCCTCGACGAGGATTTCGTCGGGCGCAAGCGCGGTCTCGAACACCCCCTTGAAGAGCTGTTCCGCCGCGATCAGCCGCTCCCCGCGCACCGAACGCACCATCACGTGGCCGCCCAGCGCCAGCAGCACCGCCGGCAACTCGGATGCCGGGTCGGCGTGGGCGAGGCTTCCGCAGACCGTGCCGCGGTTGCGAATGACCCGGTGGGCGACGAGGCGCACGGCTGACGTGAGAAGCGGACAGAGCCGAGAGGCCAGGTCCGAGTCCTCGACTTCCCCCTGCCGTGCCAGGGCCTGCACGGCGACCCCACCGTCCCGCACATAGATCCGGTCGAGGTCGCTGATGCGGTTGATGTCGATCAGGTGCTGCGGCCTAGCCAGTCGAAAGTTGAGAAGCGGGATCAGCGACTGGCCGCCCGCGAGCACCTTCGCGTCTTCAAGCGAGGCGAGCATCGAGCACGCCTCGTCGAGCGTCGCGGGCGCGTGGTACTTGAATGGTGCGGGTTTCACTCGTCGAGCATCGCAACCGCGCGGCAGAGCGCGGCCTCACCGCCTTGGAAGCGCCATGGGAAGCACCCAAACAGGATCTTCCGGTCGAGCAGCTCGTCCAGCTGGCCGCCCAGGTTTTCGATGTGGATCACGTCGTGAGGGAACAAGAGCGTATGCATGATCTGGTAGTCGGCCTTGGGGAAGATCTCGTCCAGACTTCGGCCGAGCTTCTTCTCCGCGTCCTCGGCCTCGTCGGCACGGATCCGCCGGATGACGGTGTTCATCGGGTGGTCCGCGCTGCCCGCGTCGACGGCGATCCAGCGAATGTGGCGGTCCAGCACCCACTCTGCGAACCTGCGGGCCGGCCCCGGGTGGCGTATGAAATACCGCGTCTCGTCAACTCGCGAGCGGTCGGTCCAGTTTTCCGGGTAGTACCGGTGATAGCCGGTGCGGATGATCAGGATGTCGCGGGCGTCGATCTTGATCCCGGTGTCTTTCTCCCACCGCTCGAAATGCTCGGGTCCATAGATGTCGTAGTCGCCGATGCCATATCGCTGCAGGTCGACCACGCAGGCGGGGCCGATCAGGAAGTCGAGCGGCAGATCGCCGATGAACTTGCCGCCGGTCAAGAAGTGTGCCGGCGCATCGAGGTGCGTGCTGACGTGGAGGGTCATCGTAATCTCCTGCCCACCCGCCTTCTCGAACGCGAGTCGCTTGATCCATCGGATCGCCGGCCCCGGGTAGCCGGCAAACGCGGGCGTGTGCAGCGAGAAGTCCTGCGTGAGATCGAGAAATCTCACTTCACGAGCTGGGCCCGCTGCACCTTGCCCATCGCGTTGCGAGGCAGGCTCTTCACGGTGATGACCCGCTTGGGGCATTTGTACGCGGCCAACCGCTCATGCGCGAAGTCGATGATCTCGGTCTCGTCCAGCGGGGTCGATCCTGACGGCACCACGAAGGCAGTGACCTCCTCGCCCCACGTCTCGCTCGGGACTCCCGCGACGGCAACCTCAAGCACCGACGGATGCTCTTCGAGAACAAGCTCCACCTCGCGCGGGTACACGTTGAAGCCGCCGGTGATGATCAGTTCCTTGATCCGGCCGCGGATGGCGAGCGAGCCGTCCTCGCCGATCTCGCCCACATCGCCGGTGCGAAAGAAACCGTTGGGCGTGAATGCCTCCCCGGTCGCCTGCGGGTTGCGCCAGTAGCCCTTGAAAACCTGGCCGCCTTTCAGCAGGACCTCGTCGAGCTCGCCGAGCGAGACCTCGACGCCTGGAAAGGGATAGCCGACGCGACCGGGCTGGCGCGGGCCGTCGTAAGGATTCGTGACGACGATGCCGCCTTCCGTGATTCCGTAACGCTCGACCGGCGGCTGGCCAAGAAGGCGGGCGCACCGCTCGAAGAGGGCCGGAGGCAGCGGCGCCGAGCCGCATACGAAGACGCGTACGCGCGAGAGGTCGGTCGGGTTGTCGTCGAGCCAGTCGCACAGACGCTGGTACATCGACGGCACGCCGAACAGCATCGTCGCGCCGGCGGTGAGCTCGCGCACGACGTTTTGGGGCGTAAACGGAACGAGCACCGCGCTGCTGCCGCTCAGGAGCGTTCCGTTCAGGCCCATGCCGAGCCCATGCAGGTGGAACAGCGGCAGCGCGTGGACGAGGACGTCGCGCGAAGTCCAGCGCCACACCTCGATCGCCCCGCGCGCCTGGGCCAGGAAGTTGCCGTGATCCAGCAACGCCCCCTTCGGCCGGCCTGTGGTGCCGGAGGTGTAGAGGATGGCAGCCGGACTTTCGGGGGTCAGAGGAGGCATCGGCGGGGGCGCGCCGCGCGACAGATCCTCCAGCGCCAGGATGCGCAGGCCGAGCTTCTCGATCACCGCGGCGCGCGGATGATCGGCGATCACCAAAGCCGGCTCGGAGTCGCGGAGGATGTGCTCAGCCTCGGCCACGTGGTAGTCGGGATTCATCAGCACGACACACCCGCCCGCACGCAGCACGCCGAGGTACGAGAACACCCACTCCAGCGAGTTGGCCGCGTACAGCGCGACCCGATCGCCGGGCCGTACACCGAGGCCCTGAAGACCACCGGCGATCTGCTCGGCCTCCCGGCGCAGCTCGTTGCGGGTCAGCGCGCCGTCGCCCGACCGCAGAACGACGTTCCCGCCCGGCTGGAGCAGCTCGTCGGGCAGCGTGCCAGAGCGGAGGCGCCTGCGCAGCTCCTCGATGCTCTGCGTCACGCGCCCACAATAGCGCTAGGTAGCCGCCACCTCCGTCGGCTCGCTCTCAGTGTCACGGGTGTGCCCGGGTCGCAGGATCTGGTACAGCACGATCGCGCTCAATGCCCCGAGACCGAGGTTGTTGAACGTCAGGGTGAGGCCGCCGAGGTGAATCGGGATCGCCTGCGTGGCGGGAATGCCGGCAGCGATGATCAGGGGGATGGCCGCCACCGCGAGGTTGGCGCGCTTGGAGAAGTCGACCTTCGCGTCGACCCAGATCTTGCCCCCAATCACAGCAATGAGGCCGAACAGGTACATCTCGATCCCGCCCTGCACGCTGACCGGGATGCTCCGCACGAGTGCGCCGAAGATCGGGATGAAGCCCAGCAGGATCGCAGTCACCGCGGCCACGACGAAGACCATGATCGAGAAAACTCGGGTGATGCCCATTACGCCAATGTTCTCGGCGTACGTGGTCTCGCCGGTGCCCCCCAAGAGACCGCTGATCGTCGTGCCGATACCGTCGCCGAGGAATGTGCGGCCGAGAAACGGGCTGAGGTCGCGCTTCATGATCCCGCTGATTGCGTAGACATGTCCGGCGTTCTCAGCCACGAGGATGACCGGGATGAAGAAGAACAGGCTCAACGTGGTGCCGAACTGGCTGAAGTCGGGAAAGCTGAAGCTGGGCGTGCCGAGAATCGACGCGCTGCCGATCGCGCTGAAGTCGATGTGGCACGCGGATTTGGCGGAAGCACACGGCGGGTAAACGATCGAGACCAGGTAGCCCACGACGATCCCAATCAAAACCGGGAGCAGGCGGGGAAATCCGCGCAGATAGACCGCCGCTCCAATCGCTGCTAGCAGCGTGACGGTGGCCGTGAACGGCTCGCCTTGGTAGTTGCCCGTCGCGGCGCTTGCGAGGGCGAGCCCGATGACGGCGACGACCGTGCCTGTGACCACCGGCGGCAGGAGGTATCGGATCGGGTTGACGCCGACGAAGTGGACGACCAGGCCGATAAGGACGTAGATGACGCCGGCCATCACGATGCCCGCGTAAGCGAGCCCGTGGTTTGGGTGCTGCGCACCCTGGACCGCAAGCACGGAGCCGATGAACGAGAAGCTCGAGCCGAGGTAGCTCGGGACTTTGAAGCCTGTGACGAAGAGGAAGATCAGCGTCGCCACGCCGCTGAAGAAGATCACCGTGTTGGGATTGAAGCCGAGGATCAACGGCACCAGCACGGTGGCGCCGAACATGGCCATCACATGCTGCAGGCCCATGAGGATCGTCTGCGGCCACGGAAGCCGATCCTCCGGATAGACGACGTCACGCTCACGCTTCCCGGTTGCCACCGCCATGGCGTCCCTCCCCTGTTCAAGACGCCCCGGTCCCCACGACCGGGACCGGCGCTAAGGTAAGCCCCCCATGTGGGCTTTGCAAGATGCCCGTCTGGCCGATGGCTTGGTGGTGGACGTCGCGATCGAGGGCGACCGGATCATCGACGTTGCGCCGGGGGCGGCGGCCAACGTCGCCGAGATCACCCACTGCCGGCGCGAGCTCGTTCTGGCCGCCTTCATTGACGCCCATGTCCACCTCGACAAGGTCCTCATCCGAGGCGACCTGCGCGAGCACGACGGCACCCTGGCCGGCGCCATTGCTGCCATCCACGAGCGGAAACGCCAGTACACGGTCGAAGACGTGCGTGCCCGCGCCCGGCGGGTGATCGAGGATTCCGTGCGCACCGGGACGACGCGCCTGCGTTCCCACGTCGACGTGGACACCATCGGCGGCCTCGTTCCGCTCGAAGGGGTGCTGGCCGCCGCCAGCGAGTGCGACGACATCGCCGAAATCCAGACAATCGCATTTCCCCAGGAGGGCATCCTGCGCGACCCCGGGGCTTACGAATTGATGGAGAGCGCGCTCGAGGCGGGGGCCGACGTGGTCGGCGGAATGCCGCACTGGGAGTCCGACGAGGCCGCGCAGCGTGAGCACGTGAGGCTCTGCTTTGAGCTCGCCGAGCGCTTCGACCGCGACCTCGACATGCACGTCGACGAGACCGACGACGGTGGCGTCCGCACGCTCGAGATGGTCGCCGACGAGGCGTTGCGGCGCGGTTATGTGGGCAGGGTGTGCGCCGGTCATGTGTGCTCGCTTGCAGCGGCGGACCAGTCGTATGCCGATCGCGTCATCGAGAAATGCGCTCGGGCCCGCATCTCGATCGCCGCCAACCCGGTGACGAACCTCGTGCTGCAGGGTCGCGGCGACCGCGGCCTGATCCGGCGGGGCACGACACGCATCGGCGAGCTTCGCGCTGCAGGCGTGAACGTGCTGTTCGGCCAGGACTGCGTGAAGGACGGTTTCTATCCGTTCGGGCGTGGCTCGATGCTCGAGGTCACGGCGATCTCGGCGCATGCCGCCCACCTGACGACTCGGGACGACTTCGCCTTCGCGCTGCGCGCGGTGACCGAGGCACCGGCGCAAGCTATGCGGATAGGCGATTACGGGCTACGGCCCGGAGCGCGCGCCGACATTGTGTGGCTGCCCGTGCCGACATGGGAGGAAGCGCTGCGCCTGCAGCCTCCCGCAACGAAGGTGTGGTTCCGTGGGCGGCTCGTGGCGGAGAACTCCTTGAGGTCGGAGCTTCACCGCGCTACGCCGCCCACCTTCCCAATCGCCAGCACCGGCACCTGACCACGCAACCCAGGCACCTGCCGCTCTCCGAGGACCATCAGCCCACCCGCCGCAAGCTGCGCATCCAGCTCCTGACGCTCGGGAAACTGCCCGAGACGCAGCAGCAGCCGCACGTAACGCATCAGACGGACGGCGACAAAGTCGGCCAGGAGCCACTGGCCGGCCGGCTTCAATACTCGAGCGACCTCGGCGATGCCCTGCCGCTGATCCACCCAATGATGGAACGTCATCGTGCTGAAGACCAGGTCGAACTGCGCCGCCGCAAAGGGCAGCTTTTCGGCCGTGCCTTGCTGAAACCTGATCCGGCTGCCTGCGTGGACTGTGGCCTGGGCGTGCCTCACCATCCCCAAGGCGGCGTCCACGCCCTCGAGGGTCGCGCCCGGAAAACGCTGCTCGGCCGACCTGAGCAGGCGGCCCGTGCCACAGCCCACGTCGAGGATCGCGGTCGGCGCCGGAACCTGAGAGACAGCCAGGTCGAGCACGGTCTGCTGCACCGGCTCGAACACGAACCGCTGGAGAAAGTGGCGATCGTACGTCGGCGCCCAGCGATCGAAGCGGTCGACGCCGTGCATCAGTTCGCGCCGCGCGGGTCGTCCACTTTCTTGATCGGCTTCTCGATGTCGTGCGGTCGAACCGGGCTGAGGTGGATCTTGAACGGCACGCCCGGCGCGCTGAACTTGATGGCCAGGTGGTTGTTGTCGCAGAACGGCTTGTGCTCCGATTGACCGCACCGGCAGAGAGTCGCACGGGGCAGGGTCTCGACCGTCCCGTCTTCGTGCCTGATCTCGATCTGACCACGCACCAGCAACGGTCCGTTGCGCATTGGCGTGACGGTGGTCGTCCCCGCCTGCGATTCTTGCGGCCGCCGATCGTGACGCGTATAGAGCAGCGCGCCACTCGGGCAGCGCTCGACGACCTCGGCCACGATGTCCGCCTTACCTGCGTCCGGCAGCACCCACGGCCGCCGCTGCAGCTCGAAAACCCTTGGCGCGCCGCGCAAGCACTCGGCAACATGGATGCAGATGTCCAGATCGAAGCTCACCTCGATGTCGCGGCCGCTGTAGACCTTGCGCACTCCGGCTCAACACTAGACTCTCTCTTGCATGCCGGAGGCTGTGGCGCCGACCCCCCGTGCCCGACGGTCGAGGCGCGCACACGGCCGAGCCATGATCTCGTCCGAGCGAATTTCCAGACGCGTGCACCAGCTTGGGCGTGAGATATCCGAGGTTTACGCGGACATCGAAACGCCGCTCGTCCTGGTCGCCATCCTCAAGGGCGCGACCGTTTTCGCCGCCGATCTGTTGCGCAGCCTCTCCATCCCGGCCGAGCTTGAGTTCGTGCGCGCCGCCAGCTACGGAGTAGGGACGAAGACCACCGGACGCGTGAAGATCGCTCACATGGTCGAGGGGGAGCTGGCCGGCCGCCACGTCCTGCTGGTCGAGGACATCATCGACTCGGGCCGGACCATCGACACGATCCTCAAGCGGTTCCGGCGCCTCAAGCCTGCCACGCTGCGCGTCGCAGCCTTGCTGGACCGGCCCGCGCGGCGCGAGATCCCGGTCAAGATCGATTTCACAGGGTTTGTGATTCCCGACCGCTTCGTGATCGGCTACGGCCTCGACTACGCCGGCCTGTACCGCGAGCTGCCGGGGATTTACGCGCTGAGCTAATTCTTCGGAGCGGGCTTCAGGAAGTCGACCAGCTCCTCCCGGTCGTCCCACATCACGGTCGTGCGCTCCGGCTCGGTGCGGGCGACGATCTTGCCGCCGCGCAGCACAAGCTTGCGCGCGGCGATGAGCCGGATCGCGTCGATCTCGCTCGGCACGGTGAAGGCGCACAGGTCGGCCCGGCAGCCAGGGAGCAGGCCGTAGTGCTCGAGGCCTAGGGCGCTCGCGGGGTTCCACGTGATCATGTCCATCAGCGCCCGCAGCTCGCCGTGGCCGGACATCTGGCCGTAATGGGCGAGCACGAAGGCAGCCTGCAGCGGGTCGCCGCAGCCGAGCGGGTACCAGGGATCCATGACCGAGTCGTGGCCGATGCACACGTTGATGCCCGCCGCAAGCAGTTCCTTGACCCGCGTGTGGCCGCGCCGGATGGGATAGCTGTCGAAGCGACCCTGCAGGACTGAGTTGTCCAGCGGGTTGGTGACCATGTGCATCTGCGCGCGCTTCAGGTTGTTGATCAACCGGTAGGCGTAGGCGTTGTTGTACGAGTGCATCGCGGTGGTGTGGCTGGCGGTGACGCGGCCACCCATCCCGAGCCGGATCGTCTCGGCGGCCATCACCTCGACGAAACGCGACTGGTCGTCGTCGGTCTCGTCGCAGTGGATGTCGACCCGCAGGCCTTTGTTCGAGGCGAGGGCGAACGCGAACTTGATCGACTGCTCGCCATATTCGCGCGTCAGCTCAAAATGCGGAATCGCGCCGACCACGTCCACGCCCATGTCGATGGCGCGGCGCATCAAGTCCTCGCCGCCTTCGAACGACATGATCCCCTGCTGAGGGAACGCGACCAGCTGCACCGTCATCTGGTCGCCGATCTCCTTGCGCAGCTCGACCAGCGCGCGCACCGCCCTCAGCTCGGGGTCGCACACGTCGACGTGGCTGCGCACGAACTGGACGCCGTTCGCGAGCTGCCACCGCAGGACGGTGCGCACCCGCTCCTTCACGTCCTCGACCGTCAGCTGCTTGACGCGCTCGGCCCAGATCGCGATGCCGTCGAACAGGGAGCCGGTCTCGTTGTGCCGCGGCTCGCCCACCGTGAGGACCGCGTCGAGGTGAATGTGCGGCTCGACCAGCGCCGGCGTGACGAGCGCGCCGGCCAGGTCGATCTCGTGGCGCGCTTCAGCTTCGGGCTCGCTGATCAAGCCGTCCTTGATGCCGATGTCCCGCGTCTCCAACTCGCCCGGTAGGCGGGCCCCACGCAGCAGCAAATCGAGCATTCGACGGAATCCTAAACGACGCTTAAACTTCCGGTCGTTACCTGCCGGCGGTCGCTTTGTAGGGGGAAGCGCCTATGCAATCGGTCCAGGAAGTCGAGAAACACGTACCTGTCCGGGAGGGCGACTACGGGGAGAGGGTCGCCACGGTCGAGCCCGGAGGCGTCGAGTACATCTCTCTCAAGGAGCGCCACGGCAGGCCCATCGACCTGTTCTGGACGTGGCTGTCGCCCAATCTCGAATTCGCGACCGTCTTTGTCGGTGTCCTCGGCGTCGCGGTATTCGGTCTGAGCTTCGCCGAGACGTTCATCGCGATCGTCCTTGGGAGCGCCCTTGGTTCACTCACCCATTGGGTGCTTTCATCGTGGGGGCCCAAGTTCGGCGTGCCGATGATGGTCGAGAGCCGCGGCGCGTTCGGGTTCCTCGGCAACATCCTTCCGGCTGGGCTGAATGCCTTCACCGGCACAATCGGCTGGTTCATCGTCAACAGCGTGAGCGGCGCCTTCGCTCTGCAGGCGCTGTTCTTGCTCGTCAAGGTGGACCTTCCTTTCGCCGTCACGTTCTTGATCATCGTCGTGGCTCAGGTCGTGATCGCGACTTTCGGCCATAACTTCATCCACGTGTTTGAGCGGTGGGCGCTGCCTCTGCTGGGCGTCGTGTTCGCGCTCGCCACGATCTACATCTTCTCGAAAGCGAATTTCGCCACCGGGGCGAAGCCGATTCCCGCCGTCGGCGAGTTCGGAGGCTTCACCCTCCTGTTCACGGCCACCTTCGGCTACGCGGCGGGCTGGAATCCGTACGCGGCCGACTACACCCGCTACCAGCCACCCACCGTCAACAGGCAAAGGGTTGGGTTCTGGGCGGCGATGGGCGTATTCGTCTCGTGCGTTGTAATTGAGACCGCCGGCGCAGCGCTGGCGACCGTTTCGGGCACAAAGTGGGGGCCGACGGATATCCCCACCGTGCAGCTGCAGAAGGCCATGCCGGACGTTGTTTACTACCTGACCCTGCTCTGCATCGCAATCGGGGCGGTCGCTGCCAACGCGATCAACATCTACAGCGGGACGATGTCTTTGGTCGCAGTCGGCATACGCGAGATGGGGATGACGCTTCGGCAGCGCCGCGCCGTGCTGGCGGTGTCCGCGGGCGTCCTCGGCTACATCATCGGCATCGTGGGCCAGGCCAACGTGGGCCCCGGCAGCAAGTACGAGTTCTTCTTGCTTCTGATCAGCTATTGGATCGCACCCTGGCTTGCAGTCGTCTTCGTCGACTACTGGATGCGCAAGGGAGACTACGGCGACGAGTCGATCTTCTACGACACCAAGTACCAACGCTGGCAGGGAGCCGCCGCGATGGCAATCGGCCTGGTGGTGTCCGTGTGGCTGTTCTCGAACAACATTCTGTACACGGGCGTGGTCCCGAACGCCAACCCGGGCATCGGCGACCTGACCTTTGTCGTCGGTTTCGTCCTGACCGCCGCGCTCTACTACGTGTTCCAGATAGCGACGCGAAAGCAGCCGACCGCCGCCGCCATGGGCACCAGAGCCGCATAGTTCCCGGCCTTCGAGCGCCGCTGCCTGACGCAGGCGGCGGCGCTACTTTTATGTCGGTATGTGGGCATGAATGTGGAGATCCGGGTCGGCGGGTTTCGTTTTCTCGCACGGCTCGAGACCCGGCTGGCGCCCAAGACCTGCCAGGCGTTCGAGTCGATGCTCCCCCTCGAAACCCAGATCATTCAGGCGCGCTGGAGCGGCGAGGCGGCATGGATTCCGCTCGGTGAGCTCGACCTCGGCCTCGGGTATGAGAACCACACCAGCTATCCGGCGCCAGGCCAGCTGCTTCTCTATCCGGGCGGCATCAGCGAGACAGAGATCCTTTTCCCATACGGCTCCACCATGTTCGCGAGCAAGATGGGGCAGCTGGCGGGCAACCATTTCGCCACGATCTTCGACGGCAACGAGCGACTGAAAGAGCTCGGCGACCTCGTGCTGTGGAAAGGCGCGCAGGAGATCAGGTTCACGGCCATGCAGTGAGCGACGCGCGGGCCGTGATGCAGCGATGCGACATCCTCGCCGCCTGCTCGGACGAGCCCGGCCGGATCACGAGGCCCTTCGCCTCGGACGCGATGCGCCGCGCGCAACAGTACGTGCACGAATGGTTGCGCCAGGCCGGCATGATCGCGAAGCGCGACAACATAGGCAACCTTCGCGGCCGCTACGAAGGCTCGGGCTCGAAGACAATCCTGCTGGGCTCGCATCTGGACTCCGTCCGCGACGCGGGCAAGTTCGACGGACCACTCGGCGTGATGGTGGCCATCGCGGCTGTGCAGCGGCTGCACAACGCCGGCCGGCGACTGCCGTTTGCGATCGAGGTCCTCGCCTTTGCTGACGAGGAGGGTCTGCGCTTCGGCTCGACCTATCTGGGCTCTCGGGCGGTGGCGGGCCAGTTGGGCCAGGACGACCTTCGGCGAACGGACCCCGATGGCGTAACGATGGCGGAGGCGATCCGCACGTTCGGAGGCGATCCTACAAGGATCGACGACGATCGATGGGCCGGCGAACGGCCGCTGGGCTACGTCGAGGTTCACATCGAGCAGGGGCCGGTGCTGGAGGCGCGCGGCCTGCCTGTCGGCGTGGTGTCCGCGATCGCGGGGCAAAGTCGCTTCGAGATCGAGCTCGTCGGCGAAGCCGGACACGCGGGCACAGTCCCCATGGAGCGCAGGCGGGACGCCCTTACCGGCGCGGCCGAGATCGTGCTGGCGGTGGAGGGGGCTGGGGCGACAACGGAAGGGCTGGTGGCCACCGTCGGCAAGCTCGACGTGGAGCCCGGCGCTGCGAACGTGATCCCCGGGAACGTCCGGTTCACCCTGGACGTGAGGCATCGAGACGACAAGACCCGATCCGCTATCTGCGAAGCGCTGCTGGCTCGGACGCGAGAGGCGGCCAGGCGTCGCAAGCTGACCCTGGAAGTGCGCGCGGTGAGCGAACGCAAATCTGTTGCATGTTCGCCCGCTCTGACTGCGTTGCTGCTGGACGCGATCGGCGCGCGTTCGCTCGACATCGCCAGCGGCGCCGGCCACGACGGCGTCTACATGTCAGAGATCACAGACATCGGCATGCTGTTCGTCCGCTGCAAGGGGGGCATCAGCCACAACCCCGCGGAGTCGGTGACCGAGGCCGATGTCGCGGTGGCACTGGACGTGCTCAGCAATTTTCTCGATCTGCTGGCGAAGCAGTGATCGTCCGCGGCGGGACTGTGGTCACCGCCCGTGGGGTGGAGCGGGCAGATGTCGCGATCCAAGACGGCCTCATCACCGCAGTCGGGCGGGACGTGGACGCGGACGGCGAAGAGATCGACGCCACCGGCTTGCACGTCTTCCCTGGCGGCATCGATTCGCACGTGCACTTCAACGAGCCAGGTCGCACAGACTGGGAGGACATCGCTCATGGTTCGGCCGCCCTGGCGGCCGGCGGCTACACAGCATTCATCGACATGCCGCTCAACAACTTACCGGTCACGACGACAGTCGAGGCGTTCGAGATGAAGGTCGCCGCGATGACGCGCTCGTCGAAGGTCGACTTCGGCCTTTGGGGCGGACTGATTCCGGGCAACCTGGACCAGCTCCCCGGCATGGTCGAGCGAGGCGTGATGGGCTTCAAGGCGTTCATGTGCCCGAGCGGCGTCGACGAGTTCCCCGCATGCGACGAGCGAACTTTGCACGAAGGAATGAAGCGCATCGCCGAGCTCGACTCGATCCTCCTCGTACACGCCGAAGACCCGTCGCTGCTTCACGAACCGAAGGGTCCGAGCGCGCAGGACTTTCTCGATTCGCGGCCTGCAGAGGCGGAGATATCGGCCATTCAACAGGCCACCGCGATCGCGACGAAAACTCGATGCCGGCTGCACATCGTGCACGTGAGCACCAGGCGGGGCGCTGAGCTGATCGATGGCGCCAGCATCACGGGCGAGACATGCCCCCACTACCTTCTGTACACAGCGGATGACCTCGAGCGGATGGGCGGCACCGCCAAATGCGCGCCCCCCTTTCGCAGCGCGGACGATCGCGAGGCGATGTGGCGGATGCCGATCATCGTTTCCGACCACTCGCCCAGCACTCTCGACCTGAAGCTGGGCGATGACTTCCGGAAGATCTGGGGCGGCATCTCGAGCTGTCAGTCGGCGCGGCAGCTGCTTCTGGCACAGGACCGGCTCGACTTACCGGCGCTTGCGGCCGCCACGTCGGCCAACATCGCCCTGCGGTTTCGGATTGCAAACAAAGGCGACATCGCGCCCGGCTACGACGCCGACCTCTGGATCGTCGACCTGAGCCACCAGGACGTCGTTCGGCGCGAGGACCTTCTCTATAAGAACCCGTTCAGCGCGCACGAGGGCCAGACCACACGGGGCAGGACGGTCAAGACACTGACGCACGGGAGCGCGCGGTTCATCCGGCCAGGCGCGCGCTCGTAGCCGCGATCTCGCGGCCTATCTCGTCCTCGTCGGCGGTCAACAGCCTTCCATCGCGCACAACCACGCGCCCGTTCACGACCACGGTTTGAGCGCGCGCCGGCGGCGCCAGCACGAACCCGGCAACCAGGTCCCTTATCCCCGCGTGGGCCAGGTCATCGACGCGGAAGCACGCAATGTCCGCGCACTTCCCCGGCCCGAGCGCGCCGCAGTCGTCGCGGCCCATGCACTCCGCGCCGCCCTGCGTGGCGAGGCGCAGGGCGCCGCGGGCGTCCAGCGCAGACGGCGACATCGCTGCCGCGCGAGCTAGCAGCATCGCCTGGTGAGCCTCCATCGCGAGATTTGCGTCCTCGTTGCTGGCCGACCCATCGATGCCCAGACCGACGCGGGCTCCGGCGCGAACCAGGTCGGGCACCCGACAGATCCCCGCGCCCAGCCGCATGTTGCTCGACGGGCAATGCGCAATCCCAGTCTTGACTTCGGCGATGCGCTCGACCTCGGCGTCGCTCAGGTGAATGCCATGCGCGTACCAGACGTCGTCGCCTGTCCAGCCCAGGTCGTCCATCATTTCGACCGGGCGGCGGCCGAAGGTCTCCATGCAGAAGCGCTCTTCGTCGAGCGTCTCGGCCACATGCGTGTGCAAGCGGACGCCGTGTTTGCGGGCGAGCGCGGCCGAGTCGCGCATCAACTCCGGGGTGACCGAGAACGGCGAGCAGGGAGCAACCACCACCCGGCACATGGACCCACGCTTGGGATCGTGGAAACGGTTGATCATCGCCTCGGTGTGCGCGAGGATTGCGTCCTCGTCCTCGACCACGCTGTCTGGCGGCAGTCCGCCTTTCGATTCGCCCAGCGACATAGAGCCGCGGCACGGGTGAAAGCGCAAGCCCAATTCGCGCGCGCTGTCGACGAGCGCCTGGAAGATGCCCGGGCGCCCGTGCGGGAAGACGTAGTGGTGGTCGGTCGAGAGCGTGCAGCCCGACAGCAGCAGCTTCGCCATGGCGGCGCGCGCCGCACGGCGGACGGTTTCCGCGTCGATGCGCGCCCACACCGGGTAAAGGGCGCGCAGCCATTCGAACAGTGTGCCGTCGGGCGCGTAGCCCCGCGTCGCCCACTGGTACATGTGGTCATGCGCGTTGACCAACCCGGGCATGGCGACGCAGTTGGGCTCGTCGATCACATCGTCCGCGCGCGGGGCCGGCCCGGACCCAACTTCGGTGATCATCCCTTCGCGGGCCAGGATCCAGCCGTTTTCGATTTCCTGGCTGCCTGTGACCAGCAGCCCCGCTTTGAGCAGGAGCGTCAAAGCGTGATGTCGTGCGGCCGGACAGGTACGCGCGCGACCTCGCGCCCGGTCGCGGCGCGGATAGCGGCCACGATCGCCGGTCCGGAGGAGATTGTGGGCGGTTCCCCCACTCCCTTCAATCCGTACGGCGAGTTCGGGTCACCCAGCTCGAGGATGTCCATCCGCACCGGCGGCATGTCGAGGATCGTCGGCAGCAGGTAGTCGGTGAAGGAAGCGTTGCGGATGACGCCGTCTTTGAGCTGGATCTCCTCCATCACTGCCAGGCCGAGACCCTGCGCCGCGCCGCCCTCGAGCTGACCCTGGACTGCGAGCGGGTTGATCGCCTTGCCCACGTCTTGCGCGGTCGCGAGCTCAACCACCTTCACCAGGCCCAACTCGGTATCGACGTCGACGACGGCGCGGTGCGCGGCAAAGGCGAACTGCATGTGCGCATCGGCCTGGCCGGTCTCGGGGTGGAGGCGATGGGTCTGGCGCGGATGGAAGACGCGAGTCTCCTCGATCACCGCGTCGCCGAGCAGCGTCGCGAGCGGGACGACCTGTTTTCCGTCGGGCCCGACTACCGCGTCATCCTCGAGGCGCAGCGCCGTGGCCGGATGGAGCTCCGACTGCGCCAGCTCGAGGACCCGCTGGCGCACGGCCTCCGCCGCCGTTTTGACGGCGCCGCCCGTGATGTAGGTCTGGCGGGACGCCGACGATGAGCCGGCAGAGCCCACTCGCGTGTCCGCGTTCACGACGACGACGTCCCTCACGCCCAGCTCGGTGCCGGCGACCTGAGCCTGCACCATGAGGACGCCCTGGCCCACCTCGGCGGCGGCGGTGTGGACCTCCACGCGCGGGTGGCCGTCCACCACGGACAGGCGCACGCGGGCGGTCGAGTAGTCGTCGAAGCCCTCTGAATACCCGATGTTCTTGAAACCGACCGCATAGCCCACCCCGCGCCTCACGCCTTCACCGTGCGTGGTGTTGGAGACTCCGCCCGGCATCGAGGTCAGGTGATCGTCGCGCTCCGCAGGCTGGGGCATCGCGCGCACCCGACTCAGCAGGTCCGCCACAGGGACCGGGCCGTCGATGACCTGTCCGGTGATCATCACGCTTCCCGTTTTCATCGCGTTGCGCATCCGCAGCTCGACCGGATCCATTCCCAACGCGGCGGCCAGCCTGTCCATCTGCGCCTCGTGCGCGTAGCAGTTCTGAACCGAGCCGAACCCGCGCATGGCGCCACACGGAGGGTTGTTGGTGTAAGCGACGATGCCGTCGATCGTCGCGTTGGGGCACTCGTACGGTCCAACCGAGAAGCACGTCGCGTTGGCGATGACTGCGGTGGAGCTCGACGCGTACGCGCCGCCGTCGAGCTGGATGTGGGCTTTAACGTAGACCAGCTTCCCGTCCCGGTTCGCGCCGTGCTCATACGTGAGGCGCCCGGGGTGGCGGTGCACGTGGCCCACGAACGACTCCGGGCGCGAGTACGACATCTTGACCGGCCGCCCGGTCTTCAACGCGAGCAGGCACGCGTGCGCCTGCATCGAAAGGTCCTCGCGGGCGCCGAACGCGCCGCCGATGCCCGCGATCGTAAGGCGCACCTTCTCCTTGGGCAGACCCAACACGCTCGCCAGCTGGTCCCGGTCGACGTGGAGCCACTGCGTCGCAATGTGGAGGTCGACGCCTCCCTCGCCATCTGGAATGGCGAGCCCTGATTCCGGTCCAAGCGGAGCCTGATCCTGCATGCCGATCGCGTACTCGCCTGTGACCACGACGTCGGCCCGCGCCGCCTGGTCGCCGTGGCGGATCTTCAGGTGGCGGGTGATGTTCCCGTTCGGATGCAGCCGAGGAGCATCGGGCGCGAGCGCGGCTTCGACGGTGGTGATCGGCGCCAGAACCTCGTATTCAATGCGGACTTTCCCCGCCGCACGCCGCGCATGCTCGGGGTGGTCGGCCGCCACCAACGCGACGGCTTCGCCCCAGTACCGGACGAAGTCGAACGCCAGCACCGGTTGGTCCTGGATCTCGAGGCCGTAGAGATTGCTCCCGGGGATGTCGTCGTGCGTGAGCACCGCCGTCACGCCCGGCATGGCGCTCGCCTCGGACGAGTCGATCGAGCGGATGCGGGCGTATGGATGCGGGCTGCGGACGGTCGCTCCCCACAGCATCCCCTCGACGTGCAGGTCGGAGGAATAGACGAAGTCGCCACGCACTTTCGGGACGCCGTCCAGGCGGCGAACGCTCTCGCCTACCTTCATCGCGCCGCCAGATGTACCGCGTCGATGATCTTGGCGTAGCCCGTGCACCGGCAGATGTTGCCGGCGAGCGCTTCGCGGATCTGCGCGTCGGTCGGATGGTGCACGCGGTGCAAGAGGTCGTGAGTCGCCACGACCAGGCCCGGCGTGCAGAAGCCGCACTGCACGGCGCCTGCCTCGACGAAAGCACTCTGAACTCTCGCCGCATCCAGGCCTTCGACCGTCACGATCTCCCGCCCATCGGCCTGCCCGCCCAACACCAGGCACGCGCACACGAGCGCGCCGTCCAGATAGACCGAGCACGAGCCACACTCGCCTTGCTCGCAGGCGTTCTTCGAGCCGTACAGGCCGAATCGCTCGCGCAGGACATAGAGCAGGCTCTCGCCCTCCCACACGTCCTCGGCGGCGTGCGCACTTCCATTGACGCGACAGCTGATCCTCATGCTGCCCACGCCCAGGCAAGACAGCGGCGCGCCAGCACCGACAGCGCGTGGCGCCGGTACTCGGCCGTGCCGCGGACGTCGTCGATCGGCTTTGCAGCGGCAGCGACCAGCTCGCCGAAACGATTCAGCGTTGCCTCGCTCAACGGCCGGTGGACATCCCAGTCGAGCTCACTCTGGATGAACTTCTCCGCCTCCAGCGCACGCAGCGGGGTCGGGCCGGCCGAGCCGATACCGGTTCCGACCCGGCGATGAGCCGGATCGATGGACAGCGCAAAGGAGCACACCGCAATCACCATCGCGTTACGGGTGCCGACCTTCGCGAACTGCTGCGGGCCGGGCGCCGGCGCGACCAGGAAGGCACTGATCAGCTCGTCCTTCCGCATCGCGTTTCGCTTTGGTCCCGTGAAGAACTCACGGACGGGAATGTGGCGGACACCTGATCGCGATGCGAGCTCGACCCACGCATCCGATGCGAGCAGCGGTGGGTGCGCGTCGCCCGCCGGCGAGGCGGTGCCCAGATTGCCCCCGACCGTTCCTCTGTTGCGGATCTGCGGTGAGCCGACGGTGCGCGACGCCATGGCCAGGCCAGGCAGCCGGTCGCCCAGCTCGTCGATGAGCCGGGTGTAGGTCACGCCGGCTCCGACGCGCAGCAGCCCGTCGACGCGCCCCCATTCCGTCAGCTCGCGGATCCGCGTCAGGTCCAGGATCGCGGCCGGACGTCCGTGGTCGAGGTTCAGCTCGACCATCACATCGGTGCCCCCGGCGATCGGCGTCGCCTCAGGGTGCGCCGCCTTCATCTCCAGGGCCTCCGACCACGTGGACGGCTGGAAGAACTCCATCACCACGCGAGGCCGGGCTCGGGCGCGTCTTCGCGCGTGACCGTGCCTTCGATCAGGCCATACGGACGGTCCGAGGCATAAAAGACCTCGTTCTCGTTATCCATGCCGAACGGAGTCAGGTCGACCGCAAAGTGATGCTTGTTGGGCATCGACATGCGGATCTCAGCCACTTCCGGTCGCGCCTTCAGCACAGCCTCACCCATCGCGTAGAGCGTCTGCTGCAGCGAGAGGCTGTGTCTGGAGGCGAACGTATCGAGCAGGTGATGTCGAACTTCCGCGAAAGACCTCTTCCAATCGACGTCTGTGCCGGCGTACCGCCAGCGCGCAAGCACCGACGTGGCCAGGATGCGGTCGTTCGTCTCGGCTAACGTCGTGAAGCGGTCTTTAAGGAAACCCTGGAACTCGGAGCCTCCCGACTTCATCACCACCATGTCGCCGATGCCGGCGACGACCCACGTCCCATCGTCGGTGCATGTCACGGTCGCCAGGCGCTTCTCTGCTCCCGCCCGGACAAATGCCTGGTCGTGGATTCGCTCCCAGGGGTGCTCCTCGACATGAACTCGCGCCCGGTACACGGAGGCGAACTCGCTGACGAAGTGTCGAGCCAGGCGGATCGCGAAGTCCTCGATCTCGCCGATCGGGTCGCGCGCGAAGGCGAACACGGTGTTCTTCTGCGTGTCCGTGGGCACCACCTTGCTGTTATCGCCGGTCAGGTGCGTCTCGCTGAAGTCGCCGGCCAGAGCGACGCTGACGTTGAGGTCTTTGAGCTCGTGTCGCGATCCCGACTTCGTGACGCGCACGACGTGCGTCTCCGCCTTGCCGTACTGGTTGTCGCCGAGGACGATCGTCAAGGCCGGAGCCAAGGAAAGGGTGGCGCGGCTAGGAGCGCATCTGAAGATCCGTGAGGACGCCGTGCCGGGCCCCCTGACGCAGGCTTCAGCGCCGGCCGGGGCCCCCACGAAATCACAGATTTCGTGGGGTGGGCGGGCGCCCGGCCTCTCAGGACGCGAAGATGAGCGGAGACTCGGGGGCGCGACACTCAGGTTCCTTTGTACGTGGTGTAGCCGTACGCGGTCAGCAGCAGCGGCACGTGGAGATGGCCGCCTTCGTAGTTGAACACGATCGACACCGACGGGTAGAAAGCGTTCAACCCGGACCGCTCGAAATACGGGCGCGTGTCGAACTCGAGCCGGTACTCGGCTGGTTCGAGCTCATCCTCTGTCAGCTGGCGCACGCGCCCGTCCGCGTCGGTCTCGGCCTCCGCGACCTCCTTCCAGTCGCCGTCCGGCTCGCGGCGGTGCAGGCCCACCGCAAGCCCAGCCGCAGGCGTGCCGCGCATGGTGTCGAGCACGTGGGTCGAGATGCTCATCGACCGAGCGCCTCGAGCAGCCGCAGACGCGTGATCTTGCGCTGCTCCGCGGCGGCCACCTCGAGCTCGGTTGCGGGATCGTTGGTCATGCGCTGGCGCAGGGCATGGAGGATGTCCTCCGCGCTGCGGCCGCGAGCTGCGATGAGGAAAACATGTCCGAAACGAGCCTCATATTTCCGATTTTCTTCCGCCAGCGCAGCCAGCGTCCGGCCCGACGCCTGGCGGACGCCGCTCTGCTCGCGTTCTGAGGTGGCAGGTGCGTGGCCGCCGCTCTCGCCGATTCGCGGATGGGCGGCAAACGCGCGCAGCCAGTCGC
This sequence comes from Candidatus Dormiibacterota bacterium, assembly GCA_035280285.1. Classification (GTDB taxonomy): domain Bacteria; phylum Chloroflexota; class Dormibacteria; order Dormibacterales; family Dormibacteraceae; genus 40CM-4-65-16. The sequence continues at coordinate 12,039 of DATEGC010000085.1, read as the reverse complement.
CAGGTTTGAGCTTGCTCCATGCCAGCTCAGCGGCGTCGAGCAGCTGGTCGATGTCTCGATACGGCCGGCCTGACGCAACCTCCGCCGCCCAGCTCCGATCCGCGAATGCCGCGAAAAGTTGGTCTTCAGCTCTGGCTGTCGACAGGGCGTTGAACCGGTCGAGCCCCGTCACTCAATCCCCAGCGGCACGAGCTCGAAGCGGTTGACGTCGACCAGCCCGCGGTCGGTGATCTTCAGGTCCGGGATCACCGAGAGGGCGAGGAAGCTGAGGGTCATGAAAGGCGACGCCATCATCACGCCCATCGCGTTCAGGCGCTGTTCCATCGAGCGGAGGCGTTCGTGCACCTCCTGGAGTGGCCGATCGCTCATCAATCCCGCGACCGGGAGCGGCAGCTCCTCGACGACGCGGCCGCCCTCGGCGATCACGATCCCGCCGCCAATCTCGGCAAGCCGGGTCACGCACGCCGCCATGTCGTGGTCGTCGACGCCAAGCAACACGATGTTGTGGGCGTCGTGCGCCACCGTCGACGCGAACGCACCCCGCTTCAAGCCGACGTTGGTGGCGAAACCAAGGCCGACGCGGCCGCTCGCGTGATGACGCTCGACTACCGCGATCTTGATCAGGTCACGTGAGGGGTCGGCGACGATGCAGCCGTCTTTGACGCTCGGCTCGACAGCCTCGACCCCCGTCAGCAGCTGCGCCGGAATGACGCGCATGACGCGGATCCTCTGCGGACCGGACGCCACCCGGAACGAGCCGGATTCGACTGGCGCGACGCTGACCGTCTGCCGTACCCATTCGGGCACCTCGAGCTTGACGAAGCGCGGCGGCTTCCCGCGCTTCAAGACCTCTCGCGGCCGGAATGATTTGAGGTCGTCGAGGACCAGGACGTCGGCCTGATATCCCGGCGCGATCGCGCCGAGTCCCCGCAGCCCATGACACGTCGCTGCGTTGATCGTCGCCATCACAACAGCGTCCTCGGGACTGATCCCTTCTTCGACCGCGACCCGGACCATCTGATTGATGTGCCCGTGCTCGACGATGAAGTCGGGCTCGCGGTCGTCAGTGCAGAAGGCACACCTCTCGGTGCCGTAGCGCTTCACAAGCGGCAACAGGTCGCGAAGGTTGCGCGCGATCGAGGCTTCACGCAGGAGGACCCACATGCCGAGACGTCGCTTTTCGAGCGCCTCCTCGAGCCCGAAAGATTCATGGTCGGTCTCGATTCCGGCAGCGATGTACGCGTTGAGCTCCCGACCGCGCACGCCAGGGGCGTGGCCGTCCACGTGATCGGTGAGGCCGGTCTCGAGCTTCGCCAGTTCTGAGGGCGCCCCGGCGATGACGCCGGGAAAATTCATCATCTCCGCGATTCCGATCGTGCGGCTGCGGCGGAGCAGGCTCTCGATGTCGCCGACCGTGAACGGCCGCCGGGGCGACTCGAAATGCGACGCCGGCACGCACGACGACGCCATCACGAAAACGTCGAGCGGCAGGTCCTCGCAGCAGTCGAGCAGCCAGTGGATGCCATCCGTGCCGAGCACGTTAGCGATCTCGTGCGGGTCCGCCACCACCGCCGTCGTGCCGTGCGCCAGCACGGCACGGGCGAACTCGTCGACGGTCAGTTTGGACGACTCGATGTGCATATGAGCGTCGATGAAGCCGGGCACGAGGTAAGCCCCGGAGACCTCGAGGCGGTCGCGTCCCTCGTAGGGGCCCAGCCCGACCACGTAGCCGTCCTTGACCGCGACGTCCACATCGAGCCATTCCTTGGTGAAGACCGACAGGACCCGGCCTCCGGACACCACGAGATCGGCCGGCTCGTCACCTCGCGCGACCGCCATCCAGTGTGCGTCGATGACGGAGAGGATAGCCGGGGAGCCCGCCGTTGGCCCCGTGGCCCAGGGGTCAGCTGCCGTACTCCCGCAGCTGCTCGAATGCCTGGTGACGTTGAACCCGTCCGGTACCGGGCGTCGATTCAAATACCGGAACCGCGGTATGCGCATCATTTAGCGTCATGGGCAAGGCCGACGGCGGACCGATCGGCAGGAGCCTGAAGCGGCTCGAGGACGAGCGCCTCCTGCGCGGTGAAGGCCGGTTCGTGGATGACCTCGACGCGTCACTGCACGTGGCCTTCGTGCGCAGCCACTTGGCCAGCGGGCGAATCAACGCCATCGACACCTCGGCCGCACGCGAGGCGCCAGGCGTGGCTGGTGTCTTCACCGCGGCCGACCTCGAGGGTTCATGCCTTCCCCTGGTCGTGCACATTTCCACCCCAGGCGCCGTGTGCCCGCCGCGGTCCATCCTGGCCCTGGATCGCGTCCGCTTCCCGGGCGAGCTGATCGCGGCGGTCGTGGCGGACAGCCGGTATCGAGCCGCCGACGCGGCCGAACTCGTCGAGGTCGATTTCGATCCACTGCCGGCCATCACTACGTTCGGAGGCGCGATGGCTGAAGACGCGCCGCTCGTTCACGAGGCCGTGCCCGGGAATCTCTACCACGTCGGCCACCGCACCTTCGGGGAGGCGGCGAGCCTCTTCGATGGCGCCGAGATCGTTGTCGAGGGCGAGGTCGTGCACCCGCGTGTTTCGGCCGCTCCCATGGAGACGCGCGGCGTCATCGCGAAAGCGGAGCGTTCAGGCGTTGTGGTGTGGACGTCGACGCAAATCCCACACCTGGTCGCCGACGCGGTCGCCGAATGCCTGAAGCTGGAGCCGTCGCAGGTCCGGGTCGTGGCCACCGACGTAGGCGGCGGCTTCGGGATCAAAGCCCAGGCCTACCCGGAGGAGATCCTGCTGGCGTGGATCGCGAGGCGGCTCAACGCCTCGGTCAGATGGATCGAGACGCGTTCCGAGCACATGCATAGCGCCGGTCACGCGCGCGACCAGCAGGTCAAGTTCAGTGCGGCGGTGCGCGACGACGGTCGCGTCCTGGGCCTGCGGGCGACGGTTTTCTCGAGCATCGGCGCCTACGGGACCCGGCCGTTCGGTCCGCTGCTCGACCCCCTCACCTGCGCCGGCCTCATTCCCGGGCCGTACGACATCCGCAACTACGAGTACGGGTCGTTCGCGCTGGCGACCAACGAGTGCCCGGAGGGCGCATATCGCGGAGTTGGCATGGTCACCGCGGTCCTCGCGCACGAGCGGCTGATGGACCTGATCGCAGCGCGATTAAGGCTCGATCCGGCCGACGTCCGGCGCGTCAACTTCGTGACCGCGGCCCAGATGCCGTACGCGACCGCCACAGGACATCCATATGAGTCGGGCAACTACGCCGGCGCACTCGACGCGGCGCTCGATGCTTTTGGCTACGTCACAGCGCGCGAGCAACAGAAGAAAGCGCGCGCGGAGGGCCGGTTGCTCGGGATCGGCATCGCCTCGTATGTCGAGTTCACCGGCGCCGGCTCGTCGACCTACAGAAGTCGCGGCATGGAAGACGTGCCGGGCACCGACACGACGCGCATGTGGCAAGACGCCGATGGCCGCGTGCACCTCCAGACCACCTCCCCCGCGATCGGCCAGGGCTCCAACACGACTTTCGCCCAGGTTGCGGCGGCCGCGCTCGGCGTCGACCCGGAGAGGGTGATCGTCGAGCAGACGGACACGGCTGTTGTCGGCCACGGCACGGGCTCCTTCATGAGCCGCGGCTCGGTCGCCACCGCAACCAGCGTTTTTCGGGCGGCGTCGCTGCTGCGTGAGCTCGCTGCCGAGAACGGCGACCTCGACGTCTCGGTCACGTACGACCCAGTTCAGGCCGCGCACCCATACGCGACACACGTGTGCATGGTCGAGGTCGATCGCGGAACGGGCGCGGTGGCAGTCCTTCGCTACCTGGTCGCAGAGGACTGCGGCGTGTTGATCAACCCGATGATCGTCGAAGGCCAGGTCGCGGGCGGCGTCGCGCAAGCGCTCGGGGCGGCCCTGATGGAGGAGATCACGTACGGCTCCGACGGTGAGCTGCGGAGCGGAACATTCCTCGACTATCTGATCCCGAGCATCGGCGAAATGCCGGCGCTCGAGATCAAGCACCTGGTCACCCCGTCCACAGTCCACGAGCTCGGCACCAAGGGGGTCGGCGAGGGCGGCACGATCGGCGGCACCGCCGCCCTCGCCAACGCCATCGCCGACGCCCTTTCGATCTCTGACGTCGTGCTGCCCCTCACCCCCGACCGGATAGTGGCTCTGCTCGTGTGAGCGCGCCCACGCCGTACTCGCCCGTCACCTATCTCGAGCGAAACGCGGGCTCGAGCGTCGCCGTCTGGGAGGCCGGCGTGGAGATGACGTTTGAAGCGCTTGTCGAAAACGTGCGGCGTTTGCAAAAACTGCTCGCGGCCAAAGGCGTGCGCGCGGCGAACGTGGTCGGCGTGCAGCTGCCGAACGTCTGGCAGTACGTCGCCCTTGAGCTTGCGATCCCCGACCTAGGGGCGGTCATCCTGCCTCTGCCCCTCACCCTCGGTGAACACGAGCTGCACTGGGTGCAGGAAAAGGCGCGGCCGGTGCTCGTAGTCCGTGACCTGATGCCGGAATCTGGCGACGGCCTGCCAGACCCACCACTCGCCGAACCCGATCCGGACCGGATCGTCGAAATCGCCCTTACGTCCGGCACGACCGGAATGCCCAAGCTGGCCTCGCTTTCGGCGCGCTTGAAGCAGGTGACTTGCGAGAGCTTCACGTCGAGGCTGGAAATCACCGCGCGCGACCGCGTCCTGCCGATGACTCCACTGACCCAGGGCATCGGCGGCATGTGCCTGTATTGCCTGCGCGCCGGAGCTGCGCTCGTGATGCTCCGCGAGCCGCACTGGACGTCGGAGCACTGCCTGGAGACGGCCGCCCAGGCGCGGGCGACTGTGATGGTGGGCGTGCCGACCAACGTAATCCGCATGCTGAACCATCCGGTGTCCCTCCCCAACGTGCGAGCCGTCGCGGTCGCGGGCGCCCCCATGCCGCCAGAGATCGCGGAGCGGTGGGAACTGACCACCGGCATCCCCGTCGCCGGCTTTTACGGCTCGATGGACGCGGGTCAGCTCGCCGTTGCCAGCCCTTCGGACCCGCAAGACAAACGATGGACTACCGTCGGCCGGCCGCACGACCGGGCCGATTGGCAGATCGTGAACGGTGAGATCTGTATGCGCGGCGACCTGGTCCAGAACCGCTACTGGGGGGAGGGGTCCGGCCCGTACTCAGACGACGGCTGGGTGCACATGGGCGACATTGGATTCGTCGACGAGTCCGGCTACCTTCACGTCACCGGCCGGACGAAGGACATCATCATCAGGGGCGGCACGAACATCAACCCGTACGAGGTGGAATCGATACTGCGCTCTCATCCCGGCGTGCGCGACGCTTGCGTGGTCGGCAGGCCGGATGCCGAGCTCGGCGAGGTTCCTGTTGCTTTCGTGGTCGGCGACCTGACCCAGGAAGAGTTGGATCGGTTCCTGCATGAGCGAGGGCTGGCGCGTTACAAGTGGCCCGAGACGATCTTTCGCCTCGACGAGCTCCCGCTTTCCGGCCCGGGCAAGGTAAACCGCCAGGCGTTGCGCGAACATGCTGGCGCGCTGTAAAGACATCAACGTCGCGTGGTCGGAAGCCGGACGCGGCGCGCCGCTCGTGCTGATCCACGGCCTCGCCGACGACCATCGAGCATGGCGGCAAGCGCTGCCAGACCTGATGCTCCGCCGTCGCGTGATCCTGTACGACCTGAGGGGTCACGGCGAGACGAGCCTTGGCGAGCCCGACGGCTCGCTCGCACAGCTGGGCGCAGACTTGATCTCCCTGCTCGACGGTCTTGACATCGAGCGGCCTGACATCGCGGGCTTTTCCCTTGGCGGCACGATCGCGATGCGCTCCGCCATCGATCACCCCGAGCGAGTCGGCAGGCTGGCGCTGGTCGCCACGTCCAGCCGGGTGGGCCGCGCCGCCGCCGATTGGTACCGCGACCGCGTTGCCATGGTCGACCACAACGACCCGCGACTGCGCGAGACGCTGGACCAAGACACCGCCGACGTCTACGCGCAAGCGCCGGGCGAGCTCGAGGAAGGGCTGCTTATCAGGCGCCAGTCAACCGCAGACCCGCGCGGCTACAGCAACGCGTGCGCCGCGATGGCGGCGCTGAGCGCCGCGCCGCTCGACCCACACCTGCCCAAGATCCAGGCCCGGACTCTGATCGTCGCCTCGGAGCTCGACCAGCACTGCCCGCCGAGAGCAGCCGAGATCATCGCCGCGGGAATAAAAGGAAGCCGGGTCGAGATCATCGCCGGCGCCGGCCACGCGATCCCCGTCGAGAAACCACGCGAGCTTGCTGTGATGATCAACTCGCTCCTCGCCAATGACTGACGCGCTCCTCGTCGAGTCGGGAGCTCACGATATCCTCACCCTGACCTTCAACCGTCCAGGTCGCCGCAACGCCCTCGATCCTGAGCTGCTGACCGCCCTGACCACCACGCTCCTGACGGATGGAGCGCGCGCGGCGGCTGTCATCCTCCGCGGCGCGGGCGGCTCGTTCTCGTCCGGCTACGACATCTCGCGACTGACCGGGTCGGTCGAGGACCTCGAGGCGGACCGTTTCATCGGCGACGCCGCGAGCGCGCTGCGCACGTGTCCGGCACCGGTGATCGCGCAGCTCGACGGCCACTGCCACGGCGCGGGTGTCGAGATAGCGTTGAGCTGCGACCTTAGGATCGCCGGAGATGACTTGCATCTGTCGGTACCGGCGGTCAGCCTCGGCGTCGTCTATCGGTACCAGTTCGTCGCGCGCCTGGTGCAGATCTGCGGCGCTGCGCGCGCCTCTGACCTGCTGCTCGCGATGCCCGCGCTGGACGCCGGGCGCGCCTATGCTTGGGGGCTGGTCACCGAGGTCGTTCCCGTTGCGGAAATCGGGGCGCGCGTCGCGCAGCTGGCTGAAAAGCTCGCCACCTCCCCACCCGCCGCGGTGCGGGGCACCAAAGCAAGCCTCAACCTTCTGGCGGCGCGTGCTGCCTCGGCGGACGACCTGGAGAGGGCGCAGCGGCTGCGAATCCACGCGGCCGGCAGCCCAGAGCGACGCGAGGCGGTGAGGCTGCGCCAGCAATCGATGTCTCGGCGCGCGCGGCCCGAGTCGTAGTGAACGGCTTCGACGTCAGCGTAGGCATCAGCCTGCGGCAGTCCTTCGACAGCTGGGCTTCCTTCGTGAGCGGCCTCGAGGCGGAGGGCGTGCGCCGGGTGTGGGTGATCGATTCGCAGCTGGCGATGAAAGACGTGTACGCAGGCCTGGTGGTCGCCGCGTTGCACACGACTCGAATTGGTCTCGGCACCGGAGTCACCAACGCCGTGACCCGGCATCCGACGGTGACGGCCAACGCGATCGCGGCTGTGGGCGAGATCTCGCACGGGCGCGCAATCCTGGGCCTGGGCGCTGGCGACTCGGCGCTGTACGGCATCGGGTTGAAGCCGCAGAAGGTCGCGGAGGTGGAGGAGGCGGTTGCGTTCTTCAGGTCGCGCGTCGGCGCGATACCGATCTATCTCGCCGTCAGCCAGCAGCGCATGTGCGAGCTGGCCGGGCGGATCGCCGACGGTGCCATCGTGATGGGCCCAGCTCAGGCGGACATGGTGCGCAGGCAGGTGGAATGGATCACGTCGGGCGGCCGGCGAGACGGATTCGAGATCGCCTTCATCGCTCCCACTTCGACGGACATCGACGACGTGCGCTCGTGGGCTTCAACGCAGGCACGGCTCCTGTCGCATCACAAGGAGCTGCCTGCAAGTCTGTCCAAGTTCGTCGTCGAGATCGCCAGAAGCGCCCGGAGCTACGACTACGCCGAGCATCTGTCCACGACGGCGGAGCACAGCACTGTGGTCTCGGACGAGTTGGTTCGCGCCCTGGCGGTGGTCGGCAGCCCAAATGAATGCGCTGCGCGACTTCGCCAGCTCAAGTCGACGGGCATCGACAGGTTCATCTTTCCGCTGGCTGGGCGTAATCGCCTCGAGCGTTGGCAGCGGCTCCGGGATCAGATACTCGCTCAGATCATGGTGTAGCCGCCGCTGACCGAGAGCGTCTGGCCGGTGATATACGACGCCCGGTCGGACGCCAGCAGAAGGACGGCGGGCACGACGTCGTCAGGGGTGCCAAGGCGGCGCAGCGGATACGCGCGAGCAGCCCTCTCGCGGACCTCAGGCGTGAACACCTCCCTCTGCTCCGCCGACCACATCGAGTCGCCACCCGAAGTCTCGGGCGCTCCCGGGATCAAACCTGGACAGACGACGTTGAGCGTGATCCCGTACTTGCCGACCTCGCGCGCAATCGCCTTCGACATCGCGATGACGCTTGCCTTCGTCCCGCTGTACACCGCCTCGCGCCATTCGCCAATTCGTCCGGCGTCGGAGCCGATCGACACTATCCGACCGTACCGGCGCTCGATCATCGGGTCGATCACCGCGCGAACGCTGTTGATGAATCCCCAGGTGTCGATCGCAATCTCGCGCTCCCATTCCTCGCGTGGCTTCTCGGTGAAGAGGCGATCGATGGTCCACCCCGCGCAGTTGACCAGCACATCGACGCCGCCCATCGATTTCTCTACGAAATCGACCATGGACGACACCGAGTCCCAGTCGGTGACATCGGTGTGCCGCGCGACGATCGTGCCGGACGGCGCTTCCTTCTCTACCTTTTTCGCTTGCGCGTCATCGACGTCTGCGATGACGACCCGCGCGCCCTCGTGCGCGAAGCCCAACGTGATTGCCCGTCCGAGGTTGGAAGCGCCACCTGTGACGGTGACGATGCGGCCTGCCAGTCCGAGGTCCATGGCGCGCCCAAGATGCTAAGCGACCTCAGCTCAGCGCGCGGCGGTCTCCTACCCTTCGGCGCACCTCCATCCGCCGCTCGACCCAGCGTCGCGGACCGTTCCGCCGCTCCACCGACACGGCCACGATCCGCTCGCGCCGGTCGGTGGCGGCTCGCCTCTCCTCCAAACGTCGATCTGTGTCGCCCCGTCTGGACCCCTGTCGCTCCTCCACCAGTATCCCCATCGACGTACCCCTCCTCGGGCTCAAAACTGTTGAACTGCGCGAACCGGCTTGGGAAACACCTCGACGATCTCGGCCGGCATCGCGTGTCCGAGCTCGTCCAGCTTGTCGAGCACCCGGGGATAGATTCCGGTCGGCGAGAAGCGGCCCGTGACCCGACCCTGGGCGTCGATGCCTGTGCGGAAGAACTTGAAAATCTCCTGCATCGTGATCACGTCCTCTTCCATCCCGGTCAGCTCGCTGATCTGCACCACCTTCCGGCTGCCGTCCCGCAGCCGCTCCAGATGAACCACGACGTTGATCGCGCTCGTGACCTGGGCGCGAATGGCACGAACGGGCAGGTCGTAACCGGCCATCAACACCAGCGTCTCGATCCTGGATAGCGCGTCCCTGGGCTTGTTCGCGTGCAGCGTGGTCATCGATCCGTCGTGACCGGTGTTCATCGCCTGAAGCATGTCGAGCGCCTCTGCGCCGCGGACCTCGCCGACGACAAGGCGGTCCGGCCGCATGCGGAGCGATGAGATGACCAGGTCGCGAATCGTGATCTCTTTGCCGTCCGGCCCCGCGGGGCGCGATTCGAGCCTCGCCACGTGTCGCTGGCGGAGCTGCAGCTCAGCCGCATCCTCGATGGTGACGATGCGCTCGTCTGAAGGAATGTAGCCCGACAACACGTTGAGCAACGTCGTCTTGCCGCTGCCGGTGCCTCCGCTGACGACGATGTTGGCCCTGGCCGTCACGCACGCCTTCAAGAAGCCGAACGCCGACTCGCCGCAGCTGCCCAGTCGAATCAAGTCGGCCATCTCGAGCGGCGCCTGCACGAACCTGCGGATGTTGAGCATCGGACCGTCGACTGCCACGGGTGGAATGGCGACGTGCACGCGGGAGCCGTCGCTGAGGCGGGCGTCGCAAAGGGGAGTAGCGGCGTCGACGCGGCGGCCGACCGACTCGACGATGTGTCGGATGACACCCATCAACTCGTCGGTGCTCGCGAAGCTCACGGGCGTCAACAGGATCTTGCCCTCGATCTCGACATAGACGTCGCGCGGGCCGACGACCATGATCTCCGTCACCTGCGGGCTTGCGAGCAGCTGCGCGAGCGGCCCCAGCGCGGAGTAGTCGCTCTGATGGATTGGCGGAAGTGGTGCCGTGCTCATTGGATCAACCTCACAGCGGACGGGAACGCCCGCAAAGTTGGATCGGCGATGATCGCCACGGCTCCATTGCCGGTGATGGTGGCGGTCCACGCGATGACGCCTCCCGCGATCGTCGCCTGGTAGGAGTTGCTGCCGTTGATCTGGACGTTGGCGGCGGGCACATAAACGATGCCGATCAGGCTGGTGAAGCCGTGGCCGTTGATGATGTTGGAGCACGTGTTGGGGACAGCAGCCTGTATTGGTCCTGGCTCGAAGATCAATGTCCGGTTGTACTGGTAGCCGCTGAAGAGGTAGCTGTCCGCTCCGCCGTGGAGGTCCAGACACCCACCGCTGGGGAAGTAGAAAACGACCGCGCCCGGAGACCAGGGCGCCGGACATGTGGCGCCGTTGCCCGTCGTCGGGTCGACGCAGTGGCCTTCGTTGGCGAGATCACCGCGTGGAGGCGCTCCCGGCGCGGGATTTGTGTTGGGGAGGCCACTGGCCAGCGGCACGCGCTCCTGGTCGGGCGGCGACGCCTGGCCAGTGGGGCAGTTGTTGATTGTCACGCTCGTGCCGCCGCCGCTGCCGGTGTGGGTGCAGTACGTCAGTCCGCTGCAGGTGGCGTTCTGAGCCATGTAGACGTAGTAGTCCTGGGCACCCGGATCGTTGGTCACCGCCACCCTGATGTTTCCGCTGCTCGCCAGCGTCACCGTTCTGCACATCGAAGGGGCGCTCTCGCGCAGATAGCAGGTCGGCGACGCCGGCCCGCTGCAGCTGGACACGCCGTTGGGTTCCCAGCGCACGGTGGTGACCTCGACCGAGTACGCGCCCGAAGAGAGCCCGGTCGAGCCCAGTGCGGTCAGGCTGAACGAGCTGCCGCAACCGACACCGTTCATGTCCCAGAACTGATTTGCGGCGCGGGCCATGGTCACAACCACCGTCCCGTTGGCGATCGTGCCGCTGACAGCCTGACTGTTCACGGGAATCGAGGTGGCACCGGCGGCCGCTCCAGCGGAAGTCACGATGAACCCCTGGTCCGCCACCCGCACAGTTGAGTTGGCTGGAACCGCGACGGCGAGAGCGGAAACCGGGATCGAGGTGATCGTGCCCGTCAACGCGGAGGTGGTTGCCGTGAGATTCGGCTCGTCCGGTGGGCGGAGCTCGTTGCTGATGAACCCGCCGAGGATGGTGAACCCGCCCTTGAAGTCGTAGACCCCGCCGGTCAGGAAATAGCAGCCTGCTCCGCCGCCAAGATGGGGATCTGAGTTGTAGGTGCCAGGCAGCTCGACGCTGCCGCTCGGCGAGGACCACGAGCGAGAGGTGGCGTCGATGGGCGGCGTCGCGTAGCCCGGGTCAGGAATGTTGAACCCGTTGACCTGCGAACCGGTGACGGTCCACTTGGGCGCGGTGAGCGGAGAAGGTGGCGCCGGGCAGATGTCGATGACGTTGCCGTTGATCGAGCCGCCGGCCGCCCCGCTCTGTTCGAAGATGTTGCCATTCGACCAGACGTCACCGACGACAGTCGTGGTCGAGTTGCCCTGGAAGATCAACGAGTTGCCGGCGCTGGGACAGCCGTAGGTAGCGAGCGTCTGGATCGCGGCGCCGTTCGTCCCTGGCCGGCGCGCGACGGCGGTCGCGTTGGCGCCCACGTTCATCGCCGCCGCCCCCAACACCTGCATGATCGCGACCGGCATCTGATGGGTGGCTGTGGCCGTGAACGTGACCCCGGCGATGGAATGGTCGGCGACCGCAAGTGTCAGGACCTCGTTGGTCGGGTCTCCGAACGTGCAGGTCACATTGGAAGTCCCGTAGCCGATGCATGTGGGAGACATGTACAGCCGCTGGTTGTTCGCGAACTGGTTGGTGGCCGCCTGCTCCGCCAGCGCGTAGCTGCTGTTGTTCATGTAGTTGTACGC